>CAYMQF010000018.1:0-7413 GCA_964392425.1 uncultured Phycisphaeraceae bacterium
CCTTCAAAAGAAGGTGTTTTCGCTGCTCGGCATCGGGGAAGACGAAGCGCAGGCGAAGTTCGGCTTCCTGCTCGATGCGCTGCGCTTTGGCGCCCCGCCGCATGGCGGTATCGCTGTCGGCCTCGACCGCGTGGTGATGCACCTGTGCGCGACGGACAACATCCGTGACGTGATCGCATTTCCCAAGACGCAGACCGGCGCCGATCTGATGAGCGGTTCGCCCGGCCAGGTCGATCCGGCGCAGTTGAAAGAGTTGCACATCGAGTCGACATGGACACCCGAAGAAGCGCCTGCCATCTGATCCGCAGTTGAGTCAATCTTCCCAGACAACGATCGGCTTGCGATCGCCAGCCACAATGTCCAGTCGTTCGACCACGGCGCACTGAGGCGCCTTGCTCAACGATCCCGGATCAGTCTCAATCTCGTCTGCAATTGCGCACAGCACATCAACAAAGTGATCCAGCGTTGCAAGTGACTCACACTCGGTTGGCTCAACCATCAGACAGTTGAGCACAGGCCAGTGCATGGTTGGCGGATGCACGCCGTAATCAATCATGCGCTTGGCGATGTCGTTGAGCGTGACGCCCATATTGAGCAACCGATCGGGAACGGTGATGAACTCATGGGCGCAATATTTTTTCGACTCGAGATCAAAATACGGCGTCTCGAAACGATCCTGTAATCGGGCGGCAAGGTAGTTCGCGCTCAACACCGCTTGCTCGGCGATCTCGCGCAACCCGTCAGGCCCGCACGCACGGATGTACGTCCAGCACCGCACCAGCACGCCAAACTGACTGTTGAAAGAGCGGACTTTTCCGATGGATTTCGGCCGATTCCGCTCCATCGCGTAGGTGTTGTCCGCGTTCTTGACGACCTGAGGCGTTGGGAGATACGGCGCAAGAAAATCACGAACAACAATGGGCCCGGCGCCCGGTCCTCCGCAGCCGTGCGGCGTCGAAAATGTTTTGTGCGTGTTGTAGTGCATCGCGTCGGCGCCGAAATCGCCCGGCCTTGTCTTGCCGAGGATGGCGTTCATGTTCGCACCGTCAAGATAGAGCAACGCGCCCGCATCGTGGACAAGATCGGCGATCTCTTTGATCTTCGGGTCGAACAAGCCCGCGGTGTTGGGATTGGTGATCATGAGCGCCATGATGGTGTCGGCGCCTTCCTTTTCGATGATCGCTTTGAGGTCTTCCAGATCGATGTACCCGTCGGGTGATTTGACGGCGAGCACTTCTGCGCCGCACATCGAACATGAGGCGGGGTTGGTGCCGTGCGCATTGTCCGGCGCCAGCACCTTGGTTCGTTTCGTATCACCCTTGTCCAGGAAGTAGGCGCGGATGACTTTGAGCGCGGTGAACTCACCGTGCGCGCCCGCAGCAGGCTGAAGCGACGCTTCGTCAAGCCCGGAGATCGATTCGAGAAATCGTCGTGTTTCGTAGAGCAATCGCAAGGCGCCTTGCAAGTCGGCGTCATCCTGCAGCGGGTGCAAACTGGTGAAACCAGGCAGAGATGCAGCATGCTCGTTGATGCGCGGGTTGAACTTCATCGTGCACGAGCCGAGCGGGTAAAACTCCCCGTCGATAGAGAAGTTGCGCTGGGACAAGTGTGTGTAGTGCCGAATCACCTGAAGTTGCGAGAGCTCGGGCAAATCGGGAGTGCTGCCTGCCAGGTCCGCTGGGAGAGGAGTCTCCTCGACATCAAGAGCAGGCAGCGAAGTCGCGCGCGCGCCGGGCGACGATTTTTCAAAGATGACAGGCTCGGTCGGGCGCCCGCCTCGGGTTGGCGTTGGGGCGCTCGGTTGGAGCGAGTCAGAATCAGGCTGAACAGAGGTGGGTGTCATGGTGGTCATCGCAAAAAATTCCAAGAAGGGTCACGGTTGATCGGGTGTCGCGGGCGCATCAGCAGCAAGCAAACGCGCCAGCAGTTCAGGGTCGTCAGGCAACAGATTGGAAGCGGGGAGTCGGCGGAGCACTTCTTTCCAGTCGCCTTGCTCGTCGGCAAAAGCGGTGGCAAGGTGTGGCAGTGCTTCGTCGACCATGCCCACGCTGGCCAGCGAAACGCCTGTCCAGAAGGACATTTCAGCAATGTTGGGCGCCAGTTTCAGCGCCGCTCCATACGCGCCCAGCGCTGCGTCGGTGTCGTTGTGTTCGATGGCGAGATCGCCCGCGTTCATGTATTCGTACGCGCGGTGCAGCGTCAGCAGTCGGCGCATCTCGACGATCGGCGTCGGGTGGTCTTCGATGCGCAGGTCCACGATGCGGTCGGTTGCGGGGCTGCCGGTGGGATGTGCTGCGACGACGAGAATCGCTGCGGACTGCCTGCCGCGGATGTCGCCGCCTTCTGCTTGTGCAGCTTCGAGGGCGACCATCAATCGTTCTGCGAGCTCTCCGGTTGCTGATTCAAACGCTTGGGACATCGCCGCGGGAACGGTGCTTGGCGCCATGAGGTTGGACTGCACGGAATAGACCGTGCCATCTTCGAGCTTGCCGGTTTTATGCCCAGCGTGGGCGATGCACATCGCGCCGGTGTGCGCTGCAACATTGCCCCGCACATCAACCATGGCGACTTGCCGAACGCTGGCGTTGGGGTCGATGGAGGTGAGCGCGTTGAGCGCATCGGTCGCGGTTTTGCCACCCTCCATGAGTTCCAGGCCGAGCGGGCCGTAGCTGACTTCGACAAAGCTTTGTGTAGCGACCGCGCCGACGCCTGCTTTAGCCCACGGCACCGAAGAACCAACACCGAACCAATGACTCTGAACGGCGACACCGAGCTGCCCCGTCTTACCGTCGCGCGCGACAATGGAGTATGTCGCGACAGGTCGGCGGGGAGCGCGCGAACCGAACGATGTGGGAATCGTCATGGATGAAGCGGTTTTCGCCGCCGGGGCGCAGCCAACCAGTGCGTATGCGGACAGCAGCAACGCAATGAAACCAGTGCTGACGATGATTTGGCGATATCGCATGAGGAATCCCCGGGTGTTCAGGTGTGCGAACGGAGTGAATCAACGAGTCGATCCATCTCGGCTTTCGTGCGTTTTTCGGTGACCGCGATGAGCAGCTCCGTCTTGGCGCCAATGGTCCCGACGCGCTCATCAGAGAGATCGACACCTGCAAGAAGCGCAGTTTGCTTGGCATGGTCGATCACGGTGCGTGCAGGGACGGGGCACGAGACGACGAACTCATTGAAAAAGGCGCCGTCGTATTTCATGGAGTAACCGGGCAGCTCGCAGATTCGGCGAGCGAGATCGTGCGCTTTATGCCAGCACTGCTCAGCGACTTCGCGCAGGCCGTGCGACCCCATCGCGGTCATGTGCATTGTGGCGCGGAGGGCGAGCAATCCTTGATTGGTGCAGATGTTCGACGTTGCCTTGGCTCGGCGGATGTGCTGTTCGCGCGTTTGCAAGGCGAGCGTGAACGCTCGGCGTCCATCCGCATCAGTCGTCTGTCCAACCAATCGGCCTGGCATTTTTCGAAGCAGCGCTTTCTTCGCAGCGAACAATCCCAGGTAGGGTCCGCCGTACTGCATGGGGATTCCCAACGGTTGCCCTTCTCCAACAGCGAGGTCGGCGCCTGACGCGCCGGGCGTTTTCAACAAAGCGCACGCGATGGGGTTGAAGACAGCGACGGCGATCGGCTTTTTCCCTTTGGTAGAAGCTTCAGCAGCAGCGTTGAAGCAGCCGGCCCAGTTTTCGATCAAGCCGAAGATGTTGGGGGATTGGACGATCAGACAGGCGGTGTCGTCATCAGCAGCTTGCTGGACTGAATCGACAAGAGTTATTCCAGTCTTCGCGCACGCGGGGATGATGACCAGCTCTGCGTCGAGGTCTTCGAGATACGTCTTCAATACGCACAGCGTGTCGGGATGGACTGCGCCGCTGACCAGCACTCGCTGTTTGCCTGTCGTGTTGATTGCAAGGAGCGCCGCTTCAGCAACAGCGCTGGCGCCTTCGTACATGGAAGCGTTGGCGATGTCCATGCCGGTGAGTCGCGCGATTTGCGACTGAAACTCGAAGAACGCCTGGAGCGAACCTTGCGACGCCTCCGCTTGGTAGGGCGTGTAAGCGGTGAGAAACTCACCCCGGCTGATGAGCTGGTCTATAAAGGATGGGATGAAGTGGTCGTACGCGCCGGCTCCCATGAAGCAGGCGAGTTCGGATCCACCATTGTTGGCGCGGGAGAGCGCGTCGAGCTCGCGTTGGAGTTCAAGTTCGCTCGCAGCAGGGGGGAGGTCGAGATCGCCGACGAATCGGCCGTCCGCGGGGATCGCGTCGAAGAGATCATCAATGGAGGCGACGCCGATGGTGTCCAGCATGGTTTGCCGTTGATCGGGTGTGACAGATACATAGTTCATCGTCAAGAGGTCTCCACGCAAGGCGATTGATTCAACTGAAAGGGCGACGCCGGGCCAGTGGGTGAATCGCACGATTCTGCCGCAGCGTTCAAACTGACCCGTAGTGTAGAAAAAGGATTGGCCCTCAGCACGCTGACCGTTGCAACGGAGGCGAGCCGCTGTCGGTACAGTTATCTTCTTATAGAGCGGGCGACTCGAGCGGGCGACCCGCTGCTGCCCTCACAATCACAGGCATCCCACAGGCAAGGATAGGCAACCATGGTATTCATCCCCCTTCTGGCCGTTCGATCCAGCCGTTGGTCGGCTCCTCTCGCAGCAGTCACTTTGCTCGTTTTGAGCGGCTGTGCCAATTCGTACTCCGCGCGAGGCAATAGTGCAGGAGCAGGTGCGGGAACTGCAGAGGTCCGCTCCCGACCCGCTCGACCGACGCGTGCCGTCCGGGCGATCAACTCTCTCGAGGCGCCGATCGCCACCGCGCTCGAACAGCTTGGCGAGGAAGTCAGAGCCTACCACGCGCATGTGACGACGCTGAGCAATCCCTTCTTCGAGGGGCGAGCCCCGGGATCGCACGGCATCGAGGTCGCTGCGGACTACATCGAGTTTTACTTCAAGGAGTTCGGGCTGGAGCCACTCTTTGAACGCTCCATCGAGGCTGCTGACGGGACCGAAGTTCTCGAGCCAACCTTCCGACAGACGTTCGATGTCTCCGGCGAAACAATCGTCGACGAAGCGATGTTCGAATGGAGCGTGGGCGATCAGCGTGGCGAGCTCACCGCCGAGACCGATTTCGACCCGATGCCTTTTTCCGGCAACGGACAAGCGACCGGCCCCGTCGTCTTCGTCGGCTATGCGATCGAATCGGGGCAGGATGACTACACCAGCTTCGAGGACGACGCCGATTTGGAAGGCAAAGTCGCGCTCGTCTTCCGATTTGAACCCATGAACGATGAGGGCAAGAGCCTGTGGGCCAAGAAGGGTCGTTGGACGAACAACGCTGGGCTCGTCCCCAAGATTCGCTCGCTCACCGATCGAGGCGCGGTCGGCGTGATCCTCGTCAACCCGCCCGGTGTCGCTGATCCCCGTGCAGGCAAACTCATGTCAGCCCGTGGCTCGCGATTCGGCGGTGACGGTGATGTCCCAGTAGTCATGGTTTCGACAGAGGCTGCTGAAAAAATCGTCGAAGCAGCAGGTCAATCATTGATGGATCTTCGCCATCAGGCGGACGCCGGTTCGCATGGCGCGATCGATCTCGACGGTTTGACCGTTGCGACATCGGTCGAGATGGGGCGCGTCAAGATTCCGACTGACAACATCGCAGGCGTGCTCCCCGGCAAAGGAAGTTTGCGAAACGAATACATCGTCATCGGCGGTCACTACGACCACGTTGGCTACGGCGATTATGGCACGCGCCATCCGGGCGCCCTCCACTCTGGCGCTGACGACAACGCCTCGGGAACCAGCGGCGTGCTTCTCGCAACCCAGATTCTCGCCAACGCCTATTCCGAAATGCCCGACGACGCGGAGGCTCGCTCGATCGTCTTTATTGCGTTCACCGCTGAGGAGTTGGGCTTGCTCGGGTCCAAAGAGTTTGTCAAGAACCCTCCCTTCGCACTGTCGCAGATTGACGCGATGCTCAACATGGACATGATCGGTCGGCTGCGCGATGGCGAGCTTGAGGTTTTGGTCTCTGGGGCTGGCGATCCATTTGGCGCCGTCCTCGACGGAAGCCCCACGGATTCCGGTCTTCATATCACTCGCAACACCGAACTGGGCGGCCGGTCGGATCATGCGTCGTTTGCCGCAGAGGGCATCCCCGCTGTTGCGTTTTTCAGTGGGCTTCATAAGGACTATCACGCACCGGGCGATGTCGGCTCGAAGATTCACCACAAGGGCGCCGTCCGGATTGTTGATTTCGTCACCGCCGTCGCGCTGGATCTGGCGACCCGCGCTGATCGCATCACCATTGTCACAGAAGATGACGCCGTTGCAGAGCACAAAGAGGTTGAACGGCCAGCTTCGCCTCGCCTTGCCAGCATGTCGGTTCGTCTCGGGATCGCGCCGGGCAACTACGCAGGTCAGGAGCCGGGCGTGATGATCGGCGCCGTGTCCAAGGGGACCAGCGCTTCCAACGCAGGGCTCAAAAAAGATGATCGCATCGTTCGCTGGGATGGCGAAGAACTGCTCGACGTTCGCGCCATGATGGAGCGGCTGATGGCTGCCAAGCCAGGCGATGTCGCGGAACTGGTGGTGGTTCGTGATGGCAAGGAAATCGAGATTCCCGTGACGCTTCTGGCGCGAGGCGGCGCGAAGTAATCATCGTTCGGCATCTCAGTGGGACGGGTGTCTCGCCCATCAATGGGTTCGTTGTGCAACTTTCGGAGTCAGTGAAATCCCGATCTGCCTGACCCACCTTCGTTCGAGTCGATCGACATCGCCGAACCGTTCTTCAAAAAGGGTCAACAGGCGCTCAGGCGTGCTGGCGCCCGCGGGCTCTGCGAGCATGTCATCAAAGAACATCGCCAACGATCGGCGGTCCGTGCGATAGAGCCAAGTGAAGAGGGACCACGCCTGCGCATAGATCGTCGCGGTGGTCGCAGGTTCGTCCTTGGGCGGCTCGGTCAGCGCGACCAGCTCTCGCAACGGCATCATGGCGCCTGCTGATATTGCATCGCGCAACTCATCGAGGCGGAGTGATGATGGGCGATCCGGGCCGAACGCAGCATTGGGGCGGTCCGTTTCAAACGAAGTCGCCAACCCTTCGGTCAGCCAGAAGGGGTATTCGCGCGACCGCGACTGCGCCCCGGAGTTGAACGCGAGCAGATGGATCGCTTCGTGGATGGTTTTCGAGATGGATGATTGTTTCGCTTCGACGCCGAGCCGGGAGCGTTCAGAGCGAATCTGCTGGCTGAGCAGTTCTGCTTGGGCGTTGATTGTTTTCGCTTCGTCCTTGCGGCGGGCTCGGCGCGCGGTGGTCGCCTGGGATCGGAGATCGCGCACACGGGTCTCGAACGAATCAAGCTCAGCGCGAGCGGTGGCAAAAGTCGGCCCGCTGTCATCCTC
>CAYMQF010000018.1:7513-13915 GCA_964392425.1 uncultured Phycisphaeraceae bacterium
GCCGCGGTGTCGGCGACTTGCTGTTCGTCAGCGGGACGGTCGTAGCCTGCCCGTTCCAGCGTGCGGAGAGAGTCAGCCGACCGGGCACGGTCCGCGGGGCTTGCCCATGAGATTCGGTAGAGCCGATCCGCCTGCGCAAAGTCGCCGCGCCTCCGGGCAGCGTCAGCCTGACCTAACACCTGTGATGGGGGGATTGATTGACGGGCGACCAGTTCGGTTGCCTGGGCAGCTTTGGGGCCGGTCATTCCCAGAATGGCCGACGTCAACCACGCCCCAGCGATCATCGCAGAGAGAAAGACCGCTTCGGTTCGCACTCGACCGCGATGCGCAGAGATAGCCACGCTGCCTGATTCGGCCGATCAGAGGCGCCAATCGAGCGGGGATCGCGGAGATGGCTCGATTCATAGTCCGGATATGACGACTGGTCGGGCGCCACGGAGTGTGCGTCGCAAGAGGCTGGGCACTAGGATGTTCCATTGGTAGCCGCCAGCGGGGCTCACTCGTTCAACAGCTCAGCGATAAAGGGACGGACTCTTGGGACTTGAAGAAGCACTGACCGCAGACGGATTCCTGACGACCCGCCTTCAGAAGTTCATCAACTGGAGTCGGCGTAGCTCGCTCTGGTCGATGCCGTTCGCCACGGCGTGCTGCGGGATCGAGCTGATGGCGACCGCGTCGAGCCGATACGACGTCGCGCGCTTTGGCATGGAGCGGATGAGCTTCACCCCCAGGCAAGCGGACCTGCTGATCGTCGCGGGGCGCGTCGCGATCAAGTCGATGCCGGTGCTGCAGCGAATCTACATGCAGATGACCGAGCCGAGATGGGTGATCTCGATGGGCGCGTGCGCCTCGACGGGCGGCGTCTTCGACACCTATGCAACGGTGCAGGGGATCGATCAGTTCATCCCGGTCGATGTGTATGTGCCAGGCTGTCCACCTCGCCCCGAGATGCTGCTGGAAGGCATTCGCGCGATCCGCCATCACATCGATGAAGAAGGCTTGCCCGCGACGGGCGCCAACCGTGTGCCGTTGGCGATTTCGCTCGATCCGACACACGATGTCGCGCCCCAACCGCCCGTGGGTGTGACCATTGGCGTCACATAAACATCGCGATGGCGCTTCAGGCGCAGAGCGAGCTGGGCTGTCCCCAGTCCGGTCAACACAATTCATATTCTGGGCGCTCACGGAACACTCGCGCTCAATCCAAATTCTTTGAGGAGCGTGTCGATGAGCAATGCAGCCTCCCCGTCCAAAACTTCCGAGCGGTACACGATCCGGAAAAAAGTGTTCAAACTGGTCGGCGCCGGCTTCCACATCTATGGAAGCGATGGAGAGCTGGTCGGCTATTGCAAACAAAAAGCGTTCAAGCTGAAAGAAGACTTGAGAATCTTCACGGATGAGTCACTGTCGCAGGAGCTCATGCGGATTCACACGCCGCACGTGATCGATATTTCAGCGGTTTACCATGTGCACCTCGCCCCGGAAGGCCACCTCGGTTCGTATCGTCGGCATGGTGGAAAGAGCTTTTTTCGTGACACTTGGAGCGTTCTCAATCCAGAAGGCGACACCATCGCGCAAATCAAAGAAGACTCTGCGGTCAAAGCTCTGCTGCGCCGTCTCCACGAAGTGATCGCGATGTTTATCCCACAGACCTACACGCTTGATTCAATCGACGGAACGCCGATCGCCCGATATCGAACGCACGCCAATCCGTTTGTGTATCGCCTGGGTGTGACGATTGTGCAGGAGGATGAAGCTCTTGATGATCTGCTGATTCTTGCGGGCGGCTGCCTGCTCTCCGCGATCGAAGGTCGGCGGTGAGTGGAGATCGTGACACACAGGTATAGTCGAGCTGAGTTGATTTTCATTTCTTGATAACACGCTGCGCTGCGTCACGGACGAGATCGCTTTGGTCGGTGTCGTGCGCGATGGACTCCACGCGCAGTCGGAGTGCTGGATCGCTCTGCGATGCAAGATGGTTGCCCGCAGCGATGATCGCGTTGCGCTTCATCATGTCCAGCGTGGCGCGTTTGAGTGAGCTGGACTTGAACTCGCTTCGGCGATCGTCCTCACTCCAGCCGAGCACGTTGAGAAGGTCGAAACCTGTTTTCGTAGGTAAATACGCCTCATTCATCTCGCCGAGGTCGGCGCCGGGTGGTCGCGGACTGTTGTGCGGGCAGACTTCCTGGCAAATGTCACAGCCGAAGATCCATTCCCCGATTTGTTCATCGAACGACTCATCAATAGGGAGTCGGCGTTCGATCGTGAGATAACTGATGCACTTGCGCGCATCGACGCTGTAGGGAGTGATCGCGCCGGTCGGGCACTCGTCAATGCAGCGCGTACACGAGCCACAATGGTCAGTGACTGCATGTTGCTCGGTCGGCGCCTCGATGGGGAGCGTCGTCAGGATCCCGCCGAGCAGGAGCCAACTGCCACGCTCGGGATGGATGAGCAGTGTGTGTTTGCCGATCCAGCCGAGCCCAGCACGGGCAGCGTGTTCGCGCTCCAGCACCGGAGCTGTATCGACAAACGCGCGAAACTCGTGGTCGGGCGCCTGCTCACGAAGTGAATCACACAACTGATGGAGACGTCGTTTCATCACGACGTGGTAGTCGTTCCCCTGTGCGTACCGCGCGATTTTGCCGGTCGGCTGCGCGTTTTCAGGCGAACTGTCAGGCTCACTGGGCGGCGCCGTTTCGCGCACCCCATATTGGTCGGCGACCATGATGATGGACCGCGCGCCGGGCTGCATCTTTGCGGGGTCGAGCCGAAGCTCGGTGTTTCGTGCGAGATAGTCCATCGAACCGTGCTTACCTTGCGCCAACCATTGGCGAAGCTCGGCTTCATGTTCGCTTTGTTCCGCTGGACACACGCCCGCCAGCGCAAAACCCACGTCCAGGCACAGCGAAACGATCTCGTCGCCGGTGAGGGTCACACCGCGATCGGCTCAGGCTGGAGAGTTGATGCTGTCGGCTCGCCGGGCTCGTAGAGCCAGTCAACGAGCCGTTGGTTGGCCTGCGCGAGGACCGTTTCAGCGTCAGCCAGTTCGGGCATCCAGAGTTTGTCCCACTCGAAGATGAGCCAGCCGGGACGCGCGACCGTTCGGATTGCCTGGACAAACTCTTTGCAGGGGAGGTCGCCGTCGCCGAGCCTGCAGGGGACACCCTTTTTGCAATCTTTGATTCGGGCCGTGACAAGCCGATCGCCCAGAATGTTGATCGCCTTGATGGGATCGTCATGTCCGTGAACCCCAGCAGCGAGGGAATAGCAGGCGCCGAGAGAAGGCGAGCCAACCGCGTCAATAAGTTCTGCGATTTGTTCTGCGGTCGAAAAGCCGCCTCCATTTTCCAGTGCGATCATCACCGAGCGATTGCGCGCGTGGTCGCACAGGAGTTTGAGCCGATCGACAATCCGTTTGACGGCGTTGCTCCGTTTTTCTGCAGGGGCAGGCTCAAAGGCAAAGACGCGCACCGACTCGGCGCCAATCGCATGAGCCAGATCAAGATGATGTTTCGCCTCTCGGACTTCGCGCTCGAAATCGCCCAGCGCCCGGCCAATCACCGGTGGTCCGAGGGGGGTGTCAAACCGTGCTGAGCTTGCGACCGACGCGATCTCAACGCCGACTTGGGAGAACAGAGAGCGAACCTTGGCGGGGTCCGTCAGAGCTGGATCGCATGGAAGGATCGCCGACCCCGGGCCGAAGGTGCGGAGGTCCACTCCTTCAAAACCAGCTTCGAGAGCGGCGCGGGCGACCCCATTGAGCGTTCGGTCCGGGCATGCGACGGTCGAAAAAGCGAGCTTGAACATGGCTCAATCGTACCTCAGGAGCGCGACAAACGCAGCCAGCCGCTTCACCTATTTTGAAGAATACGGTTTCAGAAAGGGTGCTTCGTCGCTATGATGTCCGATTCCCCAGCCGTCGGTTGGACAGGCGCGATGCGCCGATCCGGCGGCTGATTGGCGCCTTTTTGAATCGAGTCAACCTGCGATGGCCCAGACCGCGACCCCAAACGACACTGCTTCCACCTGCGTTCTTGAGGACGCCGGGCCTTGCCGAAAGCGCCTGAAGATTGAGATCCCCGCTGAGCGCGTGTCGGCGAAGATCGCTGAGTCGTTCGATCTTGTCTCCAAGCAGGCTCAGCTTCCCGGCTTCCGCCCGGGCAAGGCGCCTCGCAAGTT
This sequence comes from uncultured Phycisphaeraceae bacterium, assembly GCA_964392425.1. GTDB lineage: Bacteria > Planctomycetota > Phycisphaerae > Phycisphaerales > UBA1924 > CAYMQF01. The sequence goes on from CAYMQF010000018.1 coordinate 11,696, forward strand.
GATCGAACGCCGATTCGGCCAATCGGCTCGGGACGAAGCTCGCTCCCAGCTAGCCTCCGAAGCGGTCCAAGATGCGATCAAGGAGCACAAACTCAAAGTGCTGGGCGATCCCGAAGGCGGCGACGAACTCGCTGACGCCGACATGTCCGGCGACAAACCGATCACGTTCACCTTCGAGGTTGAAGTGGCGCCTGAGTTTGATCTTCCCAGCTTCGATGATGTTGAAATCAAGAAGCCGATCATCGACGTCACCGAAGCGATGGCTGACGAAGAAGTCGAAAAGATGTGCATCGATCAGGGCGATCTCGTCACCGTCGAAGGGAAACCATCGCCGGGCGACTATCTCGTTGGCAATGGTGTGCTCACGCGAGACAAAGACAACGAAGAGATTCACAACATCGAAGGCGCCGTGGTTCGTATTCCTTTGGATTCCAAAGAAAATTCGAGCATGGTGCTGGGCGTGATGATCGAGGACTTCACCAAAGCGCTTGGCAAGGCAGGGGTCGGCGATGAAGTCATCTTCAAGACGATTGCGCCCGATCAGCACGAAGTCGAAGCGATCCGCAGCGAGCCGGTGTCGATCGCATTTACGATCACGGCGGTCCACCAGATCAAGCCGAAAACAGCTGAGGGGCTGGTCGCCCATTACGGCATGGAAAACGAGCAGCAGCTCCGCGAAGCGATCATGCTCCGCCTCAACCAGCGTGTGTTGATCGAACAGCAAAGCGCGATGAGGCAGCAACTCGCCAAACATCTGCTCGACACGATCGAATGTGAACTCCCCGAAAAGCTGACCGCCAATCAGGCAGAGCGAAACATCCATCGTCGCCGACTCGAGCTTGTCTATCAGGGTGTGGACCCCACAGAGATCGACAAACAGATGGATGAGCTTCGCCGATCGTCCGAGGACGCAGCAGCCAACGATCTCAAGCTCTTCTTTATTTTGGGGAAGGCAGCGATGGATCGAAAGGTCGAAGTCTCCGAGCAGGAGGTCGCCGGCCGCATCGCGCAGATGGCCGCCGAGCAAGGGCAGCAGCCTGACCAGCTTCGCGCTGATCTCATCCGCACCAACCAGATACACAGCGTCGCCCAGCAGATCCGCGAGCACAAGACACTCGATTCGCTGATCGCTGAAGCCAAGCTCGTCGACACACCGCTCGATGAGTTCAACAAGTGGATGACCGATCAGGCGAAGAAAAAATCGAAGTAACCCTGTTGCGGGAGCAAATCCGCAGGTAGCATGGCGAGCGGCTCACAACAGGAGGCGCCTTCCATGCGGACTTTGACACATCGTTTGACGCTGTTCACAGCATTGTTTGTTTCGTTGATCTTCGGTTCGACCGCTTTGGGTCAGACTACCGAACGCCCGACGCTCACCATCGTGCGCTGCGGCGAGTTGCTCGCTGTTCCCGGGCAGGAGCCGATCCACAATGCGACGGTGGTCATCGAAAACGGCGTGATCCGCGAGGTGTTGCCTCGCTTCGTCAAAGCATCTCAGATCAAGGGCGCGCGAGGCGCCAAGCTCATCGAGATCGACCTGTCGGATCGATTCGTCTTGCCGGGTTTGATTGACACTCACACGCATGTGACGGGGCAGCTTTCGCCTGACCGGGCGCTGAAGTTCGTTCAGGACAGCTCGGCTGATGTTGCGATTCAGGCGACCGTCTACGCCAAACGCACGCTCGAAGCTGGGTTCACGACGATTCGAAACTTGGGATCAAGCGAGGACACCGCGTTTGCTTTGCGCGACGCGATTGATCGCGGGATTATTGCTGGGCCGAGGATTCTTTGTGCGGGGCATTCGATCACGCCGACGGGCGGGCATGGCGATGTGCACGGCTATCGCGAAGGATTGCTTGAAATGCCCACGGAATATGAAGGTGTCGCCGATGGAGCCGACAGTTGCCGAAAAGCGGTGCGGGCGCAGGTCAAGCGTGGGGCGGACGTCATCAAGATCACGGCGACGGGTGGAGTGCTGAGCCGAATCGGTGCGGGAGTCGGACAGCAGTTCTTCGATGATGAGTTCGAGGCGATTGTCAGCGCCGCGCATCTCTTGGGCAAGAAAGTCGCTGCTCACGCGCATGGCACGAAAGGCATCAACGCGGCTCTCCGCGCGGGGGTCGACTCCATCGAGCACGGCTCCTACCTCGATGAGGAATCCATCAGCCTCTTCAAACAAACGGGGGCGTACTACGTTCCGACGCTGATGGCGGGCGAAAC
>CAYMQF010000018.1:14015-19586 GCA_964392425.1 uncultured Phycisphaeraceae bacterium
ACCGTTGTGGGCGATGAGTCAAGGCATCTGGAGCTGAGTCGATGACGCTTGCAATTTCGACAACGATGCGCGCACTGCTGACCGCAGGATTGTTGATCGTCGTGGTCGTCGGAGCGGTCTTGGTGTTGGCGATGGTTCGTCGTCGTCTGTTGCGAAGCGCAGAGCAGGAGTCCTCGGCGCCGTTGTCCCTTCACGAGATTCGCGCCATGCGAAAGAACAACCAGATCACTGAAGAAGAGTTTGAGCAGCTTCGACATGTGGCGCTGGCGGGATGGGGCGTGTCCGCCAGCAGTGGAAGTTCAACTGCTGACCCAAACATCGGGGACATGCGAACTGCGAACCCTGGTAGGACCGAGAACTTCCCGCCTGCTGCGTTCGATGAGGACCCATAAAAAATCTTTTGAAAAAACAGTGGGTAACACAGCACGGACGTAGACAGACACAGGCTGATCGATCATGCTGTCATCGATTGAAGAATGCGGCTTCTCTTGGTCGCTCACAGTGCAGGCGGCGCCTGAGACCGCCGATACACATTTCGTCCAGCGCCTGCTCAACCGCGACCCCCTTTCATCCGTACAATGGGTTATCTATGTCCAAGAACCGAAACGATTCCGATCCCGACATCACTCCCGAAATGGCCGACGCAGGCTCCGACGACGATGGCTCGGGCGATGAGCACGGCTCCGATGGCGGGGACGGCGGCTTTCGCGGACGTCGCGTCACCACCTGCTCTTTCTGCGGCAAGTCCTCCCGCGAGGTCGGCCCCATGGTCGAAGGGCCCAACGATGTCTACATCTGCTCCAACTGCACGGAGCTGTGCCAGAACATCTTCAAGCAGGAGAAGCGAAGGGTCAGCACCGGGCGCCCGATGTTCGGGACGATCCCCACGCCTCGCCAGATCAATGAATTCCTCGAGCAATATGTCATCGGGCAGGAGCTAGCCAAACGCACGCTCGCTGTCGCGGTCCACACGCATTACAAACGATTGACCCAGCTTGATAACGAAAACGCGCCCGTCGAGCTTGAAAAATCCAACGTCCTGATGATCGGCCCCACCGGTTGCGGCAAGACGCTCCTCGCAAAGACCCTGGCGCGCATTCTCAATGTGCCTTTCGCCATCGGCGATGCGACCACGCTCACCGAAGCGGGCTACGTCGGTGAGGACGTCGAAAATCTGCTGCTCAAACTTCTCCAAGCAGCTGACTACGATCTTGAGTCCGCCCAGCGAGGCATCATTTACATCGATGAGATCGACAAAATCGGTCGAACCACACAGAACGTGTCGATCACGCGCGATGTCTCCGGCGAGGGTGTTCAGCAGTCACTGCTCAAAATGCTCGAAGGGACGACTGCCAATGTGCCGCCTCAGGGTGGTCGCAAGCATCCTGAACAGCAGTACATCCAGATGGATACGTCCAATATCTTGTTCATCTGTGGTGGCACGTTTGTCGGTCTTCCCGACATCATCAAACGCCGACTCGGCAACAAGCAAATCGGCTTCACCTCTGCGAGCGGCGCCGGCGAGAGCGTCAGCGGTACGGGCGAAGTGTTGTCTAAGGTGACGCCTGATGATTTGCTCAAGTATGGATTGATTCCTGAGTTGCTCGGTCGGCTCCCGGTTCTTTCGCCGTTGGCGCCTTTGGGCGTTGACGCGTTGATTCGTGTGCTCACGGAGCCGAAGAACGCGCTCATCAAACAGCATCAGCACATGTTCACGCTGGAGAACGCCAAGCTGTCCTTCACGGATGGCGCCTTGCAGCTGATCGCCAAGCGAGCGATGGCCCGCGAGACGGGTGCGAGGGCGCTGCGTGCGGTGGTCGACGAGATCATGCTCGATCTCATGTATGACCTGCCTGACGCGGACAGTGCTGGCGCTGAGTACGTCATCGACGAGGCTGCTGTCAAGGCGAAGACCGCCCGGCTTGAGGACCTCCGCGTTCAGCGAAAAGAATCCGCATAATCCCCGTTGCGTCCCTTGTTTGAGTCCAGTTGACATTGAGCCGGTCAGGGCTATCGTCCCATCGCTTCGCATGGGTGGGAGGCAAGGCTGTGCCTGCCTCAATGCAACCAATCTATGCTGCCCCGGTTTGACAGTATCTACGCTGGGGTCGGGCTTCTTGTGCGCCCAGCGAGGACAACAGGCTGGGGAATGTATAGATGCGGATGGCAATGGTTATCGTGACGTTGGGTGTGACTGCTGCGGTTGCTATTGCGCAACCGTCCAGCGGCCCTCCCGCTGCAAAGGTGGTGGTTGATCAGGCTCGCCTGGAGTTGATCGAACCTCGCCGTGAGGTCACCGGCGAGCTGCGCGCCATTCAACGATCGAACCTTGCCTCGGAGCAGTCCGGATTGGTGATGGAGATGTTGATCGAGGAAGGGGACACCGTCGCAGCGGGCGATGTGCTCATTCGCCTCGATGACACACTGGCGCGACTTGAAGTAATGCGATCAGCGAGCCAACGGCAGGCTGCACAGGCGATCCTCACCGCTCGGCAGGCGCAGCTCGAACGCGCCAAACGCGACTACCAAAATATTCAATCGCTGGGTGAGTCGGCTTCTGAAAAAGAACTCCTCGATGCGCAATCCGACGTCGTTGTCGCGCAAGCGCAACTGGCTGGCGGACAGGCGGACCTCCTCGCTGCGGAGGCGCAGGAGAGTCTCGATCAGGAACGGCTGGCGCAGATGGTGGTTCGCGCGCCCTTTTCAGGAAACGTCATCGCTAAGCGAACGGAAGTCGGGCAATGGGTCGGCGTCGGCGATGAGGTCGCCGAGTTGATCGACACCAGTCAAATCGACGCGTGGCTCGATGTCCCCGAAAGTCTGATATCCAGACTCGAAATGACAGGCGTCGCTGCGCAGGTGCGACTTCGCGCGACGGGTGAAGTGTTCTCGGCTCCCGTCTCCGCGATTGTTCAACAGGCGGATCCGCTCGCTCGGCTTTTTCCCGTGCGCGTTCGACTGGACAACACGCAGGGCAAGCTCAAGCCGGGCATGAGCATTGTTGGGCTTGCGCCCACCGGTCGGCGACAAGAGATGCTCACCATTCATAAAGATGCACTCCTGCGCGACGACGGCGGCGCCTTTGTCTACTACAACGCGGATGGTGTGGCGGCGGCAGCGCGAGTGCAGGTGCTCTTTGCCGTCGGCGATCGCCTGGTCATTCGCGCGTCGGCTCTTGACCCTGCTGTGAGCGTGGTCGTCGAGGGCAACGAACGACTGTATCCGGGGCAGCCATTGAATATCGTTGAATCATCGTCGGCGCAAAAGCTCTCACGGCGCGGGGACTGAACGCATGGACATTGTTCGCCTGGCGATCAAGAAACCTGTCAGCGTGGCGGTCGGCGTGATCCTTCTCATCATGTTCGGATTGATCGGGCTCGGCTCGATTCCGGTGCAGTTGGCGCCCAACGTCGATCAACCGATCATCACGATCACCACGGGCTGGCCCGGCCGAAGCCCTGAGGAGATCGTTGACGAGATCACCAAGGAGCAGGAGGAGGTTCTCAAGAACGTCGAGAATCTCAAGTCGATGCGCTCGGTCACCGACGAGAGCGGCGCCACGATCACGCTGGAGTTTTACATCGGAACCGATGTCAACCGGGCTCGGCAGGATGTGTCCGACTCGCTTCGGCGCGTGCCTGACTATCCCGAAGACATCACCGAACCGGTCATCAAAGCGAGCGAAGGCGCCAGCGAAAACGCCATCGCGTGGATCATGATCGAACTGCCGTTGGACGCGCAGGCAGCGCATCCCGATTTCGACATCGCCACGCTTCAAGACGCGATGGACCGGGAGGTCAAGCCTTACATCGAGCGCGTCAAAGGTGTGGCGCAGGTGAACATCTTCGGCGGGCGAAAACGCGAGATGCGCGTCATGGTCGATCCGATGTCCATGGCGCAGCGAGGGGTCACCTACAATCGGCTTATCTCCGCACTGCGAAGTGAAAACCGCAATATCGCAGCAGGCTCCGCATCCGAGGGCAAACGCGACTTTCGCATCCGCGTGACAGGGCAGTTCGAATCCCCTGAAGATGTGCTCAACGTGGTCATTGTCTATCGCGGCGGCAAGCCGGTGTATGTCTCTGATGTGGCCGATGTGGAGCTGGGCTACGCGAGGCAGAGAGGTTTCGTCCGTTCGGTCAACGGCCCCGCGCTCGCGATGAACATCATCCGCCAGAATGACGCCAACGTCATCGCGCTCATGGATGATGTAAGAGAAAAGCTCGCCGAACTGCAGCGCAACGTGCTTCCCCGTCTCGACCCCGAAGTTGGCGACAGCCTGCTCTTGCGGCAGGTCTATGACGAAACGGTCTACATTCATTCCGCGATTCGACTGGTCACGCAGAACCTGTGGATCGGCGGCTCGATTGCTGCGCTCGTGTTGCTGCTGTTCCTGCGATCGTTTGTCGCGACGGGTGTCATCGTGCTGGCGATCCCAATCTCGGTGATCGGCACGTTTCTCGTGCTGTTGGGATTGGGGCGAACGCTCAATGTCATTTCGCTTGCTGGGTTGGCGTTCGCGGTGGGCATGGTTGTTGACAATGCGATCGTGGTGCTGGAGAACATCGACCGTCGGCGAACGATGGGCGAAGGCATGGTGACGGCGGCGCATCGCGGCGGGCGGGAAGTGTTCGGCGCGATCGTCGCATCCACACTCACCACCGTTGCTGTGTTCATCCCGATCCTGACGATTCAGGAAGAGGCGGGGCAGCTCTTTCGCGATATTTCGCTGGCGATCGTCGCATCGGTCACGCTCTCTCTCATTGTGTCGGTGACGGTGATCCCCGCGGCGTGTTCACGGTGGCTCCCCGAGCATCGACCGTCAATGAGCGTGCTTCGGCGGAGTTTTCAGAGTTTGTTTGGCTTGGCGCCATTGTTGGGCCGAATCCTTGACAAAGGCGGCGACGCAATGCTCTGGCTGATGACCGGCTGGCGCGGCTGGTCGCTTCGCCCGGCGATTATCATTGTGATGACGGGGGCGAGTTTGTACGGCGCCATTCGCCTGATGCCTCCCTTGGACTATCTGCCCGCGGGCAATCGCAATCTTGTTTTTGGCGGGCTGTTGATCCCGCCCGGCTATTCCATCGAACAGAAGTTTTCGATTGCAGAGCGGATCGAGAAAAAGATCAGGCCATACCAGGAGGTTGCCGCTGATGATCGAGCAGGGCTTGCAGCGCTCCCCCCGATCTCGCGATCGTCGTTCGGCGGTCCGCCCAAGCCTCCTTTTGATCCGGTTCCTATAGATAATTATTTCATCGGCGCCTTTGGGAACGGCATGTTCATCGGCGCCACGAGCAAGATTGAAGATGTGGTGCTTCCCATTGGCGACCTCATCACCGATGCGATGAACTCGATCCCAGACGCATTCGGCGGCGCCAAGCAGTCGTCCGTCTTTGGTCGCGGTGTCGGGGGCGGCAACACGATCGATGTCGAAGTGTCCGGGCCGGACCTCGATGACGTGCGCATAGCTGCAAGCATGTTGAGTGACACCGCAAGCGCGCTGTATGGCCACGGCAAAGTGCGACCGGACCCGGCGAACTTCAACCTCCCCCAGCCGGAATGGCGCATTAG
>CAYMQF010000018.1:19686-24552 GCA_964392425.1 uncultured Phycisphaeraceae bacterium
GCGGAGCAGGCGGGTGTCATCGGTCCCGCCATGCGGGTGCGATTGGAAGGCACTGCAGCAAAGCTAGATGACGTGCGAGGCGCCTTGATCGGCAAGCCTGAACAAGCTGAGGCGGCGTCACCGTTGCGACAAAGCTTGATGTATATGTCGATCATGATTGTCGGCGTTGGGACTCTGGTCGGGGTCTTGACCATGGTCAAATCAATGAGGCGGCGTGAGGCTCGCTTTGCCTATGGCGCGGTGGGAGCGCTGCTGTTGGGCGTCACATTGGGCGGCACGCTGTTGCTCTTTGATCTTCAGCCTCAGCTTATGACGGCTCGTTTGGTGTGGGCGTTGATCGTCACGTACCTCCTGATGTGCGCGCTCTTTGAGAGTTTTCTGTATCCGCTCGTGATTATGTTTGTGGTGCCGTTGGCGATTGTTGGCGGGTTTGCAGGGTTGCGGATTGTTCATCATCTGACGGAGTTGAACCCGGTGCGGGCGCCTCAAAATCTCGACGTGCTGACGATGTTGGGCTTTGTGATTCTCATTGGCGTCGTGGTGAACAACGCGATTCTGATCGTTCATCAATCGCTCAACTTCATGCGCGGGTGGGCGGGCGACGACTATCCTGAAGAGCCGATGGCGCCGATGGAGGCGATCTCGCAAGCGGTGCGAACGCGCATGCGCCCGATCTTGATGAGCGCTCTGACGAGCGTCGGCGGGATGCTTCCTTTGGTGCTGTTCCCCGGCGCCGGCTCGGAGCTGTACCGCGGACTGGGGTCGGTGGTCATCGGCGGGTTGCTCGTTTCGACTGTATTTACGCTGATTCTGACGCCGTTGCTGTTCAGCCTAGTTCTGGAGATGGCTGACGGGCTTCGCCAATCGATGAAGCGCGCACCTGCGGTGGCAGTGGTTTCGGCGCCTGTCGAGCAGACGAGTGGGCGCGATGACACGAGTCGAACGCTTGAATCGGTCCGGTGAAGTTCAGCTTGGATCGTTGAGTGGCAGGCAGACGAAGCCGTCTCGGTCGGCACGCGCGAGCAGATGCACATGGACCGGTGTATCGAGGAGCTTTCGAGCAGCAGTCGGCTGATCGGTGAAGACATGCAGCGAGGTTGGCTCAGAAGATTCAGTGAGTAAAGGTTCTGCTCGACAGAGGATCGACGCGTGAGACTGGGTCCACGCTTTGACCGCGAGCAGATCGCCGACGGTGGACGAGCTGTCCTGCATAAGCAGATGCAGGCGGCCTGCTTCGTCGGCAGCCAGTTCGATCCCGTCGCAATGCGGGCATCGCGATTCGATTGCGTGCAGCCCATGAATGCGCGCCGAAAGTGAGGAGCGATCTATTGTGGAATGGTCGGCGGTCGGGCCGTCTGCTTGGCGCTGAGGTTGATACCGTTTTGTTTGATAGATCGGCGATGTGGGCGAGATGCCCGGCTTCTTTGCTGGCGCGTCATCGCTCACGGACGAGACGCCCGTTCCACTGCCGTTTGCAGTGTCGATCAGCGTCAGCAGGTCTTCGACGGTTCCCGCATACGGCGCCCGGCAGAGCGTTGTTTTGCGGACCGGGCCGACCCGCTGGACGCCTGGCGCCTGGGTCAGTTCATCATCAAGAAACGTGCGAACCGCCCGGCTCAGATGCGTCAGCGCGCGATGAGCATCGTGAGAGTCAACCCCCATGATCGCAGCTTGAAAACGCGCGGGCTCGCCATGCGGGCGTTGGCCGGCGATCCCTTTCATCGTGCGATAGGACGAGACGATCGCGGCTTCGTCGGCGCCACAAATCACGGTGATCGCGTCGAGCAGTTTCGACGAGACAACCTGTGGCTCATGGACCGCATCAACGCGAACCAAGACTCGGCTCGTGCGCGAAGTCACATGCACAATCGCTTGCTCGAGCGACATCGTTTCAGAATCCGACTCGGCGCCCGCCACGATCTCGATGCTCAGTTCACCTTCGACCAAGCGGATCAGGCCGACGGGCTCATTGAGTTGTTCAGCAAGTGCGCCTGCGTATTGGGTCGCCCAAGGGGAAGCCATTCCCGGGAGATGGCCGAGTATGAGCGCTTCGATCTTCGCCTGGCGAACAACGTTCGGCTCGGGTGGTGTTGATTGGGCAGTCTCGACAGGATCAGCGATCACTCCCGGCGTCGGCTTGGCTTCAACATCGGCGCCTGCATCGACTTTGGGTTTGTCCAGAGTCGCAGCAGCTGTGTGCGCGGACTCCCCGCCGAGGAAGAGTTCCGCCAATGCGTCGTAGTCGTCGTCCATCTGCGTGATGGCGAAGGGGTTTTGGCGGCCGGTCAGGGGTGGGTCGTTGGGGTCGTGTCGCATGACGGATCCTCCGTCGTCAGGTCAGAAAAAAATCGACGTCAGTCGGCGCCTTCGATGGTGATGAACTCCGCGCTCCGCTGGGTCACCACCACCACACTGTTCGTCTCGCCGTAGGGATTGACACTCACTGATGAGTTGGCCGGGTCGGCGATCCACACCCCGTCCACGACAAGACGATACTCGCATCGGCCGGCGGGCAGGGAAACGCAGATTTCATGCGTTCCGGAGACGGGGTTGTACCGCATCGGCGTCTGGGTCGGCGACCATCGGTTGAAATCGCCCGCGATGGAGACGCTCGTGGCTGGCCCAGCGTTGTGCTGGAACTTCACGCCTCCTGATGTCTCGTGAGGGGCTTTGGGCAGCAGAACTGTGGTCCTGCTTCGGTCGGGTGTGGGAAGCGATTCAAGAGAGTCGGGCGGGATTGAAACAGACACTTGCTCAGACTCGCGGTCCAGGCGTTTCATCGCGAGGGAGACATCGGGGTCGTTTCGGAGTTTGGTCTGGAGTTTGGCGCCTCGCTGGAGAAGCTGACGCGCTCGCATGGCGAGTTCCGCTGCCCGGCTCATGAGTGGATCGACGGGAGGCGCGATAGAGGCGGGGCGCGGCGCTGGCTCAGCGGTTTGAGTTTGTTGAGACTCCATCACTTGAGCGAGCGGCTTGGGCTCAGCCATGGAATGCTTGTGGACGGCGCCTGGCCGATAGGGGCGAGTGATTTGCTCCGGCGCCGGCGTGTCGTCAAAGACGAGCGATGACAGGCCGAGCAGCCATGCGGTCAGGTCGCTGTAATCCTGGGCGCCAGTGGAAGCGGGGGCGTATTCGATGATCGGCTGTCCCATCGAGGTCGCATCTTTGAGTTTGGAGTCGAGCCTGATGAGGTTGGGCGCCACGCGGTCGCCGAAGCGGCGTTTCAACTCTGCGAGCAATTCCTGAGAGAGCGAACTGTTCTCGTCGTGCATGGTCACGAGCAGGCGGTAGGGCGTGTCGCCGCCCAGTCGGCGGGCGAGGGAGCGGATGGTGTTGATCTGCCGACCGGCGCCTTGCAAAGCGAAGAAACCTGTCTCGACGGGGATCAGCACTTCGTCTGCAGCACTCAATGCGTTGTACGTCAACAGTCCGATGGAGGGCGGGCAATCGATCAGGCAAAAGGAATAGCGATCCGACCAGCGATCGAGGGCGCGTTGGAGCCCTTTGTTGGGTTCTTCTTCGTCAGCAAGGCCGCCTCGCAGCGCTTCGAGACCGGCGAGCTTCATCAAGCTGGGCGCGAGGTCAAAGTTTTTCCGCACGCGCCAGAGAAGCCTGTTGTCGTCGATCGGCTCGGATTCTTTGGCGAGCATGGCGTCGCCGATGTGGAGTTCGATGCGATCTTCGGGGACAGCGAGCCCCGCAGCGCAATGAGATTGCGGATCCAGATCAACCAGCAATGTGCGCTGGCCGAATCGGGCGAGCACGCCGGCGAGGTTGATCGCGGTGGTGGTTTTCCCACAGCCTCCCTTTTGGTTGATGATCGCGATTGTTCTCACAGCGTCTCCTTTGTTCGCATCGGTAGTGCACAACTGGTCAAATCCAGCCGATCGGCCCGTAGCCGACACGCTGAGTGTTATCGGATGCCGCGCTCAAACAACTTTGAAATACGAATCTGGGGCTGATTTGGCGAAGTCAGCTTTTGACGCGGATCGCGTCGATTCCGCAGCGGATGGCTGATTCGGGAGCAGCGTCAGTGACCACCGCTTGTCCCGCCTTTTTGGGGAGAACGAGGCGGAGTTGGCCGCCTGTGACTTTCTTGTCCTGCCTCATGCTGGAGAGCAAGTCGTCCGTTGGGGGCAGCCCGGCGACTTGCGTCGGCAGCCCGGCAGCAGTGATCGCGCTGGCGATCTGATCGCAGTAGTCCTGATCGATAAGCCCCATCGCTTGAGCACAGGCAGTCGCTGCGATCAGCCCCAGCGCGACCGCTTCGCCGTGCAGGAGCGGTGCATGGGCGGGATCGTCGTCAGGCGACAGGTGCGGGATCGTCTCGATCGCATGGGCGAACGTGTGGCCCAGATTGAGGAGGGCTCGGCCGCCTGAGCTGGCCGATTCTTCGCGTTCGTCCCCTTCAACGATGCGAGCCTTGACCGCGACATGCCGGCGGACCAGTTCGACCAGCGCAGCTTCGTCCCGGCAATGCAGGCGAGGGATCGAATCAGCAGTCCACTCGTGAAGATCGGCGTCGAGATCGCGGCAGATCATGGTGTGTTTCAGGCATTCAGCGAGCCCGCTGCGGAACTGCCGATCGGGAAGCGACCGGAGAGCCGCGATGTCCGCGAGCACCAATCGAGGCTGCCAGAAGGCGCCAACCATATTCTTCAGGAGCGAACCGTTGACACGGAGATTGACGCCCGTCTTGCCGCCCACACTCGCGTCGACCATCGAAAGCAGCGTCGTCGGGCATTGAACAATCGGGACGCCCCGGCGATACGAAGCGGCGACGAAACCTGCGATGTCGCCGACGATGCCGCCACCGAGAGCGATGATCGGCTCGCCCCGCTCGTGATGAGTCGCAGCGACGAGTGT
>CAYMQF010000019.1:0-24339 GCA_964392425.1 uncultured Phycisphaeraceae bacterium
CTCGAGCAGTCAATAGAACGTCTCGCCAAGCGAGTCGAACAGCTTGAGAGTCAGCGGGTAAGTCAGCTTGCCGATCAATCAGCAGCAAGCTCGGTTGAATCTACGCCCGCTGCTCCTCCCGCTCTCAGCGAACTTGTCCAAGCAAAGAAACGGCGGGAGGCTGACGCAGCCCAACTCGAGCCGACACAAAGCCCCGCAGAAGCTGGCGAGTCTGCTGCGCCCGATGAGTCGGTCACGCTGAGCGAAGCGGACGCGCTGCACGGAGCCGCGACGCCGACGATCGTTCCGCTCCCCGGGAAATCTCAATCGGCAAACCCATATTTCCGCAAAGAGTTGATCGATCGCGCCGTGTCTTCAATGGCTGCACAACCGGAACCGCAGCGCGAGGCGCCGTCCGCGCGATCACTCGAACAACTGGTCGGCGCCCGCTTCTTCGCTGCGATCGGCGCCCTCGTCGTCATCATCGGTGTCGGCCTGTTCTTCAAACTCGCGTACGATCAGGGTTGGCTCGGGCAGATCTCAGATGTGTGGAAGGTCACGCTCGGCGTTTTGTTCGGCGTCAGCCTGTTGGTCGCGGGCGAATATGCGTTCCGCCGAATCAACGCGATCGCAGCGACGGGCTTGTACGCGACCGGCGTCGGTGTCATTTACATCTCCGCCTTCGCCTCGTACGGCTTCTTGCATCTGGTCGATCGGCCGACCGCGTTCGTGTTTCTTGCCGTGACAATGCTGCTCGGCATTGCAGTGTCAGTGCGCGCGAAGCTGGCGTTTGTCGCAGCGGTCTCCATCGTGGGCGGCTACATCGCGCCGCTGTTGTTGAATACTCCCGAGCCACCGCCGATCGGCCTGCTCCCTGCGTACTGGATGATGTTGCTTGTCATCGGCTTGACGCTTTCCGCGACGCTCGGGCGCGGGTTCCACGGTGTTCGCACGCTGGTTTGGTGGGCAACGATGATCTTCGGCGCCTACTGGGTGGCATGGTTCATCACCGGATCGTTCGGGGCGCCGGTAAACCAAATTGCGGATCAGAGGATCGTCGCTTTGGTGTTCCTGCCTGCTGTCTGGCTTGCGATCCATGCGGAGTTGATCATCACTTCCATACGATCGACACGATCGCAGGGCCAGCTCTTTGATGATGATGACGCAAGCGACGAAGCTGTCTGGGAGCTGACCTCGACGACAGCGCGTCTGCTGGCTTCGAGCCTGTCTACCACGTCGTGGTGCATCGGTTTGAGTGTGCTGGTGATCCAGGACTCCACACGCGCGCATCTCGATTGGATCGCTCCAGCGGCTGGGTTCGTTGTGACCGTACAACTCGCGTTCATTCTGGTCGGCTCGATTCGACTCTTCCGCGACGAGCCTCGCAATGACATAGAGCGAGTGGGCGCAGTGCTTGCGGCGACAGCGGGCGCGTTGCTCGCCGTGACGATTGCCTTGGCGCTAGAAGGCCGAATGGAAGTCATGACTTGGTTCGCGCTGGCGGTTGCCTCAGCAGTCGCGGCACGGCGCATCAAAGCGCACAGTCTGGATGTCTATGCACTCACGGTGCTGGTGTTCGGCTCGCTTGCGGTGTTGGCGTCGCAATGGGGGATAGACGTTCCTACATGGACGTGGCATGGAATCGTTCTAACACAGTGGGCGCCGCTTGTTATTGCAGGCGCAGTCGCGTGGGGCGCCGTGGGTGTGTTGATCCGATGGGGCGATTCGGAGATCAGGCGAACCTTCTCACTCGTGTGCATGAGTGTCGCTCTCCTCTTTGTCTTTGCGACTCCCTTGCATGAAAGTTCTCAAGCAGCGTCGATCGCATGGCTCTGGCTGGGTTTGAGCGGTGTATTGGCTGCAGTGCGCCGGGTCGATCCCAAGTTCTTCTTCGATCGATTTGCGCTGGCTGGGCTGGCTGGGACAACCGTCGCGTGGGCGATTGCGTTTGTGGCGCCTGACTGGAGCAAACTCTCGTCGCCGATCGTCTTCAACGAGCCTGTCATGCTCGCTCTTGTGATCTGCGCAGCTGCGATGGTGATTTCGCTGCGACTGATCCGCCGGGAAGGTGATGATGAGACTGCTCGAGGGCTCGGCGCCTTGGGCGCAGCTGGTGCGACGATCCTCTTACTGGTGATGTCGTCGCTCGAAGTGGCGCGCGGGGCGGAAAAAATCTTGAGCGATCCGACGGCTCAACGAGCAGCGGTGTCGATCTGGTGGGGGCTGTTCGCGTTTCCGCTACTCGCGATTGGTTTCTGGCGGCGGATCCCGCTGGCGCGATACGCGGCGCTCCTGCTGCTCGGCGTGGGAACAGCCAAAGCAGTCATGTTCGATTTGCAGGAAGTATCGCCGGGCTGGCGCGTGGGATCATTCATGGCGCTGGGATTGTTGATGTTGATCGTCGCCGTCGCGTATGGAAAGCTTGTTCGGTTGTTGGACCCTGCTGATGTAGCGGGCGACTTTGCCGAGGTCAGCTCGCCGGGCGATCCTTCCGCCCCAGAGTGAGCGGCGTGTAGGGTGCGCGCGGGCCGCCAATGGGGCCGGTGTGTCCGGTGAACTCGAGTTCGAGTCTGGCTGCGTCGCTCAGGCGCTCTGCGCTCCACACGGGTTCCCATGTCAGTTCGAGCGTGACAGCGCCAACGCCATCCACCGCGCGCACGACGGTTTCGACCATGCCAGGCAGTGATTCCGCGACCGGGCAGTTGGGCGAGGTCAGCGTCATCACGATGTGAACATCGCAAGCGTCACTGATTTGGAGTTCATAGATCAACCCGAGGTCGTAGAGATTGATCGGTATCTCGGGATCGTGCACGGTGCGGATGGCGTCGACGATTTTTTCTTGAAGAGAGCCTTCTGGCGGATCGATGTTTGGGTCAATCATGGTTCGCGTCCGTATTCTTTTTTGAAGTTGCTTGTTGCATAGCCTCGTGCGCCGCATGCCAGGCAAGAGTGACACACTTGACGCGCGCGGGGAGCCGACGAATGTTCGTCAGGCACTGTAGTGAATCATCCAGTTCGTTTTCTGTTGCGGTGTCAGTGTCGGCGCCGATCGCTTCACTGAGAAATTGCTTGAGGAGTGCGCGGGCCTTATCAATCGGCAGGCCGCGCAGGGACTCGGTCATCATGGACGCTGACGCAGTGGAGATCGCGCATCCCGCGCCTTGGAAGGAAACATCAGAGACGGCGCCATCCTTGATGGAGAGCCACACTTTGACCTGATCGCCGCACAGTGGGTTGTACCCGCCCGCGCAGCCGTCACAACTGGTCGGCTGCTGACAATGGCGCGGCTGACGCGCGTGGTCCAGCAGCAGTTCAGTATAGAAATCGTCAGGTTTGGAAATCATTGCAGCAGTCCGATGGCGTGCTGAATCCCTTGGGCAAGCGCATCAATATCCTTCGCTTGATTGTAGACACCCAGCGACGCCCGGGTGGTGGCGGTAGTGCCGAGCCGATGCATCAAGGGTTGACAGCAGTGGTGCCCCGCACGGACGGCGACGCCGGTTCCGTCGAGAATCGTCGCAAGATCATGGGGATGCACGCGGTCCACGATGAACGAAACCACCGGCGCCCGGTCGGGAGCGTCACCCAGCACGCGCACTCCATCGATCTCGCTTAGAGTTGAAATCAACTGTTTACACAGTCTGTCTTCATGTTTTTTGGCGCGTTCGATTCCCATCGAAGTGAGAAAATCGACCGCTGCAGCGAGGCCGATGGCGCCTGCAATGTTGGGAGTTCCCGCTTCAAATCGTGCGGGCGGCTTGGCCCATGTTGCCGATTCAATCGACACGGACTCGATCATGCTTCCGCCGGTTTGGTAGGGGGGGAGTTTGCACAGCTGATCGTATTTGCCATACAAGGCGCCGATGCCGGTGGGGCCGTACATCTTGTGCCCGGAGATCGCGTAATAGTCGCACCCAATATCTTGCACATCAATCGGGAGGTGACATGCTGCTTGGGCGCCGTCGATCACGGTGATGGCGCCGACCTGTTGCGCCAGACGCACCATCTCGTTGATCGGGTTGACCGTGCCCAGCACGTTGGAGATGTGTGTGAACGCGACGATGCGCGTGCGATCGTTGAGCAGGCTCGTGTATTCATCCATGTTCAGCTCGCCTCGCTCGTCGATGTCCACCGCACGGAGAGTCGCGCCACGCTGTCTGCACATCTCCTGCCAGGGAATCAAGTTGGAGTGATGCTCCATCACGGTGACAATGACTTCATCGCCGGGCTTGAGTTGTTGGCCGAGCGAAGAAGCGAGGAGGTTCATCGCTTCGGTGACGCCTCGCACGAAGACGATTTCTTCGGATCGGTTGGCGTTGAGGAAGTGCGCGACTGCTGCGCGGGCTTGCTCGTACATTTCTGTGGCGCGGATGCTCAGTTCGTAGACGCCTCGGTGGACGCTTGCATTGTGGAGGGAATAAAAGTCGGCGACCGCATCAATGACGCAGCATGGTTTGTGCGCTGTCGCAGCGCTGTCCAGATAGACAAACGGCCGATCTGCGGCAGTATTGGAATAGATCGGAAACTCCGCCCGCACTTTGGACGGATCAATCGGGGATGGTTTAGCGCGATGATCGGCGCCGGCTCCGCTTGTCACATCGCCCGGCGTCTTCGCGACCGTCATTTCGCAACTTTCTGAGTCGGTGCAGGAACAGTGACTGCCGGATCGGGCTGCGACATCGCGCGCGTTGTCAGTGCCCGCACCATCTGCACCATGCCCATGAGCCCGGCGCTTTTTCCCATCGACAGCTCGCGACCAAAGAGCGAGTACACAATGTCAGTCGGTATGTCGCGCACAAGCTGCGGGTCTTCCCCTGAGAGCGTTTGGCTGATGATTGCAGCCATCGCCATCGCGGAGACTCCCTGCGGATTCTCGACGGCGAAGTGATACCGATAGCCGCCCGTCTCCATCAGCTCGATGAATGCGAAGACCTGCGATTCACAACTGGGAACGCGCGCCGACTCGGGATAGGGCGCAGAGGCGATGCGCGCCGGCGCCGGCTCATACGAATCAGCCAGTTCGATGAGTGTGTCGATTCGCTCCTGCCGATCCTCCATCATGGAGAACACATCGAGCAGGCTCTGCAATTTTTCAGGCACATCAGGCATTGGAACAGGCGCCTCCTGAGGAGATCCGCCGGGGACGATTACTTTTCGATGGGCGCCCCGACAAGGTTGCCCCATTCGGTCCAGCTTCCGTCGTAGTTGCGAACTTTCTTGTAGCCCAGCAGATACTTCAGGACGAACCAAGTGTGGCTGCTGCGCTCGCCGATTCGGCAGTACGCGACGATATCGTCATCGGGGCAGATGTTGTTTTGCTTCTGGTAAAGATCGGTGAGTTGCTGGGCGGTTTTGAAGGCGCCATCTTCGGGATTGATTGCCTTGCTCCACGGGACGCTGACGGCGCCGGGGATATGTCCGCCTCGCAGGGCGCCCTCGTTGGGATATTCAGGCATGTGCAGCCGTTCGCCGGAATATTCTTCAGGGCTTCGCACATCGACGAGCTTGCGGTTTGCTTTGATGTGTTCGAGCACCGCATCGCGGAAGGCGCGCTGGACGCTGTCGTCGCGCTGGGGCGCTTTGTAGTTCGTTGCAGGGAAGGCAGGTGTTTTGCGTGAGACTTCGCGTTTCTCGAGCGCCCACTTGATGCGTCCGCCATCCATGATTTTTGCGTTGGTGTGGCCGAAGAGTTGAAGGATCCACAAGGTGTAGCACGCCCACCAGTTGTTTTTGTCGCCGTAGAGGACGATCGTGGTATCAGGCGTCACACCGATTCGGCTCATCAAGGCGCTGAATTGCTCGCAGTCGAGATAGTCGCGGATGAGTTGGTCGTTGAGGTCGCGCGTCCAGTCCACCTCGACGGCGTTGGGGACGTGCCCCGAGGAGTAGAGCAGGGGATCTTCGTTGGACTCGACAATGCGCACGTTGTCATCATTGAGATGGGCAGCGACCCAATCGGTGCTGACGAGCATTTCGGGGTGGGCGTAGCCGCGCGACGCGATGTCGCCAGCGGTGCATGTTGCTTCGGTCGCGGTCATAACCAATCTCCTCGCGCCGATCCAGACTGTTGCTGAGCGTCGGCAGTAGTGATGTTCAGGCGAGGGTGTTTCCAGCGGGATCGACGGCCGTTGACGAGAACAACTTTTCTTTCAGTCGGTCGCGCATGGAGTCCACGCCGATCGCGTCGAGAATCTCGTCAGCAAAGCCGCGAACGAGCATGGCTTTTGCGTCTTGCTCGGAAACGCCTCGCGTCTGCAGGTAGAATACCGCGTCTGAATCAATCTGTCCGACGGTCGCGCCATGCGTGCATTTCACGTCGTCCGCGTAGATTTCCAGTTGCGGGCGGGATTCGGTGCGGGCGTTGTCGGAGAGGAGCAGGCTGGCGTTGATCTGCACGCCGTCTGTCTTCTGGGCGATTTGGTCGACGTGGATTCTGCCGCTGAAAACACCTCGCGAGGAATCGCTGAGAACATTCTTGAAGTGCTCCCGGCTGGTGCAATTGGGGGCGGCATGGCGGACGAGAAGATGGTTGTCCACATGCTCGGCACCGGTCAGCACCGCAAGCCCGCGAAGTTGGCAGTCGGCGCCTGGTCCGTCCAGAGCGATGCGATAGTCGTTGCGTGTGATGGCGCCGCCGAGAGAAATAGTGGATGAAGAAAATCGGCTGTCGCGCCGTTGGTCAACCGCCATGGCGCCGAGATGAATCGCGCCTTCAGCAAGCTCGGTTGATCGTTCAAGGGTGATGGCCGAGTTGTCGCCGGCGAGGACTTCGGTGACCGCGATGGAGAGTGTTGGCGCACCGGGCAGGGCGAGGTGGTTTTCGACGATCGTTGCCTCGGCGCCTTCCTCAGCGATGATGGTCAAACGCGGGAACGTGACCAGTGGGTCAGCGCCAGCCTGAGTCACGAAGACAAGTTGGATCGGCTCTGCGCTGCGCGCGTTCTTGGAAAGCCGAATGATGGCGCCACAGGTGGTCATCGCGGTGTTGAGATCGGCAAAGGGAAGTTCGCTGAGTTCCGCGCAGTGTTCGAGAAGGTCGGCGGGCAGGTCCGCGATCGAAGCGCCTTTGGGCGCGAGCGGCGCGATGTGCACACCAGCGATTGATTCGTCGAGTAGCGACAGTTCCGGCGTGTACACACCATTGAGAAAGACGAGGCGGGCGCCGGAGGATCGGTTGACAAAAACAGCTTCCACAGCGGCGCGATCGACATCCCCGCCGGTCGCTGGGCTTGCGGTGTAAGGAGTGCGGGCGATGGGGGCAAGATTGGTGTATTTCCAATCTTCGTGGCGGAGTGCGGGGACGCCGAGCTTTTGGAAGCGGGCGATCGCGTCACGGCGGAGTTCGACTTCTTGCGTAGGCTCGTTTGAGCCGATCGTTTCGCGCTGACGTTCGTACTCAGCGAGGAAGTGTTCGGTCGCGTTTTCTATCACAGTGGCGCTCATGGCGGGGCGAGTCCTTCGTTTCGTATGACTGCGGATTGTTCAGGTGGTGACCGTGTGGCTTGCTGCGACGGCGCCATTTTCGACGGGGGAGTAGCCGGTGTCTTCAAGTTCGAGGGCGAGTTCTTTGCCACCCGTCTTGACGATTTGGCCGTCCACCAGCACATGAACAAAGTCGGGGACGATGTAGTTGAGCAGTCGTTGGTAGTGGGTGATGACTAGGAAGGCGCGGTCGGCGTTGCGGAGTTTGTTGACGCCGCCTGCGACGATGCGCAGCGCGTCGATGTCGAGCCCCGAGTCCGTCTCGTCGAGGATGGCGAGCGTGGGATCGAGCATGGCCAGCTGGAAGATTTCGTTGCGTTTCTTTTCGCCTCCTGAGAAGCCTTCGTTGACGGCTCGGCTCAGCAGCTTGGAGTCGAGCTCGACCAGCTCAGCGTTCTTGCGCACCAGCTTCATAAATGAAACGGCGTCAAGATCGTCAAGCCCCCGGCGTCGGCGCACTGCATTGACCGCCGTCTTGAGGAAGTAGTTGGTGCTGACCCCGGGGATTTCGACGGGGTATTGGAAGGCGAGGAAGACGCCATCACCGGCGCGTTCGTCGGGCGCCAGGTCGATCAGGTCTTCTCCTTTGTAAAGGATTTCGCCTTCGGTGACGTCGTACGCCTCGTGCCCAGCAAGCACTTGGGCGAGCGTGCTCTTGCCGGACCCGTTGGGCCCCATGATGGAGTGCACCTCGCCAGCGTTGATGGTCAGGTTGACGCCTTTGAGGATGGCGTGGCCTTCCACGCTGGCGTGAAGATTGCGTATTTCAAGAAGCGGCATCGCGACCTCGGGGGTTGTCGGGTTGGGGGATGAGTTGGGTTTCATAACGATCGGCCTATTCAGTCTTGTCGAGTTCAGTCTTGTCTGGAAGGTTCGGGCGACTCCGCAGTGGATTCGTCACAGGGAAGCGCGATGAGCACGTCTTCGCCTTCGATTCGCACCGGGTACGTCTGCACGCAGGTGTCGGGGTCGCCATCGAGCTGACCCGTCTTGAGATCAAAGTCCCACGCATGGAGCGGGCAGGTGATGGTGCAGTCGGTGATGTATCCATCGGAGAGCGGGCCGCCGACGTGCGGGCATTCATCGTCGATAGCGTAGTACTCGCCGTTGGCATTGAAGATGGCGATGCGCCGACCGGCGATTTCGACGCAGGCGCCTGCGCCCGGCGCGAGCTGTGCGGTAGATATTGCTTTGGTGAACTTCTCGGAATCACTCATCCAACACTCCCTTCCAAGCTGACATCAAGTAGTTTTTGTGCTTCGACAGCGAACTCCATCGGAAGCTCGCGGAAAACCTGTTTGCAAAAGCCGTTGACGATCATGGAGACGGCATCTTCGATGCGCAAGCCTCGCTGGCTGCAGTAGAAGAGTTGGTCGTCACCGATCTTGGACGTGGTTGCTTCGTGTTCGATCTGGGCGGTTTTGTTTTGGACTTCGATGTAGGGGAAGGTGTGGGCGCCGCACTGATCGCCCAGAAGCATCGAGTCACACTGGCTGAAGTTGCGCGCGCCGTCGGCGCCTTTGTTGATGCGCACGAGTCCGCGGTAGGTGTTCTGGCCGTGCCCGGCGCTGATTCCCTTGGAGATGATGGTCGACCGGGTGTTCTTCCCGATGTGGATCATCTTGGTGCCGGTGTCAGCTTGTTGATATTTGCTGGTTAGCGCGATGGAGTAGAACTCGCCAACGGAGTCGTCGCCCAGCAGCACACAGCTCGGATATTTCCAGGTGATTGCTGACCCTGTTTCTACTTGCGTCCAACTGATGTGTGAGCGTTTGCCTTGGCATTTGCCTCGTTTGGTGACGAAGTTGTAGATGCCGCCGACCCCGTTTTCGTCGCCGGGGTACCAGTTCTGGATGGTTGAGTATTTGATCGAGGCGTCATCAAGGGCGACGAGTTCGACGACTGCTGCGTGCAGTTGGTTTTCGTCGCGCATTGGCGCCGTGCATCCTTCGAGATAGCTGACCGAAGCGCCTTCTTCAGCGATGATGAGCGTGCGCTCGAACTGTCCGGTGTTCAGCGCGTTGATGCGGAAGTACGTGGACAGCTCCATCGGGCAGGTGACGCCTTTGGGGATGTAGACGAAGCTGCCGTCACTGAAGACGGCACTGTTGAGCGTTGCAAAGAAGTTGTCGGAATAGGGCACGACGGAGCCGAGATATTTCTTCACGAGTTCGGGATGCTCGCGGACGGCTTCGGACATCGAGCAGAAGATGACGCCTGCTTCTGCGAGTGTTTTCTTGAACGTCGTCGCGACGGAAACACTGTCAAACACGGCGTCAACGGCCACTCCCGAGAGCAGCTTTTGCTCTTCGAGCGGGATGCCGAGCTTGTTGTACGTTTCGATGAGTTTTGGATCGACTTCATCAAGGCTGTCGAGCTGTGGCTTTTGTTTGGGCGCGGAGTAGTAGCTGAGCGCTTGGTAGTCGATCAGCGGGTGGGAGAGTTTGGGCCAGGTTGGCTCGGTGAGTGTGAGCCAATGGTGGTACGCCTTCATGCGCCATTCCAGCATCCACGCGGGTTCGCCCTTCTTTTCAGAGATGAACCGGATGGTGCTTTCATCGAGACCGGGGGGGAGTGTGTCGGATTCGATGTCGGTGGTGAAGCCGTACTTGTATTCTGAATCGGTCCACTGCTGGATCGGATCGTCGACAGCGGGCTTGTTGTCAGGTGGTGTCGTTGCGGATTGGGTCATGAGTTGACTCCCTGCCTGAGCGTGTGACTTGGGACGTGGATCGTTGCGCGCGACTGTTCGTGTTCGAGTGCGTCGCGTGTGAGATCGCCGAGCGTGACCATGAGGAGGAAGTCCTCCAGGCGGTGGTTAAGCGACTGGACCGCTGCTTTGATTCGGCAGGAGTCTTCGCGCCGGCAGGCATCGGAGCCGGGGTCGCTGTTCGTTGAGCAGCAGGGCGCCAGCCGGATCGGCCCTTCGATCGCCTCGACGATTGATGCAAGAGTGATTTGGTCCGCAGGCTTGGCTAGGCGGTAGCCACCCGTTGAGCCTTGCGTTGATTCGAGAAGTTCAGCTCGCGCCAAGCTCTTGAGTATGTTTCGCAGAGCAGGCAACGGGAGGCGGAGCTGGTCGGATAGCTCCCGCGCGCTGGTCGGCGCCGGGGAAAGCTCGGTCAGGCCGGTCATCGCAACGAGTGCGTAATCGCTTTTTCTGGTCAGTGAGAGCATGTTTGCAAGCGGTTCAACCCATGTTCGATGCAGGCTTCAACGAGTCGTCTGGACATCGAAGTTGAACCACAGGTGAATATAGTCACTCTGCGGGGCCATATCAAGCGGAAGCTGTTTTAGTGGTGTATAGAAAGGTTTCGCTGAGATCGATTGTTCTCCAAGTTGACAATCCCGCCGATCGGCCTACGCTCTGTGCCCTGATTGCGGGGTAGAGCAGTCTGGTAGCTCGTCGGGCTCATAACCCGGAGGTCGCAGGTTCAAATCCTGCCCCCGCTATTACTTGGTCGGTTGCAAACGCGACCGACCCGCTGGTTCACGATGAACGCCGTCGAGAAACCTCGGTGGCGTTTTTCGTTTGTAGGCCAAGGACTCGCAAGGGTTTGGCGATCCGGCGATTGGGTGCGAAGTCTCTGAATCGAGCCAGCAGAGATAACCGGAAAACATCGCCGGCCGCGCGCTTTGGCTCGATTTGGCCCAAAGTCTCTCGGAGTCTCTCTTCGCCGCGCGCCGGGGTTATGAGGGGGTTGTCTCTGCTCAGCGCTCGCCACCAGGGAGGTCGCGACCCGACAGCGCTCGAAACGGTCTTTGTGCGCACAGGCTGATTGGTTATTGAAGCGTGCACCGTCATTCCCCACGGCATAGGGAACCCAAGACGGTGGCGCGCATGAAGCGTGTCGCACTCTAGAGCCTGTTGTGGACACGACTCGCAAACCCGAAACGATGATCGTCGCTGAGCGCCGGGCTGAGGTCGCGAGCATCTTGGCGAACGGATTAGTGCGATCTGTTCGGCTGGCTCGCATGCGTCAATCGCCGACTGTCGAGGACGCACCCGAAGCCGCCAACAGCGAACTTGATCTCTGCGCCGACACTCGGCTCAGTGTGGCTCCACGGCCCGCCGGTTCACGGACGGGTCTCTAAAAGGAAGGAGCCACCATGCCACCCAACGTTGCAGCCGAGATCGAATCGCTGCACCAGATAACCACCAGCGAACTGGCCGAGCGCTACAAGGAGCTGCACGGTCAACCGACGCGAGCACGCCACCGGGCGTACCTCATCCGCAAGATCGCGTGGCGCATCCAGGCGAACGCCGAGGGCGACCTCACCGAGCGCGCCCGCAAGCGAGCTGCGGAACTGGCCGACGACGCTGAAGTTCGTGTGATGGCACCCAAGACGCTTATCTGCCCGCCCCAGCCAGCTGAAAAGGTCACTGGCAACCTTGAAGTTCGACCCAGCGGCGGTGGGTCATACCTCCAGCGGTCCGGTCTCAGGTTCCTCCCATGGCTGCGCTACAGGCTGGGGCTGCCCGGTCGGATCCGAGCCGGTGAAGATGCGGTAGAGCGCCGGGAGCACCAGAAGCGTAAGGAATGTGCTGGAAATAAGGCCTCCAATGACGACCGTCGCCAACGGCCGTTGCACTTCCGCGCCTGTTCCTGTGGCCAGCGCCATGGGCACAAAGCCCAGCGAGGCAACCAATGCCGTCATGAGCACCGGACGCAGACGCGTGAGCGAGCCGCGGAAGATCGCGTCGTTCACGTTCAACCCCTCGCGACGGAGTTGGTTGATGAACGAGACCATGACCAGCCCGTTCAACACTGCTACACCAGACAGTGCGATGAATCCGACCGCTGCGGAAATTGAAAATGGCAAGCCGCGGAGCCAGAGCGCAAGAATGCCGCCGGTCAGGCCCAGTGGCACGCCGCTGAAAACCAGGAGTGCATATTTGACCGATTTGAACGTGCTGAAGAGGAGCAAAAAGATCAAGAAGAAGCAGATAGGCACGACAACCATCAGCCGCGCCCGGGCAGCAATGAGATTCTCGAACTGCCCGCCCCATTCGATGTAGCCACCGGGTGGGAGCGTGACCTGAGACACTTTCTCCTGCGCCTCAACAACGAACGATCCAAGATCACGGCCGCGGACATTGGCTTGGACCACGATGCGCCGCTTGCCGTTTTCGCGGCTGATCTGGTTGAGACCTTCTGCGACATTCACGCTCGCCACCGCCGAGAGCGGAATGAACCCTGCGCGGCTCACGGAAACATCACCGCCGTTGGGGGGGGCCAGCGAGGTCAGGCCAGCGGGACGAGCCCGCGCTTCAAGCCAATCTGATCCGTCGTGCAACGGAAGCGGCACGGGCAGTTCCTGCAGCGCCGTGATGTCGCGACGGATGTCATCGGGAAGCCGGACAACGAGATCAAACCGGCGGTCGCCCTCGAAGACCAGGCCTGTCTTGCGGCCGCCGATAGCCGCTGAAACAACATCCTGAATATCTGCGACTGTGATGCCGTACCGCGCGATCGCCGATCGATCAATGTCGATGCTCATGACCGGCAGGCCCTCGGTGATTTCAACCTGAACGTCCTGCGCGCCGGGAACCTGTTCCAGGATGGCTCCGATTGACTCGGCTATCGGGCGCATTATCTCAAAATCGTCGCCAAAGACCTTGACGGCGACATCACTTCGGACGCCCGCGATCAGCTCGTTGAACCGCATCTGAATCGGCTGGAGAAACTCGTACCGGCTGCCCGGAACTCGGCTCACCACCGCCTCGATGCGAGTGATCACATCGGCCTTGGTGTCGCGCGGGTTCGGCCACTGGTCTTGTGGCTTGAGAATGATGAACGTGTCCCCGGTGCTCGGTGGAGCTGGATCGGAGGCTGATTCCGCGGTGCCGATTTTCGAGAAAACGAAGTCGACCTCGGGAACCGTGCGAACCGCCCGCTCAACTTCAAACTGGATCTCCAGAGACTGTGTCAACCCGGTGCTCGGGATGCGCAGCGCATGCATCGCGATGTCCTTCTCGTCGAGGACGGGGATGAACTCCTGACCGAGTCGGGTGAAGAGCGCCGCCGATGAGGCGAAGACGAGCACTGCCATGCCAACCACGGCCCAGCGCCAATGGATAGCCCAGCGGAGCGTCGGCGCGTAGAAGCGCTTGGCGAAGCGCACAAGGATGTTGTCTTTCTCGCTTACTTTCCCACGAATCAGGATTGCGACAAGGGCCGGAATCAGTGTGAGCGAGAGGATAAATGCGGACACGAGGGCGAAAATCACAGTGATCGCCATTGGCTGGAACATTTTGCCCTCGATGCCGGTGAGTGAGAGGATCGGGAAGTAGACGATGATGATAATTGCCTGCCCATAGACGGAGGGCTGGAGCATCTCCTTGGTGGCGACCATGACTTCGTGCAGTCGTTCCTGCAGTGTGAGCAGCCGTCCTTCCCGTTTCTGCCTCACGCCCAGACGTCTCAAGCAGTTCTCGACGATGATGACCGCGCCGTCCACGATCAATCCGAAATCGATCGCGCCCAGACTCATGAGGTTGCCTGTGATGTTGCCTTGGACCATGCCTGTGACGGTCATCAGCATCGAGAGCGGGATCGCCAGGGCGCAGATAATCGCCGCCCGGATGTTTCCCAGAAGCAGGAACAGGATGATGATGACCAGGATGGCGCCTTCAATCAGGTTCTTGGAGACGGTGTGGATGGTTGCATCCACGAGCTTGGTGCGGTTCAGCACTGTCTTGGCCCGAATACCCGGCGGCAGGTTCTCGTTGATGGCCTGCATCTTGGCGTACACCGCTGAGGAGACCGTTCGGCTGTTGGATCCGATCAACATCATCGCCGTGCCTACTACGACTTCCCCGCTGTTCTCACTTCCAGCGCCAGCGCGCAGTTCGCGCCCGAGCACCACCGCGGCCACATCGTGGATGTGGATTGGCGTGCCGCCGCGCTCTCCGATGAAAATGGCGGAAATCTCGTCGATGCTTTGC
Organism: uncultured Phycisphaeraceae bacterium; assembly: GCA_964392425.1. Classification (GTDB taxonomy): domain Bacteria; phylum Planctomycetota; class Phycisphaerae; order Phycisphaerales; family UBA1924; genus CAYMQF01. The sequence continues at coordinate 14,411 of CAYMQF010000019.1, forward strand.
AACCTCCCCGAGGCCCGCACCGTGTAGGCTTCGCCTTTGTGCTCGATGTAGCCGGCGCCCATGCTCGTATTGTTGCGCTCCAGAGCCTCAATCACGTCGGCGAAGGTCAAGCCGTAGCTGACGAGCTTCATCGGATCGGGCTGGACGTGGTACTCCTTGACGTACCCGCCGATGGAATCGACCGCTGCAACGCCCTTGATCCCGCGCAATTGTGGACGGATGATCCAATCCTGAACTGTGCGGAGATAGACGGCGCGTTCAAAAGCATTGGTGAGCCGCTCACCTTCGACCGTGAGGTACATGCCGTCACGCTGCCAACCGGGCATTCCATCGGGCACGATCGGTGCGCCTTCTCCGTTGGGGTGCTCGAACTCGACGGTGTACATATAGATCTCACCGAGTCCGGTCGAGATAGCGCCCATCCGTGGCTCCGCACCGGGAGGCAAGTCATCGCGGGCATCGCCCAATCGCTCGAGTACTTGCTGACGAGCGAAGTAGATGTTGACATCATCGTGAAAGACCGCTGTCACCTGCGAGAAACCGTTGCGCGAGAGCGAGCGGGTGTATTCCAGCCCGGGGATGCCGGCCAGAGCGGTCTCGATCAGAAAGGTGACCTGTGTCTCAATTTCGCCGGGCGAGAGCGCCGGAAACACGGTGTTGATCTGCACCTGGTTGTTCGTGATATCGGGGACGGCGTCGATGTTCAGCCGCTTGAGCGACCAGACGCCGACGAATGCAACGGTTATCGCAGCAAGCACGATCAGCCAGCGGTTCTTGATAGAGAAGTGCAGGATTTTTTCGAGCATCGTGAATCAGTCCTTTGGCAAGGCGGTCGGCGGCGGGATCACACCGTCGTGTCATGTGTTGTGTAAATCAGGAGCATGGAGTTTGCGCGGTGCCTAGTGTGCGTGCTTGGCGGTGGATTTGCCGAGTTCAGCCTTGAGGATGAATGACGCCGTGACTACGATGGGCTCGCCTTCTCGAAGTCCGTACAGCACAGGCAGCATTCCTCCGACGCTGGGGCCGAGTGTGACGGGGCGTTTGAGAAAAGTGTTGGGCTTCTCGGTGAAAGGTACAAAAACAACTGGCTTGCCCTCGAGCATCTGCACGGACGAATCTGGCACCGCGAGAACCCCTGCTTGCTGATCGACGCCGCCCGCTCCTTTGTCGTCAGGCGTGCGCCCGAAGATCTCAGCCTGGGCGAACAGCCCGGGTCGCAGGCGCCCGTTGGAGTTGTCCACCTCGACGCGGACTTGCGCTGTGCGAGTCGCCTCGTTGACGTCAGCGCTGATGTATGACACAACGCTTTCGAATGTTTCTCCGGGGAATGCGGCGAGGCTGATCCGGGCGCGCGATCCCAACGCCACTTCCTTCAGACGCATCTCAGGCGTCTCGACGAGCACCCAGAGCTTGGAGGTGTCCGCAACAATCAGGAGTGCGTCGAGGTCAGGCCTGACGAGGGCTCCGAGCGTGATGTCGCGCCGGATGATGGAGCCATCGATTGGGGCTCGCACCGTGTACCGGGGATTGATGGTCCTGGTCTCCGTGAGCGTCCGGATCTCAGCTTCGGTCATACCCAGCAACTGCAATTGATTCGTTGCGCCAGTGAGCGCAGCACGGGCATTGAGAAGGGTCGATTCGAAGATCTGCAGCTCGCTCTGTCGTCTCTGGACCTCGGTCAGCGAGACGCCTTGCGACTCTTCATAGAGCTTCTTGGCGCGCTCGTAGGCGCTGCGGGCCAAGTCCACGATAGGCAGGGCTGTTTCAGCAAGCGTTCGCTTCTGAATGTAATCGCTCTGCGCTTCACCCAACTCGGGGCTGTTGATAACAATGAGCGTGTCCCCCTCTTTGACCGCATCGCCCAGGCGAGCGGGCAACAAAGCGACCCGGCCGGTGACTGCAGAACCGATGTGGGCGATGCGCTCAGCGTTGAATGCAACGCGGGCAGGAGCTGTGAACGACGGCGTCAGTGTGTGGACACCCACCGGCTCGATCTTCACACCAAAGGCTTGTATCGCCGTTGGATAGATAACGATCTGGCCAAACCGATCGCGGAAGTTGCGCGATGCGACGGGAAAGATCTTCTTCCCTTTAGAAACAAAAATGGTCTGAAACTCGTCGGCAAAGTGCTGCGTGAAGAGTGCGTAGCGTCCCGACTCTGGCGCCCGCACTTGGAATCGCATCTCCTGCTCACTCTCGACACGCAGTTGGATGAACTGTGAGCCGGGGGTGAACTCCTCGCCGGGTTGAACGGGTTTCTGCTGTTCCTCAAACACCCGCACAGCTTGCGCCACCGCCGCGTCAAAGGCGGTTTCAGTAGCATCAGTCACGGGCACGAGGGCGATGTCGATGCTGGCGTCAGGCCCGGGCTGGATCACAAGGTCCGTCAGCCCCATCGGCAACTCGTACACGCCACCCCATTCAAATGCGTACTTTTCTTCGTGGGTGTCGCCAGCGGAACCGCTCGCGCCCCGCTCCGTTTCGCTCTGTTCGTGATCGTGACCGTCGTGCTGAGCGAAAGCTGGAGTCGTGCTCATCGACAAGACGTAAGAAGCAATCATTGCAAGCACCAACAGTCGAGGATACGTCCACATTGTGCGGAGCGTTTGTGAATCATTGGTCGTTTTCATCGGAGGATTTCCTTTTCATCGGCTTCGCCGACGCGGGTATAGCTTGAGATCAATCAACAACTAATGAGTCTGTGAGGTTGACTCGGCTTGGGAAACGACATTCGGAGGAGAGGTGATCTCTGTTTCGACGCTGGCGCCGCCGACCGCGCGTCGCAGGCGGATCAACGCAATGGACGCTTGACGTTCGAGATCGATCGCCTTGGCCTGCGTCGTGTGCAGATCCTGCTCGGCGAGAAACAGCCCTGTCACATCCGTAAGGCCGGCCCGAAAGGCCTGCTCTGCATGGCTCCGGCGCTGCTGCAAAAGCGGGATCAACTCATTTCGTATTCGGTCGAGCTGAGCCAGACTCGCTGCGACCCCCATGTGTGCCAAGCGAACATCTTCGACTACTTTGCGCTTCGCCATCGTCAATGCGTGGCGGGCTTCGATCTGTTCTGAAGTCACACGCGCTTTCCGGGCTTGCCCCATGTCGAAGATCGGTATGGGTGTAGTGACCGATGGCCCCGAGAACCAGTCGGCGCCCCGCTGGGCCTGGGCCTCGATCGTCAAACCCTCCCAAGGCAGCAGCCGTGCGAGCGCGTACTCATCCCCGAGCGCAGCAAGGCGCCATGCGACGGACTGCACCTCGGGGCGGTGCAGCAGCGCGGCGTCGATCCAGATCTGCTCAACCGTGGCGATCGCATTGGGAGGTGTCCACACATCCAGTGTCCACTGCGCGGCGCCGGATGGCTGACCGATGAGTCTCGCCAGCCGCAACCTTTCCATGCGCTCGCTCTTTTGAGCCTCATCAATCTCGGCTTCCAACTCGACGCGCTGCGCATCGAGCGTGGTCACATCTGAGCGCACTCCCTCGCCGACGCTCAGTCGGTTCCGGGCTACTTGCACGATTCGGTGCAGCAGGTCAAGCCGCTCTTCGAGCACGGGGACGAGCCGAGTCGCTGACTGTGCCGCGGTGTACCGTTCCTGCACTTCGGCCACGACATCGAGAGCCACGGTTACAGCGTCGGCCGTGGTTTGACGCAGACGGTTGTCCGCAGCGCTCGACTCGCGCGGGATTCGGAGAATACGGATCAAATCCTGGGCGACCGCAACCTCAATCTGCGGCTTGCCCGGCCCCCAGCGGAACACGAAGTTCAGCACCGGGTTGGGCAACAGACGAGCTTGATCGGCGTCAGCCATCGCGATGCGTACGCGGGCCAACGCAGCTTGGAGACCGGGGTCGGTCATGACCGCCTTGCGCGTCGCTTCCTCGAATGTAAGCGTGCCCCCATTCCCGACGGTAGCCGGTTCGTCGATCGGCCCGCCTGCAACGCGGAACGTCACCAATTCTCCAAGCAGAAGGGCTTGGTCGATGGCGCGCTCTGCACCCGGATCGGGTCGAGTGGTTTGACAGGCAGCGAACGAAAGTGACAGCGCGAGCAGCCCCACGACCAAGGTGTCACTCGAACGCCGGTGCGTATTCATCAACAAGTTCTTCATGTGCGATTTCCTGCTTCAAGGACTGCCGACAGCTCGAGTGAGCCGAGAGCGTGGATGAACCTACAGACACCATCGCCCTCAGTCACTCGGCATGAGTGGTGTACGAGCAACGAACAAGGGTTCTATCCAAGTTCTAGATGAGCAAGGCGCCGCTGGTGCGCACGAGGCGATCGACCGCGCGCAAGCTGCAAATATCAAGCCGATCTGCGGAAGACCACCCGTCAATCAAAACTGAGGGTTGGTTTCCATAGAACAACGGCTGCGAGGAGAATGCCACAAGGGCGACGACCGCTACGGATGAAAGGTTCCTTCCGAGTTCGATGGAGCGACCAAGCCATTGATCGAGATCGGGCACGGACACCTTCACACCAGCCGGCGCATGGTCGTCAGAATAGTCCTCGAACAGATGATGCCCATTGGGGGAATGAAAGTCAGACAGGTCGTCGCCGAGGTCCGGAGTGTCAGAGGCCCAACCATCGAATGAGCCATGAGCACCATCATGATCGGCGACGTGGTCCACTGTGGAAAACTCGACACCTGCAGTCGAACCTGCTGCGTGCAGGTGCAATTCGTGGTGGTCATGATTGTGCGCAAGGAATGTCGTGCCGCCAAAAACTCCGATAGCTATCTGCGGGATGAGAGCCACCAGCAGGAGGAGACGGATCAGTTCTGACCGCTGCAAGCCGCGCAAAACACGCGTCTGACGAGATGGGCGCAAACGATTCACTCGCCGCAAGTGTATGGGTGACGTTTGCACGCTGTCAACGACCTGTGAGCGAGACTACCCTTTTCAAGAGAACTCATGGCCTGTCATGACCGGCCTGCTCTTGCTGTATCGAGAAGGCTTACCGACTCGAAACCATCGACGGAACGTGACATATTTACGATCGAGTTCAGTTGTTGGAGAGTGGGGCCAACAAGCTTTCCGAACCGAACCAAGCGGTGGCGCTCCTATTCGGTGGCCCATCATCCGACCGAGGCGGTGTCCACAGAAGAGGGCTGTTAACCAGCAAATGACGGCTTAGGGCTGCTGCGAGCTGAATCTAATCTTTGAACCCGTTCCGCTCAGCGAACTTTCACCCCTGCCATAATCTGGACGGGCCATGTCGTTTACACAGTCGAGTAGCCTTGATTGGGACTGTTGCCACTCCTCCACCGCGCTATCAAGACGGTCCATCTGCCGACGGTGACGCTGGTCAGGTCTTCGACGAGCCGCACAGACACTCGATGAGGTGATCGAGCACCGGGATCGACACCCCCAACGCCCAGAGCAGCCATTGCGGAATCCATGTATCCGAAAAATCCGCGATGAAGTACTGCTCAGCGTGCCCCTTCGGCGTCAACCCAAAGCACTTCCACTAGCCCGCCATGAAGAAGATGAGCCCCAGCACCCAGCGTGTCGTGAAAATTGCCCACATCCAGCCATTACGATTGTGCGAGTTCTCCATGACTTGGAGCATACTGGGGCGCCCACGCGAGAGACCTCTAGATTTAGGACCCGTTCACTACTTTGATCGCTCGGCGCGAGTCGAACCCATTCCACCCGGGGGGGCATGATTAGCGATAACCAGTGATCATCTGGCCATGTGTTTGTTCGGTATTGATGTCTCGCCGCATGTAGGGCAATCGGCCGTCAAGAACACGGTGGCGACACCGCTATTTACACATAACCCTAGAGTCACTGCGACTCTGTGGTTTATTTGTGCGCAGACACCTCGGGTGGTCCTATGGAAATCTATTCCTGCTGAATCAAGCCGCTCTATCCGGCGATTGTTGGAGTTTTCAAACGGAGGTGGCCAGGCTTGCCGGGGCATGTCGCTGTTCCAAGCGAGTGTGAACCGCAGAGCGAGGAGGGTTGGGGCGCCAAGCTATAGTTTCTATGGCAACTATTACCTTGACAACTATTGCCGAGGCAATATGCTACAGGCATGGATCACATAGGCCAACAGCTCGAGAAGTTTCTGGGCGGGTGGTTGAGATCGGTGTCCAACACGGTCACCCATGCGTTCACGCAAAAACTCGAAGGCCATGGAGTCACGGTCGCCGAATGGGCCGTCTTGCGGGTGATGTACGAATGTGAATCCACGATGTCTCCGAGTGAGGCCGCTCAACGGACAGGGTTGACGCGTGGCGCCGTAACCAAACTCATTGATAAAGCAATCGAGGAGGGGTTGGTTATCCGAAGCGAGTCCAAAGCGGACCGACGCTATCAGGAAATCAAGCTCACCCGGAAGGGAAAAGCACTGGTTCCAAAACTGACTGCGATCGCGGTGGAGAATGATGACCAGCACTTTTCATGCTTGACTGTTTCCCAGCGAAGCACGTTGGTTCGTCTTCTCAAGAAAGTAGCCGAGGCGAATCAGATTACCGGAGTGCCGATCAAATGACAGATACACCACGCAAGACCCGTGAGATTCATAGCCACTCTTTTGATTCCACGATCTGGAACGATCTTCAGTTCCGTGATGATGACATCATCATCGCGACGTATGCAAAGGCCGGCACGACCTGGCTGCAGCAGATCGTGGGGCAACTATTGTTCGGCCCCGATCCGGACTTGGAAGTCGCCAACATGTCGCCGTGGCTTGACCTGCGGGTTCCGCCCAAGGAGATAAAGCTTCCCGTTGTCGAGGCGCAGACGCACCGACGTTTCCTGAAGACACACCTGCCGGTCGATGCGCTGCGGTTTTCTCTTCGAGCGAAGTACCTCTACATTGCGCGCGATGGGCGCGACGTGGTCTGGAGCATGTACAACCACCATGTCAATGCAAATGCGTTGTGGTATGAAGCCCTCAACGAAACACCGGGGCGCGTCGGGCCGCCGATCGAGCCGCCTCCCGATGACATCAAGCAGTATTGGCGCGACTGGTTCGAACGCGACGGGCATCCATTCTGGCCTTTCTGGGAGAACGTCCGGAGCTGGTGGAAGATTCGCGATCTTCCCAACGTGATGCTCATTCACTTCGCAGAATTGAAACGCGACATGCCCGGCCAAATCCGCCATATCGCAAAGTTTCTGGAGATCCCGATTGACGAGTCGTCGTGGAGCGAGCTCCTCGAGTACTGCTCATTCAAGTGGATGAAAGAAAACGCGAGCAAGACGGTGCCGCTGGGAGGCGCCTTCTGGGATGCAGGCGCCCAGGTGTTCATCCACAAGGGCACGAACGGGCGATGGAGAGAGACACTTTCCGAGGATGAATGTGCGGCTTACGAGCAGCGAGCTGAGGTCGAACTGGGAGTCGAATGCGCTCGGTGGCTCGCGACCGGAGAGGAGATCGCGTGATCTATAAGACGTCCGCAGATCGCCGAGTCTCTGTTCGCCGCGCGCTGGGGTTATGGGGTTGTCTCCGCAGAGTGGTCGCAACGAGGGAGGTCGCGACCCGACAGCGCTTGGAACGGTCTGCCAGAGCAGGGTCTATTGATTCACGTGATCGCGCATCCCCGCCACTCACGGCATAGAGAACCCAAGACGGCGGCGCCAGCGGCGCGCATGGACTGCGTCGCGCCCGGGGAGCCTGCTGTGGACGCAATGGGCGATCTCCAAACCATGACGGTCGCCAAACGCCGGGTGGAGATCGCGAGCATCTTGGCGGCTGACATCACAGCGGAGATCGAATTTCTGCATAACTCGCAACGAGCGAGCTGGACCAACGGAACTGGAGCAGCACACCAAGCTGGTGAAGCTGGTGAAGTTGATGTCAGCGGTGTGAATTGGCTCATTCCACTTGGCGCATTGCTTCGAGCTCTTCCCAGCGATCGTAAAGTTCCTGCACGCGGCGTTCTGCATCGCCCAGTTCTTTATAGATTTCGCCTGCGCGAACGTGGTCGGCAGCAAGAGCCGGGTCGGCGGTGTGGGCGCGAAGTCGTTCGACCTTCGCTTCAGCTTGCAGGATCGCCTTCTCCATGCCGTCCAGATCGCGTTGATGCTTGTAGCTCAGTTTTTTTGAATTCGGCGCAGACTTCTTTTTCTCAGTGGAAGGCTGGGAGTTACGCCCGCGATTGGCTGGCTCGGGTTTGTTCGCCTCTTGCCATTGTTCGTAAGTAAGGAACTCTTTCGACCCACCCTTTGCATCAAGGGCGAGGAACTCGGTTGCGATCCGTTCGATCATGAACCGATCGTGCGTGACGAGGACGATGGCGCCGGGAAATTCGAGCAGCGCGCTTTCAAGAACTTCCAAAGATGGGATGTCCAGATCGTTGGTCGGTTCATCGAGCAGGAGGACATCGGCAGGCTTGAGCATCAGGTTCGCGATGAGCACGCGCGCCTGTTCGCCGCCTGACAGGCTGCTGACATAGTTGCCCAGTTGGCCCGGATCAAAGAGAAACTTCTGCGCCCACCCGGTGATATGGATCATCTTGCCGCGATAGTTCACGCGATCGCCGACGGGGCACAGCGCTTCTTGCAATGTTTGCGTGGGAATGAGCGACTGACGGTGCTGTGTGAAGGTGACAACGCGCAGATCGATCGCCCGCTTGATGGATCCCGAGTCCGGTTCGAGGTCTCCATTGAGCAGGCGAAGCAGTGTTGTTTTGCCGGCCCCATTAGGCCCGAGCAGACCGATCCGCTTGCCGGGCGAGAGTTTCATGTCCAGCCCGGCAAAGAGTTGCGTATCTCCCATTGTCTTGGCCACATGATGGAGTGTGAGCAATTTATTCGTTTTTCGTTCGGTCGCCTGAAAGTCGATGGAGGTGGTTTTGGTGGGCGCCGCATTGCGGTCTTTGATTGCTCTGAGTTCAGCCCGGCGATCGGCAGCAGCGGCGACCTGTGTTTTGTTGCGCGTCTGGCGTCCCTGGATTCCCTGCCGAAGCCATGCGAGGTCGCGCCTTGCTTGGTTGGCGATGGTTGCCTGTGTGGCTTTTTGCGCTTCAAGGAACTCTTCCTTTCGGCGGACAAACTCGGAGTAGGCGCCCGCGACTTCGATCAGCCCCGCGGGGTACGCCGGCGAAAGCTCGATGATTCGGCTGGCGGCGTTTTCAAGAAACCACCGGTCGTGCGTGATGAAAACCACCGCAAGGCGAGCTTGGCGAACGAATCGTTCGAGCCAGAGCACGCCCTCCATATCGAGATGGTTGGTCGGTTCGTCGAGCATGAGAACTTCGGGATCGCGCACGAGGGCGCAGGCGATCGAGAGCCGTTTGCGCCATCCGCCGGACAAAGTTTCGACGCGCTGATCGAAGTCTATGAAGCCCAGCTTGGACAAAGTGATCGATGCGTGCGTTTGCGCGTCCATCGACGCTGCGTGACTGTGGGAGGAATGGGTCTTGTCATCGGCGAGGGAACTCAACACTGCGGACATCGCGGTGGCGCCCGCTGGGAACAGATCGTCCTGCGCGACGTAGATCAGGCGGAGCCCCCGACGGCGAGTGATTTCGCCCGAGTCCGAATCTTCGAGCCCGGCAAGAATCTTGAGCAGTGTTGATTTGCCCGCGCCGTTGGGGCCGATCAATCCGAGCCGATCGTTTTCGACGAGGTGCAGCCCAACATCGGTGAAGAGCCGATGCGAGTCGAACGACTTTGTCAAATTTCGGGCTGAGAGCAGCGTCGCCATAAGAGCCCATCGTAGCCCCAGCTGCGAAGCTCGGTGGCAGCGAGGTCCTGCAGGAATCAACCGAACTCTCCGACGTGGTCGGATGGGATCTCATTTCTCAGCGCCGATGCATTCGTCGCTGGGTAGACTGAACGCGATGAGTGTGATGAAATCAGCGATCTCAGGTGGAGCGATGAAGTTGGTTTCCCTTGCGGGGCCGACGCAGGTGACTCAGGTGCTCATGCCTCCCGGTTCGATCGTCATCGGTCGGCGGACGACGTGCGATCTTGTG
>CAYMQF010000020.1:0-2465 GCA_964392425.1 uncultured Phycisphaeraceae bacterium
ACCGTTCGCAGCGACATCGTTGATGTCTATGTCTTTCGCAAGAGTGATGACGGGCGCATCGAGTTTCTCCAGCTACGCCGGGTCAAACCGCCGTTGGCGGGCGGCTGGCACCCAATGATGGGGCACATCGAAGCGGGCGAAACCGCACTTGTCTGCGCGGTGCGCGAGATGGCTGAGGAAATCAGCCTTGATGCGCGTGACCCAGCTCTGCTCGGCTTCTGGCAGCTCGAACAGGTGTATCCGTACTTTCTCGCGGAGCTGGACTGCATCGTGCTTTCCGCCCGGTTTGCTGCTGAGGTCGCGCCCGACTGGTCGCCGACTCTCAACGACGAGCACGATGCATCGCGGTGGATCGCTGGAAACAAGGTGGATGAGTCATTCGTTTGGCCGGGGCAGAAGCTTGCCTGTCGGGAGATAGCCACTGAGCTTGCTCGCCCCGGATCGTTGGCGTCAGAGGCATTGCGCCTCGACATCAAAACCCTGACGCAAAAGTGATGAACTATTCCGCTATTGTGTAGTCACAGTCGCGGCGCTGCCGCCTATCCCCCTAAGTCTTTGCGAGTAGTTTTTCCGATGACCAAAACCATGCACACCGCGACGACGGAGTTTGAGAAGAAAGACCGCTGCGCCGCTCTGGACCATCGCCCGCGCGTGCTGCTGGGCAAGATGGGCCTCGACGGGCACGATCGAGGCGTCAAGGTCATCGCTCGCGCGTTCCGTGATTCCGGCGTGCATGTGATCTATTCCGGCTTGTGGCAGACCCCGCAGAGTTTGTCCATTGGCGCCCGCGATGAAGATTGCGATGTCATCGCTGTCTCGATCATGAGCAACTCGCATATGGTTCTGGCGCCCAAACTCATCAACCTGCTTGGCGAGGTTGGCCGAGGCGACATCCCCGTTCATCTCGGCGGCATCCTCCCCAAAGAAGATCATCAGGCGCTCTACGACGCAGGCGTCGCCCAGCTTTCAACGACAGGCGTGAGTCTGATGGACATCGTCAACGCGGTGTGCGACACGGTGAAGCCTTACGTGCAGGAGGTTGAGTCCAAACACCCCGTCGCGCAGCTCGCGCGGGATATCTCGCTCGCCCACGCAGGGCAGCCGATTCGCACATCCGCCAATCGCAGACGTCCCAACAGAGTGATCGGTGTCACCGGTTCGCCCGGCGCTGGGAAGTCAACGCTTGTCGCGCAGCTTGCATCTGAACAGATACGCCGATCAGAGGGCGGCGCGTCAACTTCGGGTCGAGTTGCAGTCGTTGCGTTTGATCCGATGTCGCCGATTACGGGCGGGTCGCTTCTGGGCGATCGGCTGCGCGTTGATTTCAATCGGCTCGGCGAGGCCGTCTTCTACCGATCGCTGGCAATCCAAGGCGAGGACTACCACGCGCTCGATTCGATCATCGAACTCATCGGCGGGTGCGAAGTGGACGGCAAGCCCGTCTTCGATCTGCTCTTTGTCGAGACGGTCGGCGCCGGCCAGAACGAAACGCGCGTCCGCAATCATGTTGATTCCACTGCGGTGGTGCTCACGCCAGGAATGGGCGACGCGGTGCAGATGGACAAGGCGGGAATCCTCGAAATCGCTGATCTCTTCGTCTGCAACAAGGCGGATCATCCCGGCGAAAACGATCTCGTCCGCGATCTGCGCGATGTCGCAGGAAAACGCCCGGTGCTCGAAACCATCGCCACGACAGGTACAGGCGTTGCAGAGCTGCTGGACACGCTTACAGGCGCCTGATTCGTGGGATTGGACACCCCCCGGGATGATTGCCCTGTTTTTCCCTTGCAATCATTGCGAACATATGGGAAACTGCGCGATGAAAACGGCCCGCAAAGTCAGGGGCGGTGTGCCACTGAGGGGAGGCCGAGGACGCTTGATGGGGGCGTTGTCCTTTGAGAATCCGAAAGGGATTGTGATGACAAATCAGAAAAAACTTGCAGCTGCGATGGGGCTCACGCTTGGCGCCTTCGTGATGGCGTCGACTGCGATGGCGCAGCACGATCACAGCGACCACAACAAGAAAGATCGCAATCGCAGCGCGATGATGGAGCCAACTTCCGAAGGCTTCAACTGGGAAGAGTACATGACGACGGTGGCGAAGTACGCTGAGCCGGGCGAACGCCATCGCCTGCTCGATCCGCTCGTCGGCAACTTCAATGTGGAAGTGAAGATGTGGATGGACCAATCGGGGGAGCCAATGGTCTCCTACTCCAAGATGAAGAGCAAGTGGATCTTGGGCGGCCGATTTGTCGCCGAGCATTACACGGCTGAATTCATGGGCGGCGAGTTCGAGGGGATGGGCTTGATCGGCTACGACAACTACACCAAACAATATGTCAGCACCTGGGTCGACACCATGGGAACCATGACCTTCCAGTCACACGGCACGGTCGATCCCACCGGCAAAGTGTTCACCTTTTACTCGACGTACCAAGACCCCGCAGAAGACGGCCGAATGGTCA
>CAYMQF010000020.1:2565-4930 GCA_964392425.1 uncultured Phycisphaeraceae bacterium
GTGTTCACCTTTTACTCGACGTACCAAGACCCCGCAGAAGACGGCCGAATGGTCATCACCAAGGAGGTCATCAAGGTCATCAACAACGATAAGTACATCATGAAGATGTCGCGCGACACAGCCACCGGTGAGATGAACATGGTGATGGAAATGACACTGACGCGCGTCAAAGACAAGAGCTGACGCGGGAGCAGGCATCTCGGCGGACCAGTGGGACGGGCGTCTCGCCAGTCAATGAGATGTATTCATTCAGGTAAATAGTGATCCACGCGGGGCCGATTGAGGGGCGCCTCGCGTGGTTTTTTTATTCAAATGGAGCGGGAAATCGGGACTCAAGGCGCACACCCGCTCAGTCCCTAGAATCATCGCATGGGTCAATCAGGAGTCGAGAAAATATCAGCGTCGCCCGCTTCGCACACCGCCACCGCCACAACGCCTCGCGCGGTGAGCCGGTTCGAGGTCAGGCTCAAAGATGAAGCAGCAGACCCACGAGCCGCAGCACTCGTGCGAGAGTCAGCAGCCATCGGCCTATCCGGGCTTTGCGTCCGCGTTGCCCGCATCTATCTCATCGATAGCCAACTCGATTCCGAGCAGCTTGGCCGCGTCGCAAATGACCTTCTGGCAAACCCGGTCCTCGAAATCGCCACACTCGGCGTCGAGCCTGCTGAACCTGGCGCGCAAAGCATCGAGATTCACCCATTGCCAGGCGTGATGGATCCGCCCGCGCAGACCGTTGAAATGGCCGTCCGCGATCTCACAGGCGTCGACGATGTTCACGCCTCGACCGGCTGGCGATACGATTTGGTCGGCGTCACACCCGAAGAGGCGGACTACCTCGCCCGCCGACTCCTTGCCAATCCCGTCATTCAAGCGATCCACACCGAGCCGTTTTCGCCGGATCATTTTCCGCACACCGAGCCTCGCCCCTTCCGCCTTGCCTCAATGCCGATCCGTGATCTTTCAGATGAAGAACTCACGAAGCTCAGCAGGCAGGCGCATCTGTTTCTCTCACTCGAAGAAATGCAAACCATTCAGGCGCACTTCCGCGAGCAAGGCAGAGAGCCGACCGATGTCGAAATCGAAACGCTCGCCCAGACATGGTCAGAGCACTGCGTCCACAAAACGCTCAAGTCGGACATCCATTACACCGGTCCCGCTGACGACATCATTGATTGGACCAACCGACCCGGGCACACGGTCGCTGCCGATGGGTCCGTCACGATCGACAACTTGCTCAAGTCGACCGTTGCCGCTGCGACGCACGAACTCATGGCCGACGGCATTGACTGGGCGCTCAGTGTCTTCGTTGACAACGCGGGAGTCATCAAGTTTGACGACGAGCACGCGGTGTGCGTCAAGGTCGAAACGCACAACCATCCCAGCGCCCTCGAACCCTACGGCGGGGCCGCGACGGGCGTCGGCGGATGCATCCGCGACATCATCGCAACTGGTTTAGCAGCCAAACCCATCGCCAACACTGATGTGTTCTGCGTGGCGCATCCGGACGGCTGGATCGTTGGAGATGGCGCTGACGAAAAGAAAAAATTGCCTGAAACGTCTTCCCAGAAGGTGCTTCCTACGGGCTGCCTGCACCCTCGGCGGATCCTCCAGCGCGTCGTGGCAGGAGTGCGAGACTATGGCAACCGCATGGGCGTGCCCACCGTGTCAGGAGGCGTCTACTTCGACGATCGTTACGTCGGCAACCCGCTCGTCTACTGTGGCTGTGTCGGCGTGATGCCCATCGACAAAATCGCCGGCGATGCGCACAAGGGCGATCACATCATCGCACTGGGCGGGCGCACCGGGCGCGATGGCTTGCACGGCGCCACGTTCAGCAGTGCCGAACTCACCGACACCCACGCCGACGAATTTTCCCACGCGGTCCAGATCGGCAACCCCATCGAAGAAAAAAAACTGCTCGACGCGATCCTTCGAGCGCGCGATGCAGCGGGCGGCACGCTCTTTCATGCGATCAACGATTGTGGCGCCGGGGGTTTCTCCAGCGCGGTGGGCGAAATGGGCGAAGAGCTGGGAGCCGAGGTGCATCTCGATCGGGCGCCGCTCAAATACGCCGGTCTTTCGTATGGTGAAATCTGGATCTCCGAAGCGCAGGAGCGCATGATCCTCGCGGTTCCCGAGAAGAACCTCGATGCGCTCAAAACGATCTGCAGTGAGGAGTCCGTCGAGCTTGCGGACCTGGGAACATTTGGCACTGCCGACCGCGAGCTTGTGTTGATCTATGCTGGTAATGAGGTTGGCCGCCTCAGCATGGAGTTCCTGCACAACGGCCTGCCAAAATCGGTGCGAACGGCGCAGTGGAAACCGAAAAGCGAAGCGCCGCCGATCGCTCCATGTCTTGTTGACG
>CAYMQF010000020.1:5030-10413 GCA_964392425.1 uncultured Phycisphaeraceae bacterium
GCGCAGTGGAAACCGAAAAGCGAAGCGCCGCCGATCGCTCCATGTCTTGTTGACGAAGTGAGCCCCAACTCAGACTCGCGCGACATCAAAGCGGCGTTGCTCTCGTTGCTCACCCACCCGAACATCGCGTCCAAGCAGTGGATCGTCAGGCAGTACGACTACGAAGTGCAAGGCGCCACGATCATCAAACCCATGGTCGGCCCCGCGGGGGACGGCCCGGGCGATGCGACGGTCATTCAGCCAGTGCCCGGCTCGACGATGGGACTCGCTATTTCACAAGGGCTCGCGGTCCCCGTGGGCGATCCCGCAATCGGCGGCGATCCATACCTGATGGCGATCACTGCGGTGGATGAGTGTGTGCGCAATCTTGTGTGTGTCGGCGCCGACCCCGACCGCATCGCCATCCTCGACAACTTCTGTTGGCCAAGCTGCGATTCGCCTGAAAATCTCGCATCGCTCGTGCGCGCAGCGGAGGGTTGTTATGACGCAGCCAAAGCGCACCGCTCGCCCTTCATCAGCGGCAAAGATTCTCTCAACAACCAGTTCACGACGGAGGACGGCAAGACCATCGAGATTCCGCCGACGCTGCTGATTACGGGAGTCGGGATCGTTCCCGAGATCAGCCGATGCGTGACGATGGACTTGAAGGGGCCGCCGATGGGTGATCCCGCTGCGAGTTCAACGCTCCTTCTCATTGGTAATGGTGTTGAAAATTCATACGACAGCGAGCGTTTTCACTCGACCGCTCGCGCTATCCATGAGTTGATCGCTGCGGGCTTCGTGCGCGCCGCCCATGATTGCTCCGAGGGAGGCGTCGCGGTCGCGGTCGCTGAGATGACACTTGCAGCTGAGAATCTGAATGTGTCGCTGGAGTACGAAGGCGGCGACGTATCGGGAGCATTATTCAGGGAAGCGCCGGGGCGATACATCCTCGAAATCCCTGCTGAACACGAACAAAACGCGTTGGATCGCCTGAAACGGAACAGCACACCCGGCGAGATCATCGGGCATGTTGGGAGTGGTACGCCGGGCCTGTCGATCACGGTTTCCGATAATTCCGCTCCGAACACGATTGAACTAACGCTCCAAGAGATGCGCATCGCCTTCTTCGGCACGTTGGATTGGTGAGAACAGCAGGAGACTCCGCATGACACATACACCAACCGCACTTGTTGTTCGCACGGCAGGCACAAACTGCGATGCTGAATTGGTGCGCGCATTCGATCTCGCCGGCGCCCGAGTCGAACTGGTCCATGTCGATCAACTCATCGCTGAACCGACCCGGCTCGACTCGTTCGACCTCATCGGCATGCCCGGCGGCTTTTCCTACGGCGACGACATCGCTTCAGCGCGCGTCCTCGCAATGAAGTTCCGCGAACATCTGCTTGATGCGCTGCTCGCTGCGGTCGCGCGAGGGACACCAATCATCGGTGTGTGCAATGGTTTCCAGGCTCTTGTGCAGATCGGCCTTCTGCCCGGCGGGAATGCAAAGATCAAAACCCCTCACCCCAGCCCTCTCCCGGCGGGAGAGGGAGTCGAGCAGACCGCTGCGCTGACCGACAACGCGGGCGGTCGCTTCATCGACGAATGGGTTCGCGTTGAATATCCCAAGTCGCACTGCGTCTGGACGCGCGATCTTTGGCAGGCAGACGATCCCAATGCTGGCGATGCGCTGCGCCTGCCCATCGCGCACGGCGAAGGTCGCTTCGTCGCTGATGATTCAACGCTCAAACATCTCGCATCGAATGGCCAAGTCGCGGTGCGCTATCGTGATGATGTCAATGGATCAGCAGGCGCTGTCGCGGGAATCTGCGATGAAACAGGGCTCATCTTCGGCTTGATGCCTCACCCCGAGCGGTTCGCTGCGTGGGAACAGCACCCGTACTGGACGCGTTTGGATCGTTCGCTGTGGAAACTGCCTACGCCGGGCTTGACGATGTTCACCAACGCGGTCGAGCATGTTCGCCAACAGGCGCCAGCCATCACCGGCTGACCGGCTGACTGACCCGACGCGGCGCGTTCACTACACTGTCGGTATGTCACTCATAGTCACAGGTTCAATCGGGATCGACACCGTCGAGGCTCCAGCCGGGAAACGCGAATGCGTCCTCGGCGGCAGCGCGACGTATTTCTCTGCCTCCGCCTCGTTTTTCGCGCCAGTTCGGCTCGTCGCAGCAGTGGGGGGCGACTTTGGCGCCGACCATCAAGCGGTGTTCGATCAGTTCCCTGATGTATGCATCGCGGGGCTCGAGCATCGGGCCGACTCGACGACGTTCGCCTGGGGCGGGCGGTACCACGACGACATGAATATCCGCGAGACGCTCTTCACCGAGCTGGGCGTGCTTGGAGAGGCGCCGCCGCCTATCCCTGATGCGTACCGCGACTCAAAATATATTTTTCTTGCCAATACACACCCCGCGGTGCAACGGCAGATGGTCGCGAACTTTCCCGATCGCACGATCGCCGTCGCCGACACGATGAACCTGTGGATCGAGACGGCAAAGGATGATCTACTTGCACTGATGAAAGAGATCGACGGGCTTGTCCTCAACGATCAGGAAGCGCACCAACTCACCGGCGAGCGCAACGCGATCACGGCGGGGCTCGCGATCCTTGATATGGGGCCGACCTTTGCCGTCATCAAGAAGGGCGAGCATGGGTGTGTGATGGTGCACCGCGACGGGATCGCCGCTTTGCCTGCATATCCAGCACAAAAGGTGATCGACCCGACCGGCGCCGGGGACAGCTTTGCAGGAGGCATGATGGGGCACATCGCCGCTCGACATACAAAAGCGGGCATCGGTCAGGCGGAAGTCTCCTTCGACATACTGCAGGAAGGGCTCGTGCGAGGGACCATTGTCGCCAGCTTTACGATTGAATCATTCAGCCTGGATCGACTTGCTGAGCTTGATGAAAAGCAACTGGCAGGCCGACTCAAAGAGTTCCAGCGCATCGTCCGCGTGGTGTGAGCGGCTACGGCTGTGAATGTCGAGCAATGGCGCGGAGCGTGATGCTAAGTGTGCGCAATCGGAAGATCAGCACGCCGAGCAACAGAAGGCTGGCGAACGGGAGAAGCTCAACAAACGACTGCATCACTACAAGAGGTCTGGAAAGCGGTGTGGGCGCCGTATAAGCGGGTATGAAAAGCCGACTGATTGGTGACTTGCTGAACAGGGCGCCTATTGCAAATATCGCAATGAAGACTGACCATAAAATGACATAATACCTGCTCACAAGGCGAAATTTGGAGCCAAGAGAAGCATTGCTTGCGCGGGACGCGAACAAAGTCAGGCAGCGACCCAATCCCCATACGCCTCCAAGTGAAAAAATCGGGATTACGATCGTGAATGCGGACATCACAGCGTCTTTGACGTTGCTCGGCCAACTGCTAGGCATGAAGATCAACACGAGAAGCGCTGCGCCAATGATCGACATGCTGATGCGCGCCGTCCAGCGGGCGTATGGCATTCGAAGCCGAGTGAACTCTTTGGGCGCATAGAGATCGGCTCGTGTGACGGTGAACACACCGACCGTCGCGATTGCAACGGCGACCCCTTGCAACGCTTGAATAGCTCCGTGCAGAACATTCAGGTCGGTTGGCGAACTCCATGTCTTCAATGCGATGCGAGCGATCGTCGCAGCGACAAGAATGATCGCGCCCCAAAAAAGTTCGCCGACACCCCGGCGTGCAGTTTCAACAGTGCTGTGTATGCCATTCTTGAAGAAAAAGCCTTCGCGTGACCATGCTGCGGAGCAACCACATTCCGGACAGACACCCTCTGTTGACACAGCAATAATGTCATAGCTGCACTGTCGACAACTATTTGTTGTTCCAGAAGTATCCATCTACCAAACCTCAAAATGACGCCTAACCATCATACTCCGTTCTCATCACGAATCATCGGGATAGCGCATCCACATCAGGCACAGGCCGGTGGCGGGGAGCGTCGGGCCTGCGGTTCGGCGGTCGCCTGATGTCAGTGCGGTGGTCACTTGTTCGGGCGTGAATCGGCCTCGCCCGACGTCAACGAGCGTGCCGACCATGATGCGCACCATGTTGTGCAGAAACCCCGTGCCTGAAATATCAATCGCGATTCGCTGCGCAGACGATGGAGTCTGAAGGCCGTCGCCGTGGTGCTCGACTGATTCACCGATGTCGCTCAACTGCGAGACTTCGCAGCTTAGCACGGTGCGCACGGTGGTGAGTCTGCCATGCCCAGCCTTTGCATAGGCAGCGAAATCGTGCTCGCCGACCATTCTCGCTGCAGCGTCTTTCATACGATCAACATCCAACATCGGGCACAGGTGATGCACGAATCGCCGATCCCATAGCGGGCGGTCAAAACCAGTGTGAATGAGATACCGATATCCCTTCGCCAAACAATCGCTGATCGGCTCAAAGTCATCGCGCGTCGGTCGGCAATCGACAACCACAACATCATCAGGAAGTCGACTGTTGATCGCAAGGCGGAGTCGGTCGTCGGGCGGGCCACGCCGATCCTCGCTCGCGGTGAACGCAGCAGTTTGGGCGCGGGCATGAACGCCGGCGTCGGTTCGGCTGGCGCCTTGCAAGAGAATCGGCTCGCGAATGACTTCCCGAATCGCTTGTTCCACAACATGCTGAACTGTGCGCAGCGGATATCTGCCTTGCGAATCACGTTCCGCTGAGAACGGAGCAGGCGCCGGTCGATCGGGTGTTACATCGCTTGGGTCAGGTCTCCACTGCTTTTGCCAGCCGTGGAAAGCGGTTCCTTCATACGCGATGGTCAGGCGATAGCGAGGCATGGGACACAGCAGAACACGGACCGGCTCAATGAGCAAGCGTTCGTGTCTCAGCTCAATATCCAGCAGGAAAATAGCAAGAAGGGCGATTCGCAAATAAATCTGATGTAAGTGGAACCGCGTGGCGCCAAGTTCCGAATAATGCAATAGATCAAGAGGATCGGTTCGACTCGCCTCCGGGCATCGTATGCGTTCGAGAAGCTCAGCCCCGTGCATTCTCGCCTGCGGTGTCCCGAGGCGACTCGGGCGAACGTTTGATCGAGCGCAGCGTGGGCAGGATCATCAGCTCCACCGGATGCCTGACGCTGCGGACGTTCTCTCTCTTTTTCTCTCTGAGCCCGGCTTCGCTCCTCCAGCAGTCGGGCTCTTTTTCTGAGACTCGGATGTGTCTCATGGGGGACTGTCCGAACAGAGCAATCCCGTCTTGGGTAAGCTGGTCCACCGTGCTTGCCCGCGTGCAAAGCTTTGTCTTGACGGGGATCGACGCTTCGCCTTGCGAGGTGGAGATTGACGTCGCATCGGGAGGGATTCCCGCAGAGCGAATCGTCGGCTTGCCCGACGCTGCAGTGAAGGAAGCGATCGAACGCGTCCGTGCTGCGAT
>CAYMQF010000020.1:10513-12640 GCA_964392425.1 uncultured Phycisphaeraceae bacterium
GAAGCAGCGGTGGTCGGCGGCGTCGATGTCTACGCGGCGCACACACTTGCTGAAGTAGTGGGGATGTTGTCGGGGCAGTTGCCGACGGAGCCTTGCCCTCCTGTCGATGTTGATGCGCTGCTTGAGCAGAGCGACGCGGAGGTCGATTTCGCGGACATCAAGGGACAGGAAGGCGTCAAACGCGCTGCGACGGTCGCCTCTGCTGGGCTTCATAATATGTTGATGCTGGGGCCTGCTGGAACGGGCAAGACGATGATCGCCAAGGCGCTGCCCGGCGTGTTGCCTCGGCTCACAGCGAACGAAGCGCTCGAAGTGACACGGATTTACTCTGCGGCCGGTTTACTGGTGAATGATTCGGCGCGAAGAGTCGGCGTGGTGACTTCGCGACCGGTGCGGGCGCCTCATCACACCGCGTCGGTGTCTGCGATCGTGGGCGGCGGGACGATCCCGCGACCCGGCGAAATCACACTCGCCCATCACGGCGTGCTCTTTCTCGATGAACTGCCCGAGTTTCCGCGTGATGCGCTCGAGACGATGCGCCAGCCATTGGAAGATGGTCACGTCACGATTGCGCGTGCGCATTCGACGGTGTGTTTCCCTGCGCAGGTGATGTTGATCGCTGCGATGAACCCAACGCCGAAGGGGAACATGCCGACCGATCAGACGAGTCGGCGCGAGATGGATCGGTACTTGTCGCGGATCAGCGGGCCGTTGATTGATCGGATTGATATTCATGTCGAGGCGCCTGCGGTTCCATGGAAGCAGCTTTCGCAGGTTGGAGAGCGGGGTGAATCTTCTGCTTCGATTCGTCAACGTGTTCTTGAAGCGCGCGATCGATCGCGCGTCAGGCAGGGGGATGCGCCCAATGCGCGACTGAGTGGTAGGGAGCTCGACACGCTGGCGCCGATGGATGACGACGCGAAAACACTGCTCGGGCAGGCGATGCGAGAGCTGGGGCTTTCGGCGCGGGCCTATGACAAGATTCGCCGACTCGCGCGCACTATCGCCGATCTTGGGGAATGCGATCGGCTGTCAGCGGCGCATATCGCAGAAGCGGTGCAGTATCGACTGCTCGACCGTCGTGTATGATGAACAACCGTGCGCAGGCAATGCAACGCCGGCCCTCTCGTTCAACACTCACCGAGGAGTTCCCATGCGAACCAGATTGTTCATGAATATCGGCATGGTTGTCGCTGCGTCGACCGCCATCACAGGATGCCAGACAGGCGGCTCTCGCGCTTCGATGCAGATGGACATGCGCACGCCTTCCGTCTTTGCGCCGTTGACTCTTCCGACTCCTTCGACGGTTCGCCTTGCATCGGGGGCGCCGGGGCCGGACTATTGGCAGCAGCGCGCTGACTATCAGATCGACGTTGAACTCAACGCGGAAGATCGCGAGATTCACGCGACCGGGCACATTACCTACACGAACAATTCGCCCGAGCCGTTGCCTTATCTCTGGCTCAACCTCGAACAAAACCTCTTCAATGACGCAAGCATCGGCGCTCGGCTCACGCAAAACCCCGAGCGATTCGGCAACCGCAACCATTTCGAAGGTGGCTACAACATCCTGTCCATCTCGTCGGACGGCGAGGACCTCACACTCGAAGTGCACAACACACTGGGGCGAGTCGAACTCCCGGCGCCAATCGCTGCCAACGGCGGTGTTTTCGAGTTTGACATCGAATGGAGCTTCCGCATCCCGCCTTATGGCTCAGATCGGCTTGGCGTTGAGGATGTCGAACAAGGCACTATCTTTGAGATCGCGCAGTGGTTCCCCGCTGTCGTCAAGTACGACGATGTGCAGGGTTGGAACACGCTGCCTTACATCGGTCAGGGTGAGTTTTACACGGATTTCGGTGATTATGATGTGTCGATCACGGCGCCTCACGATCACATTGTTGTTGCTACGGGTCTCTTGCAGAATCCTTACGACGTTCTCACTGCTGAGCAGCGCGATCGCCTGGAAAAGGCGAGCACCAGCGACGAAACCGTGATGATTATCTCCGCAGAAGAAGTCGGCGAGGAGTCAACCCGGCCCGATGGTGATGAGCCATTGACCTGGGAGTTCAAAGCGCACGACGTGCGAACCTTTGCATGGTCAAGCTCGGATGCGTTCATCTGGGA
>CAYMQF010000020.1:12740-18512 GCA_964392425.1 uncultured Phycisphaeraceae bacterium
CACAACTGGTTCCCGATGATCGTCAACACCAACGAAAAGTTGCACGCATGGATGGACGAGGGGTTCAACACGTTCATCAACTTTTATGCTCAGAAAGAGCGATATCCCGATGACGAGCCACGCCGGGGGAGTGCGTCAAAGTTTGCGCGTGTGATGACGCTGCCGGGGATGCAGCCGATTGACACGCCTGCGGATCAGATCCGCCGAAACAGGCTTGGGCTGCTTGAATACGCCAAGACGGGCGTCGGCATGGTGCTCCTGCGCGAGCAAATCCTTGGCCCCGAGCGGTTTGATACAGCCTTCCAAACTTATATCAATGATTGGGCGTTCAAATCGCCTCAGCCTGCCGATTTTTATCGCGCGATGAACAACGCAGCGGGCGCCGACCTGTCATGGTTTTGGAGAGGGTGGTTCAACGAGAGCGGCGCGCTCGATCAGGCCGTGACCAAGATCAAGCAGAAAGAGGATGGCCAAGTCAGCATCACCTTTGAGAATCTTGATCGTCTGGTCATGCCTGTGATCTATGACGTGACGTACGAGGATGGCTCGGTCGAACGACGCACACTCCCCGTTCAGGCGTGGTTCAGCACGAACAAATGGACCACAACGTGGTCGCCCGGCAAGGAAGTGGAATCCGTGGTGATCGACCCGGACAAGAAGTTCCCCGACATCAACCGGAAGAACAACCGTAAAAACCACTGATTCTTCTATGTGCTGGCGCGCAAAGCGCGTTCACTTTCCATCGCATTGGCGGTGAATGATTTGATTTACTTGCGATTCTTGCGCGCTCGTCTGCGTTTACGCCGGCGTGATGCCCGGCTTGAGCCTCCCAGCAAGCCCAGATCGATCAGCACAGAGATGATGACTGCAAGAAGGTAATAGCCGGTCACTCCGCCCGAGCTGTTGATCGCAAAGGCGTACGCGAGCGTGGTCAACGGCATGAAGAAGAAGCCGAGAAACGGCCAGAGGTTCGAGTTGAACGCGGCGCCGATGTAGTCGCTGAAAAACACGACTATGAGGATCGCGATGCGCGGCGTGATGAGAGCAAGTAATGCGATCAAACAAGGCATGGACACCCATCCTTTCATCAGCTTGTTCGTGCTTTACGCGAACAGATTCCATCCAACAAAGAGGATCGCCATCGCCCCAGCACCCGCGGCGAGATCATCGAGCAGGACGCCCCAGCCGTGAGGCAAACGCTGCATCGTGTCGATGAAGCCGGGCTTGGTGATGTCCAGCACACGGAAGATCACAAATGCAAGCACAGCAAAGAGTGCAGCAGCGGGGACCGACTCAAACGCGACGGCAGGCGCGAGCAGCACTGCGAGAGACTGCCCGGCAACTTCATCGAGCACCATCGCGCGAGGGTCAGCCTTGCTGAATTTCCGTTCGCTCCATGGAGTTAGCGCGACGCACATAACGCTGGAAACAACGCAGATTCCGATCATCACACCGAGATAGGTTGCATGATTGACGTGAAATGCAAGAAGGGCGAAACAGAGTGCCGCAGCGGGGATTGAGCCGAATGTGCCCGGCGCTTTGGGCGCGAGCCCGAGTCCGCCGACGGTTGTCAGCATGAGTTTGAGTCGATCATTCACGGGCGTTGACCCTCTCCGCTGAGCCCCGCCTTCATCGCAGCTTGGACATAGGGAATACCCGAGGCGACGGTCACGATCACCGTCAGCCAGGCGATCGCAGCGATGGCAAGTCGGACATTCGGTTCGGGCAGCAGCAGTGAATCTCTCGGCCCGATCCAGAGCAGCAACAGGATGGCTGGCACCGCAACGGATTGAAGGATCATTTTCGCCTTGCCTGCCCAGTTGGCGCCGAACGAAATGCCGGCGGCTTCCATAACGCCTCGGATGCTGGTGACGAGGAGTTCCCGCGCGAGCAGGACGACCGCCATCCATGGTTCGACCCCCGCGACGGCGCGCCCCAGCGCGTCCGCAAAGCCGGGCCCAGCCAGCACGATGAACGAGCCAAGCACGAGTGCCTTGTCCGCAAAGGGGTCCATCACGCGACCGAAATCACTGACCACACTCCACTTGCGCGCAAGGTACCCATCCAGCGCGTCGGTCAGTGCTGCGAGGATGAAGACCGCTGCTGCGACTGGCAGCGTCCACGAGGCTCCCGTCGGATGTTGATAGAGGGAGAGCAGCGCGATCACGCCGACCGTCAGCACCAGCCGACCCATCGTCAGCAGATTGGGGATGGATTCCCGTCCTACGCGGTGCTTTGACTGCTTGAGATTGGGTGTGTCTGCGTGCATTGAACGTGCGTGATCCTACCACGAGGCATGTTGGCAGGCAGGGGCGCAAGTTGATGGGCACTGCAGGGCGTTCTATGGTGCACGCTGCGTTGTGTCGTTGGAGGTGTTCGGGCGTTCTTGGAACGGCGCGACGAAGCTAGAACGGAACTGGAGCACGCTGGTTTTGGACCCCATTCTCAGCCCAATCATTCTGTACGCGTGCTTATCGCTTGGCGCGGTGGGTGTCGCTGTGGCGTTGCCCAGACGGGGTCGAAATCCGCAGATCATCGGCGGGCTGATTGCTGCGATCGCAGCGGGCGGGCTACTTGTCGCACTGGCGGTCGCGGGGTTCCGCTCTGGGGAAGGGCTTGCGAGCCTGTTCTTCTACATCTTCTCAGCGATCGGGCTGGGCGCGGGTCTTCTCGTCATCATCCATCCCAAGCCGGTGTACGCCGCGTTGTATTTCATCATTACGGTGCTCGCGTCAGCGGGGCTTTTCCTGCTCCTGTCCGCGGAGTTCATGGCTTTCGCGCTCATCATCATCTACGCGGGCGCGATTCTGATTACCTATCTCTTCGTCATTATGCTCGCGACGCAGGGGCCGACTGCCGAGGCTGTCGCGGAGCTGAGCGAATGTGACACGCAGAGCCGGGACCCGATCATGGCGACGATCGTCGGGTTCATCCTGCTGGGCGCCCTAACCGGGATGCTCAATCTGGGGACGGCTGGTCTCCCCTCGCCGGAGAACGTCAACCCGAAGCTCGCGCTGCAGCAACTGCCAGGCAAGGTGCAGATGTTCCTCCAAGAGATCGGCATTGCAGACGAAGTGATGCCTGCTGCGTTTATCCCCACGGGGTTGGGCGACGGGCTTGAGCAAGCGGAACGCCGAGCGGTGCTTGAGGAGTGGCGAAAGAATCACTCAGCCATCACCGTCAACAAGAGCATGAATCAGGAAAGCCCGGGATTTGTGCAGGTGGTCCCTCGCGATGCTGCGAGCTTCCGTGCTCGGTTTGAAGCAGCTCTCGCGGATGCCCCAACCAAGGGCGGCGCGACTCCATTGCCAAAGCGCGCCATGGCCCAAGTCTCAAAGAAAATCCCTGTGATCATTGACGACCCGAGTGGTTTTTCATTCCTGATCTTCGATCTGTCTGCTGATGTGGCGCCAACCAACTTGGAGTCGCTCGGTCTCGCGCTCGTGGGCGAGCACCCACTGATGCTCGAACTTGCGGGAGTGATTCTCCTGCTCGCGATGATCGGCGCGATCGTCTTGTCGCGCAAGCAGACAGAACTCGAAGAGGAACGCAAAGCGGCGCAGTCCGCACGATTGCGACTGAGCGCAGCGGGAGGTTCGATATGACGATCCCGACGCTGATCGCGCAGGCGCCCTTCCCCGAACTCATGGGCGGTGTCACGCTCTTCCACTACCTCGTCGTCTCCGCAGCGATGTTCGCACTGGGCATGATCGGCTTTCTGTCCCGGCGAAACCTCATCATCATGTTTTTGTGCACGGAGTTGATGTTCCAGGGGGCCGGCATCGCGTTGATCGCCTTCTCCCGCCATTGGCTCAACCTCGACGGGCAGGTGTTTGTGATCTTCGTCCTGACGATCGCTGCAGCGGAGGCAGCGCTCGCGCTCGCGCTCGTCGTGTATCTCTATCGGCGTCGCCACACACTCGACGCGCAAGCGTGGACGGAGCTTCAAGGCTAAATCGTGATTACCACACTCGCCAATACGCTCGCTTCTCAGACACCCGTCGCGGTGGAAGCCGCCGCCAGCACGCACGCTGGTTGGTTGTTGCTGATCCCGATCCTGCCTTTGTTCGCGTGTGTGCTGTGCAGCGTCTATCGAGCGCTGGGTGTGACGAGCAAACTGCCAGGCGCCACGACCGTGTTCCTGCTCGCCGTCTCGTTTACTGTCACGCTCGCGGGATATCTCAGCTTCGGCGGCCACGAAGTGCAGATCATTCACGGCTTCGAATGGCTCAACATTCGGTGGGGCGATGAGCCGGGCCAAGCGATCGTCGCCAACTTCAGTTTGTATATGGACAGCCTGACGTGGCTCTGGATGCTCTTCGTCACGGGGCTCAGCACGCTCATCGGGCTTTACTCCACCGAATACATGGCGGGCGATCAAAAGACCGGCGGCTATGCCCGCTACTTTGCGTTCTTCAGCCTGTTCGTCTTTATGATGTCGTCGCTGGTGATGAGCAACAATCTCTTGCTGCTCTATCTCGGCTGGGAGGGGGTCGGCCTCTGCTCGTACCTGCTCATCGGGTACTTCTATACAAAGCCCAGCGCGGTCGCTGCAGCGAAAAAAGCATTCATCGTCAACCGCATCGGCGATCTCGGACTCGCGCTGGGCATCATGCTCACGTTCGTCCACTTTGGCACGTTCGAGTTTCAAGAAATATTCCGGCAGGTCGCTGAGCTGCAAGTCGCGGTGCAAGAGGGCGCGTCGGTGCCGTGGCAGGTGCAGGCGATCCCGATGCTGCTCATGGTCGGCGCCTTTGGAAAGAGCGCGCAGCTTCCTCTCTTTGTCTGGCTCCCCGACGCAATGGAAGGCCCGACGCCTGTTTCTGCATTGATTCACGCTGCGACGATGGTGACCGCGGGTGTGTACCTGATCGCGCGCTTCCTCCCGATCTTCGCGCTCAACCCCACCGCTCTTGCGATCGTCGCATGGGTCGGCGGCTTGACGGCTCTCCTCGCTGCGACCATCGGTATGGCGCAGTACGACATCAAGAGAGTCATGGCGTATTCCACCGTCTCGCAGCTTGGCTATATGTTCCTTGGGCTGGGTGTGCTCAGTGCAACGGGCGCTGCGTTTCATGTGTTTACGCATGCGTTTTTCAAAGCGACGCTGTTCCTTTCGTGTGGCGCCGTCATGCATGGGTTTGCCGGCCAGCTCGATCTGAGAAAACTGTCAGGGCTCTTCAAACTGCCCGGCTGGCGCATCACGGGGCTCGCAATGCTCGTCGGCTGTCTGTGTCTGGCGGGAGTGCCGGGAACCAGCGGATTTTTCTCCAAAGACATGATTCTTGCACAGGCGTTTATCACGCCGGGGCCCGGCTATCGCGCGCTTGGATGGATCGCCGTCGCGACTGCAGGGCTTACCGGGTACTACGCTTTTCGCGTCTTTTTCCGTGTCTTTCTTGGGCCGACCGAGTTTGAGCCAGGCGATGAACATCACGACGACCACGACGGCGAAGAGGGTGAGTCACATGCGTTCCATCCCCATTCGCCGGGGTGGGCCGTCAACGCGGTGCTGCTGATCCTGATCGTCGGTTCGCTCGCTGCAGCGATCCCCGCGTTCATCCACAACCCGCACGAATCGGGCAACGAAGGATGGGTCGGCTCGCTGATCGATCAATCCACCGCTGCGATCATCGTCACG
Source organism: uncultured Phycisphaeraceae bacterium (assembly GCA_964392425.1). Lineage (GTDB taxonomy): Bacteria > Planctomycetota > Phycisphaerae > Phycisphaerales > UBA1924 > CAYMQF01. The sequence goes on from CAYMQF010000020.1 coordinate 18,382, forward strand.
CCCGGCGTTGTTGCAGCGGAGCATGGCGCAGCAGCCGCTGAACATGCTGAAGGTTTTTGGAGCAATCCGCACACTTGGATGATGTACGTCGCCAGTTCGGTCGGGCTCTTGGGCATCCTCATGGCGTGGGT
>CAYMQF010000020.1:18612-21929 GCA_964392425.1 uncultured Phycisphaeraceae bacterium
CTTCGGGCGACCCAGAACGGACTTCTCCAGAGCTACGCGACGGGCATGGGCTGGGGCCTGGCGCTGGTTCTCATTCTTGTGTGGTGGCTGCTGTGACGCTTCTCGTTCTCATGTTGATCCCGCTTGCCGGCGCGCTCGTCATCGCAGCGAGCCCTGCGCGACAAGCGAAATGGCTCGGGCTTACATGGTCGATGCTCGCCTTTGCGGTGTCGATCTTCGCAGCGTTCCAGTTTGACTGGGGGCACTCGGGCGAGTTTCAGTTCACCGCGGAATTCCCGTTCCTCCCCAGTGTCGGTGTGACACTTTCACTCGGCGCGGACGGCGTGGCGATGCTGCTCGTGCTGTTGACCGCGATGCTCGGCCCGCTGTGCGTGCTTGGCTCGTTCACCGCGATCCAAACGCGAGTCAAGTCCTACTACGGCTGGCTGCTCGTCTTGCAATGCTTCCTGACCGGCGTCTTCGTCTCGCGCGACATGATTCTGTTTTATCTGTCGTTCGAGTTCACGTTGGCGCCGATGTTCGTGCTCATCAGTTTGTGGGGCAGCACCAATCGACGAGCTGCAGCGAATAAGTTTTTCCTGTTCACGTTCACCGGTTCGGTCCTCGCGCTTGCTGGGTTCGTCTACGTCGCAGCGGTCGCAGCGCAGGCGCACGGCGGTGTGTGGTCGTTCCAGATTGATGATCTCCAGCGCGCAGCACAGAGCATGTCAGCGAGCGAACAAGGGTGGGTGCTCTTGGCGCTGCTCGCAGGGTTTGCCGTCAAGGTGCCAATATTCCCCGTGCACACGTGGCTCCCACTGGCGCACACCGAAGCGCCCACCGCGGGGTCGGTCATCCTCGCCGGCGTCATGCTCAAGCTGGGCACCTACGCGATCTTCCGATTTATCCTTCCATTCGTGCCCATCGCGGTCGCGGAATACGCACAGATCATTGCGATCTTCGCCATCATCGGCGTGCTCTACACGGGGCTCATCTGCTGGGTGCAGACGGATGTCAAAAAGCTCGTGGCGTATTCATCGGTGAGCCACCTCGGGTTTTGCATACTCGGGCTGGTCGCGCTGAACATGGTGGGCGGCGCCGGGTCCGTGATGTACATGATCAACCACGGGCTCTCGACGGGCGCTTTGTTCTTCTGCATCGGCATGATCTACGAGCGCTACCACACGCGGTCGATGGACGAACTGGGCGGGCTTGCCAAGCGGATGCCGGTGTGGGCGTTTTTCATGGTGTTCTTCACGCTTGCCAGCGTCGGCTTGCCCGGCCTCAACGGTTTTGTCAGTGAGTTCATGACGCTCTTTGGCGCGTTCCAGTCAGGCGCTGGCGGAGTTGGCGGAACGCCTGGTCCGCTCGGCCCGTGGTTCGCAGCGGTCGCTGCAGTGGGCATGGTCATCGCTGCGATGTATTTGCTTTATATGGTAGGGAAAGTTGTCTTCGGCCCGTTGCGAGAGCCGGACAATCATCACGCCCACGAGGTGTTGCCGACTGATCTGAACGCACGCGAGATCGCAGTCTTGGCGCCGATCGCGGTGATGTGCGTTGTGCTTGGTGTGTATCCCACGCCGGTGCTGAGAGCGCTCGAGGCGCCCGTTTCCAACACCATCGCTGCAGCGGTTGAAGCAAACGAGAACCTGCAGTTGATCAAGCAACAGAACGCCGGTTCGTCCGATACGGTGGCGGTTCTTGTGCAGGAGGCGCCCACGCCATGATCGACAAACTGGCGATGCTGCACCCCGAGATGGCGCTCTTTGTGACGACGTGCGTTGTCCTCGCGCTGGGTCTTTCCAAATCATCCATGTGGCGCAAAGCATGTGCGCCGGCGACGGGGATCGGCTTGATCGTCGCACTGTATTTATCTTTGCAATCGCCGACCACCGATGGAATGTTCCCCAATATGCTTCCCTATGCGAAGTCGCTGATCGCTGCGATGGGGCTGTTGATGTTGCCATTGATGGGAGGCACGGTCGATGTCTGGCGCGAGCGCAGCTTCAAAAAATCGAACTCGTTCGACCCACTGCGCGTCACCAAAGGCGAGTTTTACGCGTTTTTCTTGTTCAGCCTGATGGGTGTGATGCTCTGCGCCTCCGCGGACGATCTCATCTGGCTTTTCCTCGCGATGGAGCTGACGAGCCTGCCGACCTATGTCATGGTCGCGATGAGTTCGCCCCGGCTGCGGTCGCAGGAAGCGGGCGTCAAATACTTTTTCCTCGGCGCCATGTCCGCAGCGATCTTCCTCTACGGCTTTGCGATGTTGTACGGCGCCACGGGCACCACGCAGCTTCAAGACATCGCGATTCAGCTTCACACCAACGGGCTGGGGATGCTTTCGACCATCGGGCTCGTGATGGCGCTGATCGGCGTGTCGTTCAAGATCGCGTCGGTCCCGATGCACTTTTACACGCCGGATGTGTATCAAGGCGCCGCATCGCCGGTGTCCGCGTTCCTCGCGTTTGCACCCAAAGCAGCAGGTTTTCTCGTCTTGATTCAACTCCTGTCCACGGTCGGCTGGCAGTGGGGGCCCGAGGGGCACTCTCTCCCCGATGCGCTGCGGACAGCGATGTGGATCATCGCAGCGCTCACCATGACGGTCGGCAACGTGCTCGCGTTTGTGCAAACCAACGCCAAACGTATGCTCGCGTATTCATCAATCGCCCACTCTGGATACATGCTGGTCGGCCTGCTCGTCGGCCCTGGCAAGACGATCGCGACCAACGGGTTGGGCGCGTCGATGTTCTACCTGCTCGTGTACGGCGTGATGACGACTGGCGCCTTTGCGGTGATCGCATCGCTCGAAAAACATGACCAAAACGGCGAGTTGGTCGAAGCGGAAACGCTCGACGACCTGCGCGGGCTGTTTCGTTCGCGCCCTGGGCTTGCCTGGGTGATGACGCTGTGCGCACTGTCGCTCTTGGGGATGCCGCCGCTCTTGGGATTCTGGGGCAAGCTTACGCTCTTCACCGCAGGCGTCAGCGCGGGCGAGATCGTGCTCGTCGTCGTCATGGGTGTCAACAGCGCGATCGCAGCGTTCTACTATCTCCGGTTTATCCGCGCAGCGATGCTCGAAGAACGGGGAGATGAAGAGCGGCCGGTGTTGACCGAAGCGTTTGGCCGGCGAGTCGCAGCAGGGCTGTCCGGTGTCGGGGTCGTCGCACTGGTGATCTGGGCGTCGCAACTGCAACGCGCCAGCGACCATGCGATGCAGCCCAACGAGCGGATCGAACTGTTCGCACCCAGCACTGCACAAACAATGGCGCCCGCCGATGTTCCTGAACAAAGCGCAGACAGCGAGCCGATCGTCCTCGTCAACAAGCACTGAACGG
>CAYMQF010000020.1:22029-24132 GCA_964392425.1 uncultured Phycisphaeraceae bacterium
CCTGAACAAAGCGCAGACAGCGAGCCGATCGTCCTCGTCAACAAGCACTGAACGGCACATTTAACGCACAGCTCAGAGAGCTGTGCCACCACGGAGGGAACTGCGGATTTATCCCGATGTTGGTTGGGCGGCGCCGGTCTGCGTTTTCGTTTTGGCAGGGTTCGCACGATCTGCAGCTTGGTTGAGTCCGCTGAAGCCACCCGAGTGCTGGATGACCAAGCCGATCGCAGCGATCACGAAGGTGATGATTGGCAGGATGCGCGAGCCGGATTGCAATGCTTCGACGAGTCCACTGTGCATGCCGTCGATTTTGAGCATCGCGCTGAGCACGCCGAGCACCAAGAGGACGGCGCCAAAGATTGACGTAAACGCGACGAGTGTGATGCGGAAGGAGACAAACGCGAGCATTCCCAGCGCGATGAAGCCGATGACGGCTCCAAACATGTGCTGCGATGAATCCGTCGTGATGGTGGTCCAGATGTTCGCGCCCGCAAACGCGCCGGAGAGCCCCGCAAGGAGCGCCACGGTGTAGCGCATCATCGGCAATGCGAGGATCGCAAGGAGCAGCGCCATCGCGCCTCCGATGATGGCGTTGTTGGCGCCGATGGATGGGCCGAGCGCCATTCCGGCGGTCACGCCGCCGAGTGCAGCGAGCACGACGACGACCGTTTTGTGCCAACGCAGACCGTTGAAGACGCACAGTCCGCCGACGAAGACAAAGACGACCGACCAGATCAAGTTGAGGTTGGTGAGCGGCCCGATGAGTGTGTCGGGCTGGCACATCAAGTCGAGGTGCCCCTTCATCGTGCGCGCGAGTTCGAGCAGCGATGGATTGGAGACTGAGGCGTTGTCGGCGGCGGTGGTGGTTTGTGCGAGCAAGAGTTGCGCGTTGAGCATGGTCGGTCTGCCTTCCCGCTCCCAGATTCAGGATGGGGAGCGAGCAGAACTATCGGCTTTTCGCTTGAGAACCGTCCACTGAAGAATCAGACCGACGGCGACCACGATCAGCCACAGCGCCAGCCAACCCGACGCTGTGCTCGGCAAGGCGCCATGCCCGGGAACTGAAAAATCGTGCATGCCCTTCGCAGCGATCGGCGTCCACAGCCCAGCCCCGATGAACGAGGCGCCCACCGCAGCGACTTTCTTCGGGAACGACATCCCCAGTAGAAAGCCACCCAGGCCGCCCAGCACGGACGCCACGGCAAGCATCAACTGTTGATTCGAAGGGAGATCCGACCATGCAGCATGGGCTTCGCCGCCCAGTTCGCTGGCGAAGGCGCGGAGGCGTTCCGCTGCGGAGCGTGCCAAGGCGACTGCTGCTTGTGAAGCTGCGTCAGAAGTTTTTTCAGAAAGTGCGTTATCGGACTCGGCTGACACTAAATCTTTGAGTTTGAAAATCGATTCAAAAGTGATAGCGGGTGTGTCGGCGTTGTTCGGTGGAGGGTCAGCGTGTGGCCGATCGTTGCTCGCGGTCTCAACGGGGACGCCTGGCAGGAGGAGAGCATCACCCGTCAGGGGATTGCCCGTCGTCGCAGCAGCTGGGTTCAGCCAGAGCACCGCCCCCGTGATCAATGGAGCCAGCACGCCGCCCGCGACAGCCAATGCGCTCGCCATCGACAGGCGGAACATCAGCAGCCCGATCAAGGCGCCAACCACCGCTCCAACGGCGATTCCGATGTATGGGCTGGTGTTCACGCCGACCAAAGCCGGGACGAACAGCCCGCATCCAGAGCCGAGCACGCCGAAGAGAAAGCCGTACATCGGGCGGACGAGTCGCCCACCAAACGCCCACATCAAGAGCCCGCTCATCATGATTGCGAACGCCATCAACAGCCCCGACGGAGGCAGCGATCGCAGGCTCGTCGACGCGAGTTCACCAAGGTCCGAGATGGGGGCTGCAGCTGAGAGCATGGGGTCTTCCGGGCAAAGTCTGTATCTGTACTACTTCTCTTTCGGCATAATGGCCTTGTTGTTTCCGAGCGATCTCGAACCGATGATGCCCGATTGTATGAGCAATGATCGACCACAGGACGAATCGGCCCAACCAGCCCCCGAAAAGGCGGAGCTGGAGGCTCTCCGCAGCCGAATCGATCAGGTCGACCG
>CAYMQF010000021.1:0-6305 GCA_964392425.1 uncultured Phycisphaeraceae bacterium
GGGTCGGCGTATGTGAGAATCACGCGAGGGTGCAACAAATTTTGCACCTACTGCGTCGTGCCGTTCACAAGAGGCGCCGAGACGCATCGCCCGCCTGACCACATTGTTGATGAGTGCAAACGGCTCGCTGACGCGGGCGTTGTTGAAGTGACATTGCTCGGGCAGACGGTCAACCATTACCGGTACGAGCATGGCGCGTCGGTGGTGGTCGGCGGCGTGCAGCAGCCTCAAAAAGGCCGGTCGTACAAGGGTGGACATCGGCGGGATCCATTTCGTGCGGATCGTGTGACGACGTTTGCGGATTTGCTGAGGCGCATTCACGAGGAGGCGCCTGGCATCGGTCGGCTTCGCTTTGTGACAAGCTATCCGCGCGATTTCGGCGACGACGTGCTCGAGGTGATCCGCGACTCGCCTCGCATTTGCAGGTATCTCCATGCGCCAGCGCAGACGGGCAGCGATGTTCTTCTGGAACGGATGAACCGGGGATACACGGTTGGGGAGTATCTCGATTTTCTGGATCGCGCGCGGGCGTATCTGGATGAGCCTGAGATCGGCAGGCCGTTGATGATCGCGGGCGACATGATCGTTGGTTTCTCCGGCGAAACGGAAGCGGACTATGAAGCGTCGGTGAAGTTGCTGGAGCGGGCGCGCTATAAGAACTGCTTCATATTCAAGTATTCGCCTCGCCCCGGCACGATCGCGTATGACAAGCTGCCTGACGATGTACCCGATGCGGTCAAACGCCGTCGAAACAACAGTCTGCTCGCCGTTCAACTGCGCATCAGCGAAGAAATCGCTCAACAGCAGGTGGGTTCGGTCTTCGAGGTGTTCATCGAAGGGTTGAGCGCGCACGAGCGCAAGAGAGGGTCGGCTCGCGCGAAGAACAGTGTTGGGCTTACGATCGGTGGCGCCGATCTAGGGTCTAAGAATATGGGTGACCAGTCCGGCGTCGGTTCGCTTGGCGCTCCCCAGATGTGTGGCCGAACGGATGGCGATCTAATCGTGATCTTCGACGCGCCACCGGGGCGGTCGCCGGATGACCTTATTGGCCGGATCATGCCTGTTCGGATCGAGAGCGCGGGCGCTCTGTCGCTTTTCGGACGGTTGGTGGAGCAGCCTGCTTCGCATCATTGAGGCGCATCGGGATGGCGCCTGTTTATGCGGACTCTCCCGCGGTGTTTTCAAGCCTGACACGCCCGGCAGAGTGATCATAAAAAAATGTTGGTTTTTTTAGATATAGGGGTTGTATCACATCTCCATTTCTGGTATATTTATGGCAGTAGTGATTCCTTGCACAGGGATCATACAAAAATCTGAATAGAAGTTCTAAGGCGTCCGATGGACGAGTTGTCTATTGCGCCAGAAACGATCCGCCACTGCACATGGCGAATCGACACGGAGGAGTTGAGAGATGAATAAGTGGTGTACGTCCGTACTTATCGCGGGCGCATTCGTAGCGCCGACGGTGCATGGCTCCGTATTTTTTACATTCGACGATGCTGGCGGAAGCCCGGAATTCGCCTACTTTGAAGGTTTCAAAGACAACGCGACGAGTCCCGGTTTCTTCACCTACAAAGGGGTCCCGCTGGACCTTCTGGTCGATGGAACGGAAGAAGGGCTCGGCACGCAGATGTTCTCCGCGCAGCTCCAAATGGACATCACCATCGGCTCGGTCGTTGGCACGATCAACGGCGCTCTGGCGGCGCCAATCCTCGGTGGGTACATGCGCTTCGTTGACACCAACGCTGGTGACGAAACTATTCTCAGTGTCGCATTTTCGAACGGCGGACTGCTGACGCTGAGCAGCGTTGGCTTGCTGGTTGCGTCGAGCAACACGGGCGACATCGTTATGGGAGAAGGATCGGCTCTAACGGGCTTTCTCGGCGGACAGTCATTGGCGCCAGTCTTTGACGCCTCGTTCCTGCTCTCGAACATGTCCCCATTCGTGACCATCAACCCCGACAACTTCCTCACGAGCTTTTCTGCAAACGCTGTATTCAATGGCAGCGCCGAACTGGTGCCGACTCCTGGTGCGTTTGCGCTGTTCAGCATGGGCGCCGTGTCGATGGGTGTTCGCCGTCGGCGAAATGCCTGAGGCAGTAGCCAGATAGGGCTAATCTTACACCGGTGACTCAACTCCATCGATGTGGAGCTTGGCGAGTTTACGCGGCGAAAGATGCTCCTCTTTGAGCATGGCCAGCCCATTGCTAACTTCATTGCCCATATCCAGCGAATCAAGCTGCTGCAGAAACTCCCGCGTCGCACTGGAGTTTTCCAGTTCGATTTCGAAGCCTGCATCGCGGATCAGTCGCACGGTTTCGAGCGTGCTGCTTCCTGCGGTGAGCAGGTACCCGTCAATAAACAAAGAGTTGGCTGGCTCGAGCGCGAGCGTTTGCATGGTTCGCAGGTGCGCCTCCCGCCCGGCGCCAATACGAACTTCAGCTGCGGGGTTCACACATCGCATCATGCACAGCACACGCAGGCAGAACTCCGGCGTCAACGGCACGCCGTCCGAAGTCGGTTCGACGACGCGATTGCCCGGTATCGGCAGGAGAAAGTTGACCGGGATCGATTCGGCACGGACGGCTCGCAAAGAAAACGCGACTTCGACCAGATCGTCAATCGTCTCGCCCATTCCCACAATAAGGCCGGAACAGATTTGCAGCCCAGCGGAGCGTGCTGCGTCCAGCGTGTCGGCGCGGTCGCGCCAGGTGTGAGTCGTGCAAATCTTCGGGTAATGCTGCTCAGACGTATTGAGGTTGTGGTTGAGGCGATCGAGCCCAGCACTATGCAGGCGCTGCGCCTTGGCTTCGTCGAGCAGTCCTGCGCTAAGGCAGGTTTGCAGGCCGAACCGTTCTTTGACTTCGCTGATGCATTCGACCATGTGATCGATGTCCGCGTCGCTGGGCCCTCGCCCTGACAGAACCATGCAGTAGCGGTAGGCGCCGCTGTCCCGCGCGTGAGCCGCCTCAGCGATGATCTCATCTTTGCTTTTGAGTTTGTAGGGCTGGATTGGGGCATCAGATGTTTTTGCCTGCCCGCAGTAGCCGCAATCTTCGGGGCACGCGCCGCTTTGCACATTATTGAGAAGGTGCATCTGCACGCCAGCGCCGAAAAACGATCGGCGGATCTGCCCGGCTGCATGAACCAAGGGCAGCAGCGGAACTTCATTTCTGAGTAGAGTCACTGCGACGGCGGGATCGATCGATTCGCCTTTGGCGCCGACCTCTACAAGGGAGTTGAAAAAGGGATTCAAGCCTCGATCGCTGGACACAGATGTAGCGCTGGTGGTCATGGGGAACAGCGTACCGCTGGCGCTGCTCAGCCGCCCAAACCGTCAGCACTGGGGGCGTTGACGACGGCTCCGCGGTTCTCCGAGAGCCAGCCATCGGCGATTCGCACCACCGCTTCGTGAAACTCCTTGACTCGCGCGATCGGCACTTTTTGCTGCGGAATGTCGTTGACCAGAATGCTGAAGGCAAGTCGATGGCCGTTGCGAGGATCGGTGATGTATCCGCTCAGGCAGGAGACGCCTCGGATGTATCCGCTCTTGGCTTGCACCGTGTTGAGTAGATCGGTGTTGCGAAACCGCCTGGCAAGCGTGCCATCTTTGCCTGCCTGGGCAAGAGACGCGAGAAACGGCTCGCTCAGTTCGGGATCGTTTGCAAGAGCGCGGAGCCAATGCCCCATCGTGCGAGGCGTGACGCTGTTCTCCCGGCTCAAGCCCGACCCGTCGGCAATAAGAACGGTCGAAGTGTCGGCTGGCCCCAAAGTATCCTGCAACACCATCCGAATGACCGCGGATCCATTGGCAAACGACCCGGGCAGGCTCGTGACGTCGTGCCCGATCCTTTTGAGCAACGCCTCAGCGTAGAGATTTTGTGAATCCACATTGCACCGCCGAAGCACGGTTGACATCGGCGTCTGCACCACAGCAAGCAACTCGCCAGCAGGAAGTATTTCGTCAGCTTCCGCAAGGCGAACTGTGAGAAGACCGAGGCGCGCAGCTTCGATTCGCTTGGCGAGAAGATTCCCGAAAAAGGTCGGCGGATCGTGAAGCGCCACGCGGATCGGCGAGTGGAGCGACTGCCTGAGATTGCCATAGATCGTCATGGCGTTGCTCGAAGCAGGTCGGGCGACCCAGACGGTATTCTGCCCGCGGTTGACCGATCGAGCGCGATTGTCAACGTGTATCCATGGGACCGTTGGCTCCAGCGTGAGCCCGGGCGGCTCGTTGAGCGATCGTTTGGAGAGGTAAAACGACAGGACGTTCGTATAAAAGTTGAGGCCGGAGACTTCTGCTGCGTACCAACGGTTCAACTGCTCAACGGGCCAACTCGGGTGGACCATCTGCCGATCGAAAACGCGCGCATCAACGACAAGCGACGTGGGTGGCGTGTCACCCGATCGACGGGTCGCGTCCACCCACTGGTCGAGCAAATCTTCGACACTGATTTGCATGTCGGAGAGAAGGACGGGATCTCCCATTGCCGGGTCGCCCGAGCCGATGACCATGAGTGTGTCGCCTGCTCGTCGAAGCTCGGTGCGGAAGGCGAACTCAGGGCCGAGCACCGTCAGGGCGGCGCCGGTGGTGATGAGCTTCATATTCGACGCGGGCATGAAGGATTCGGTTTCGTTGACCGCGCCGAGCGTCTCGCCCGAATCAACATCCTGAATGAATACGCCGACCCGGCTGGAGCCGAGCTGAGCGTGAGAAAGAAGAATCTCGATCTGGTTGTTGAGGTCCTGCGCGAGCGCAGCGATCGGCGACAAGAGCGCGAGCAGCGCCGGCGCGATCCAAAGAATCCGTCGAGGGCGGTTTGGGGTTGATCTCACCTGAAGAGCCTCCTTGCTGGCGCTGTTGATGCGGAGAGTGTATCGGCGTGGGGCGCCGTCAGGCTGCAGAGGTGGTGATCGCATCCACCTGCCCAGCATTCTTTCGTCTGAGGAGGCATTCGCTACACTGCCGACCCGCCTTTTGTATAGAAAAAACGACACCGGATAAGCGATCAGGAGATTATTCAATGGCTGACACAAAGCCGACGATCGAGTTTGACGAATTTGCCAAAGTGGACCTCCGCGTGGCGAAGATCACCCATGCTGAGCTGCACCCCAATGCAGACCGATTGATCAAGCTGCAGCTTGACGATGGGTCGGGCGAGCCTCGGCAGATTTGCGCGGGCATTCGCGGGCACTATGAGCCGGACGAACTGGTCGGCAAGTCGATCGTCATCGTCGCCAATCTCAAAGCGCGGACGATCCGAGGCGAGGAGAGCCGGGGCATGCTGCTCGCTGCGAGTGATGCGCCCAAGGATGATCCCGCTGCGGAGCGCCATGTGATTCTGCTGACGCCGATGAGCGACATCGCGCCGGGGTCAGGTGTGAGCTAGTGCACGCTTGGTTTCTTTTTTCTTTCGGCGTTTCTGAGTCAGCATCGATTTGAGAAAACGCCCGGTGTACGACGCTTTCACTTTTGCGATTGATTCGGGTGTTCCCGTCGCGACGACTTGCCCGCCTCCTTCGCCGCCTTCCGGGCCAAGATCGATGACCCAGTCGGCACACTTGATGACATCGAGATTGTGTTCGATGACGACGAGTGTGTTGCCCGCATCAGCAAGCCGATCAAACACGCCCAAGAGTCGGCGGACATCTTCAAAGTGCAGCCCCGTCGTCGGCTCATCGAGGATGTAGAGCGTGTGACCCAAACTGCCGGTGACGCCGGCCCCCTTGCCAAGCTCCGATGCGAGCTTCACACGCTGCGCCTCGCCCCCTGAAAGCGTCGGCGATGGCTGCCCCAGACGAACATAATCCAACCCGACGTCGTGCAGACATTGCAGGAATCGAATGATCTTGGGATGGCTCTCAAAGAACTCGCACGCCTCCTCGACGGTCATATTGAGGATGTCGGCGATCGACTTGCCGCGGTAGTGCACTTCGAGCGTTTCATGGTTGTACCGCGCGCTTCGGCACACTTCACACTCAACAAAAACATCAGGCAGGAAGTGCATTTCGATCTTCTTGACGCCTTGCCCCTGGCACGCTTCGCATCGTCCGCCTTTGACATTGAAGCTGAATCGCCCGGGTTTGTACCCGCGTATCTTCGCCTCTTTTGTCTTGGCAAAGACCTTGCGCACTTCGTCGAAAATATTCGTGTACGTCGCAGCGTTGGAGCGAGGCGTTCGGCCAATGGGCGATTGATCCACTTCGATGACGCGGTCGATGCGGGATAGGCCCGTGATGCGTGTGTGGGCGCCGGGTCGATGTCGCGAGCCGTGCAGTTTGTTGAGGGTTGCTTTGAGAAGGAT
>CAYMQF010000021.1:6405-13367 GCA_964392425.1 uncultured Phycisphaeraceae bacterium
TCGTCATGCTCGACGACGATGACGGTGTTGCCGATGTCAGCGAGGTGGCGGAGCGTTTTGATCAGTCGGGTGTTGTCGCGCGGGTGCAGGCCGATGGTTGGTTCGTCTAGCACATAGCAGGCGCCGACCAGCTTGGAGCCGACCTGAGTGCCGAGCCTGATCCGCTGTGCCTCGCCGCCTGACAGCGTGCCCATTTTGCGGTCGAGCGTGAGATATTCGAGCCCGACGCTTGCAAGAAAGCCAAGGCGATTGCCGATCTCGCGATGGATCGGCTCAGCGATTTGCCGATGTTCTTTCGTCAGACAAAGCGAACTGATGATCCGCTGCGCTTGCGCGATGCTGAGGCGTGTGATATCGGCAATGTTGACCATGCGAGGATCGGTGATGAGCCCGTGCGCTTTTCGTCGAGCGACAACTTCATCGGGCAGTGGCTCGCTCGATTCAATGAACACCGAAAGCGATTGAATGTGCAGGCGGTCACCATTGCACACCGGACAAGGCGTTTCGATCGTGTATTTGCTGAGCCACTCGCGCATCGTCGAGCTGTCGGTGTTTTCGTACCACCGTTGCAGCGTTGGGAGCACGCCCTTCCATCCTTTGCGCGTCGAGGCGCCGAGGCGTTTGAGGTCCGCAGTGGTGGCGCCGTAGAGAAGAATCTTGCGAAGTTCGGGGGAAAGATCGCAGACGCGCGTGGTGGGTGTGACATTGAAGAGTCGCAAAAACCGGCGCGTGTGTTTGTTGAACCAGACGCGGGCTTTCCACCACGGCTCGATCGCGCCTTTGGCGATTGGTTTGGTGTCGTCGGGAATGACGAGCAGCTCGTCGAATTGCGCTTTGGCGCCAAGCCCGTTGCACTCTCGGCAGGCGCCGTAGGGAGAGTTGAAGGAAAAAAGCCGAGGCTCAAGCTCTTCGATCGCGCACTGCGGATGCGTCGCGCAGGCAAAACGATCGGAGAAGAGATGGTCGGTCCAGGAGGCTTCGCCAGAACCCCTCTCCCCTGCCCTCTCCCGTGGGGAGAGGGTGGAAGTCTGTTGCGCCACGATCACCATGCCGTCGCCGAGTTCGAGCGCGGTTTCGATGGAGTCCGCGAGTCGTTGGCGGATGTCCGGCTTGAGGATGATTCGATCGACCACGGCTTCGATGGTGTGTCGTTCGTAGCGACCGAGGTTGAGCGGGTTGTCGCCGCCTTCTTTGAGCGCTTCGCGGAGATCGAGGACATCGCCGTTGACACGGGCACGGGCGAAGCCCTCGCGTTGGAGTCGCTGAAGCGCGTCCGTGTGGAATCCTTTTTTCCCTTTGATGATTGGCGCGAGGATGAGCAGGCGAACGCCGTCGCCAAACTTCAGCGTTGCATCGACGATCTGCGTTGCGGAGGTCGCGGTGATCGGCTCGCCGCAGCGCGAGGTCACCTGTCCTGCTTTGGTCGTGCGTTTGGGATTCCAACACGTCGGCGAACCACAGCGGGCGTAGAGCAGGCGGAGATAGTCGTAAATCTCCGTGCTGGTGGCGACGGTGGATCGCGGGTTGTGACTGCCTGACCGCTGCTCGATCGCGATGGTCGGCGGGAGCCCTTCGATGTCCTCAACGTCGGGTTTGCGAAGCACATCGAGAAACTGCCGAGCGTAGGAGGAGAGCGACTCCATGTATTTCCGCTGCCCTTCAGCGAAAATCGTATCGAAGGCGAGGGAGGATTTGCCCGATCCCGAAAGCCCCGTGACTACGACGAGTTGATCGCGAGGCACATCGACATCGACACCTTTGAGGTTGTGCTCGCGGGCGCCTCGGATGCGGATGCAGCGGTGCGCAGAAGATGGGGTCGGGGTCGGCACGTCTCGCTCCTAGAGGGTGGGGTGGGCATGATACGGGAGCGGGGGGGATCAAGCCCATGGATTTGAATCCGTGGGATTTTGAGACTGATGCGATCATGCGCAAGTCAAACACAAACTCAGACCCCTCTCCCTAACCCTCTCCCGGCGGGAGAGGGGACCGAAAGTAGCGCTCAATCTATTGTTTCCCGCGGCGTTTTTTCCCTTCGCGGGGTTTGCTGCCTGGCGAGCCGGGCGCTTTGGTTGAGCCTTTGGAAGCAGATTTTTCGAGTTGCGATCGGCGGACCGGGCGGGCGTCGCCGCTGGATCGCGCTTTGAGCGCATTGATCTGATCGCGCAGGTGGGCAGCATCTTCAAAGTCCAGCTTGTTGGCTGACTCAAGCATCTCGCCTTCGAGAATGTGGATGAGTTCATCGCGCTCAAACTCGGGTTCAGAAGATTGAACGACTCGGCGTGCTGTCTTCTTGGCGGCAAGCTCCGTCTCCAACCCCCGGCGGATCGCCTTGGTGATCTGCGTGGGAGTGATGTTGTGCTCAGCGTTGTATTGCGTCTGCTTGACGCGCCGGCGTTCTGTCACATCCATCGCCCGCTGCATGGATGGAGTCACGCGGTCGGCGTACATCACGACGCGCCCATGAAGATGGCGCGCAGCTCGGCCCATCGTTTGAATCAAACTCGTTTCGCTCCGCAAAAACCCTTCTTTGTCAGCATCGAGGATTGCAACGAGCGCAACTTCAGGAAGATCGAGTCCTTCGCGCAGCAGGTTCACGCCGACCAACACATCAAACTCGCCCATACGGAGGTCTCGCAGGATTTCGAGCCGATCGAGTGTTTCGACTTCGCTGTGCAGGTACCGGACGCGGATGTCCTTCTCCGCGAGATATTGCGTGAGTTGTTCGCAGAGTTTCTTGGTCAGCGCGGTGACAAGGGCGCGGTCGCCTGCTCGCGCGACTTCTTTGCATTTTTCGATGAGATCGGGGACCTGGCCTCGCGCAGGAATCAGTTCGATGGGCGGGTCGAGGAGCCCCGTCGGTCGGATGACCTGCTCAGCGATTTCGCCGTCGGTGCGTTCGAGTTCGTAGGGGGCCGGCGTGGCGCTGACGTACACCGTCTGAGGAATGATCGACTCGAATTCCGCGAACTGCAAGGGGCGGTTGTCCAACGCGCTGGGTAGGCGGAAGCCGTGCTCGACGAGTGTGCGTTTGCGCGCCTGATCGCCGTTGTACATGGCGCGGACTTGCGGGACCGTCACATGGCTTTCGTCGATGAGGCAGAGCCAATCGCGATCGGGGACGCCGCCGCCGGGATGGCGAAAAAAGTAATCGAGCAGCGTGAAGGGTCGACTGCCCGGCTCGCGCGCTTCAAGATGACGTGAATAGTTTTCGACTCCCGAGCAGTAGCCGACTTCGGCCATCATTTCGAGATCGTATTGGGTGCGCGCTGCCAGTCGCTGCGCTTCGAGCAGCTTGCCCTCATGGCGAAGATGGAGCAGTTGTTCAGCAAGCTCGACTTTGATGGACTCGATGGCATGTTCGATCGTTTGTTCATCGACGACGTAGTGCACTGCGGGGAAGATGAGTGTTTGTCGTTCGGTGGCGAGTGTTTCGCCGGAGATCGGGTCGATGAGGTGGATGGCGTCCACTTCGTCGCCGAAAAGTTCAATGCGGATGGCGTGCTGTTCGTAGGCGGGGTGGATGTCGATGGTGTCGCCGCGCACGCGGAAGGCGCCTCGCTGGAATTCGATGTCGTTGCGCTGGTATTGCAGTTCGGTGAGCGCCAGGAGGAAGCCCCGGCGGTCGAGCGTTTGCCCGCGCGTGACACTAATGACCTTTCTGCTGTATTCGTCCGGCGACCCGAGCCCGAAGATGCACGACACAGACGCGACAACGATCACATCATTGCGGCTGAGCAGGTTGCTGGTTGCGGAGAGCCTGAGTCGATCGAGATCGTCATTGCGGGAGGCGTCTTTTTCGATGTAGATGTCGCGCTGGGGGATGTATGCCTCGGGCTGGTAGTAGTCGTAATAGCTGACGAAATAGCAGACGGCGTTGTTGGGGAAAAGTTCGCGCATTTCTTCATAGAGCTGGGCGGCGAGCGTTTTGTTGTGGCTGATGATGAGTGCGGGGCGGTTGAGCTGCTCGATGACGTTTGCCATCGTGAACGTTTTGCCTGTGCCTGTGGCGCCGAGCAGGCAGGCGGCGGGTTCGCCTCGTTTGCCCAGTCGTTCAACGAGGTCTTCGATCGCGCGAGGTTGATCACCGGTGGGCGTCATCTCCGAAACAATCTCAAAGGGGCGGTCGATGACGAGCATGCGACGATTGTAGAGGGGCCGGGGTGGGTATGATGCTTGGATGATCGTTGAGAAGATTATTGCGAGCTTGGTCAATGTGTCGCTCGAGACGGCTCCGTGGCTGTTGGTCGGACTGGTTGCTGCGGGCTTTGTCCGTGCGATGCTGCCGACCCAGTTGGTGACGAGGCTCTTGGGTGGTCGTGGGATTCGGCCGACTGTGCTTGCTGCAGCGATCGGGGCCCCGCTACCGTTGTGCTCGTGTGGCGTGCTGCCGGTGGCGATCGGTTTGAGAAAGGGCGGCGCTTCGCGAAGTGCGACGGCGTCGTTTCTTATTTCGACGCCTGAGACGGGGCTTGATTCGATCGCTCTGAGCTATGCGCTGCTTGGTCCATTTCTGGCGATTGCCCGGCCGGTGGGTGCTGTTCTGAGCGCGATCTTTGTTGGCCTGTGTGTCGCGGTGACGGAGGAAAAGGATCAGCCGATTGAGGAGATCGTCGCAGCCGACCCGCCGCCGAGCTGTTGTTCGTCGACGGAGGCGCCTCCTGAGCCTGAGCCTGAGCCTGAGCCGGACCCGACGTGCTGCTCGTCGGAGGAATCTTCAACGGCAGAGAAGAGCGAGGGCGAAGCGCGGGGGAGCCTTCGAGCGCGACTCATCGAGGGGTTGAGCTATTCGTTTATGACTCTTCTGGGTGACATTGCTTTTTGGCTGGGCATTGGGCTGCTCTTTGCTGGCGTGATGCGGGCGTTGGTTGATCCCGGCGCACTGTCAGCGTTTGGTTCAGGGTTCCCCGCGATGCTGGTCATGTTGGTGGCGGGGGTTCCGTTGTATATCTGCGCCAGCGCGTCGACGCCCGTGGCTGCGGGATTGATCGCTGCGGGAATCTCGCCGGGCGTTGCGGTGGTGTTCCTGCTGGCGGGGCCGGCGACGAACATCGGCTCCATCGGCGTTATTCGGAAATACATCGGTGGGCGAGCGACGGTTGTCTATCTCGCAGCGCTTTCGATCTCGGCGCTTGGGGCGGGGATCACCGTTGACGTTCTAGTCAAGAAGCTGGATATCGATATAGCTGCACAGATCGCTGAGGGCGGCAGGCTCATTCCTGAGCCCATCGCGATTGCCAGCGCTGTGGTGCTGTTGTTCTTTGCGGTCAAACCAGTTCGCAAGCTTGTTCTTGGGAAGTGAGCGGGCGCTGGGTCAACTCGACTGATGGGCAGAGGCGTACGTCGCGGCATCCATAAGCGAATCCATCGGCGAGGTGTCAGTCACTTTGATTTTGATGAGCCAGCCATCGCCGAAGGGGTCGGTGTTGAGGGCGGAGGGGTCGTCGTCCAAGCTGGAGTTGATCTCAATGATCTCGCCGCCGATTGCGGAGTAGACATCCGCGGTTGCTTTGACGGATTCGATCTCGCCGACGCTTTCGCCTGGCTCGATTTCGGTTCCGACGGGCTGCATCTCGACGTAGGTGATGTCGGTGAGCTCATCGACGGCAAACTTGGAGACGCCGAGCGTGAGGACGTCACCATCGAGCTTGTGCCATTCGTGGGATTCGGCGTACTTGCGATCATCGGGCGGATTCATGGGCGATCCTTGGAAAAAAAGAGTCGGGTGGTAATGAAGAACGATCGGCTCGGCGCCGACGGTGAAGATCGGCGATGATACCCAATGAAGCTGTGGGTCGGCAACAGTTGGACGTTCTGCACGTTGCGGGCGCCAAGGGTGCGACTCCAGTGCCGATCGAGTCAATTGATGCTGATGATTCTCTCCGCCAGCATGTTCAAGTCCAAACTGACGGGCAGAAAGCCTCCGTTGGATCTGCTGTCGCTTCCCAAATACGCCCATGACGAGCTGGGGCTCAACGGCTTGGCGCTGCCGACCGACCTCCTCAAGGGGTGGGATGCAGACCGACTCGAAAAACTCCGGCAAAGTGCGGATAAGGCGGCGTGCCCGGCGCTGCTGCTGTATGAGGTCAAGGATCAGCCCCTCGTGAGCGGTAAACGGGCTGACACAGCGGTCGATCGGCTCATCCGGGTGCTCTATGCGACGGAACGGCTGGGGTGCAGCTCGGCGGGGTTTTCGATCGCGGCGCCTGACGATGAATCAATCATGGATAATGTTGCCGACCGGCTCAAACAGGTGATGAAAGTCGCTGAACGGCTTGGAGTGAACATGCTCATCAGGCCGACCGCCGGGTTGACCTCATCTCCTGAGAGAATGGCTGAGCTTATTCAGCGAGTGGGTGGGTTTCGCATCGGTTCGCTTCCCGACTTTGAGGCGGCTGCGCAAAGCGACGATGCACATTCGTACATGCGTCGGTTGGCTCCATACGCGCCGGTGCTCTTTGGGTCGTCGCGCGAGTTCACCAAGCGAGGCAGGCACACCGCCTATGACCTGACGGCGTGCGTGCGCGCTTTGATCGACGTGGGGTATGACGCTGCAATCGCGATTGACTATCGCGGCGAAGACGATCTCGCGGTCGGCGTGGCGCACACACGGGACCTGATCCAGCGCTTGTACGACAAAGCTAAAGATGATGCGAAGGAAAAGGCCAGCGAGAAAGCCAAGGCTAAGCAGATGAAGGCTGATCCATGACCCCGGGGGGCAGTTCGGAACCGGACGGCGCGTCGCGGGAGAGCCTGATCGTCACCATCGACGGCCCTGCGGGGACAGGAAAATCCAGCGTCGGGCGGGAGTTGGCGCGCCAGCTTGGGCTGGAGTTTCTCGACACCGGGGCGATGTACCGCGCAGCGACGGTGCTCGTGATCGAACAGAGTATTGATCCGCATGATCCCACTGCGGTTGCGGAAACTGTGAACAAAGCAGGGTTGCGATTTGATTGGGCGACCGA
>CAYMQF010000021.1:13467-23421 GCA_964392425.1 uncultured Phycisphaeraceae bacterium
GCCGGCGGACGCGATCGAAGTGGACACGACGGAGATGAGCTTTGCTGAAGTGATTTCGACTCTTGAAAAGCTGGTGCGGAAGCTCGCGCCAGCGGGGGCGCCGATGGGATCGCTACGCGGGGATGAACGAGATGGGTGAGCCGACGATTCCCCAGCGGTCGCTCGCGCAATGGTTCATTTACTACATCACGTTGTGGTGCGCCTTTCTTACGTTGAAGTTCCTCTTTCGATTTAAACGGTTTGGCGTCAGCAACATTCCCCGCACGGGCGGCGTGCTGCTCGTCGCCAATCATCAGTCGTACATTGATCCGCCTTTGGTCGCGGTGAGCATGATGCATCGGCAGATGCACGCGATGGCGCGGGCCAGTTTGTTTGAGTCAAAGCTGTTCGGGTGGTACATCCGAATGCTCAATACGATTCCGCTTCGCGAAGATGGCAAGGGCGACACCGCTCCGATGAAAGATGCTTTGGCGCGGATGAATCGAGGCGCTGCGGTGGTGATCTTTCCGGAAGGTTCGCGGTCTGAGACCGGTGAGATCGGTGAGTTTCAGCGAGGCGCCGGCTTGCTCATCAAACGATCGAAGTGCCCCGTTGTTCCAATGGCGATTGAGGGCGCCTTTGAAGCGTGGCCCAGAGGGCGAACGCTGCCCCGATTTCGCACACGCGTCTGGGTGCAGATCGGGACGCCGATTGAACATGACGAACTGATGGAGCAGGGGATGGATGCAGGGATGCAACGGCTGCGCACCGAAGTCGTCGCGCTGCGCAACGATCTTCGCAGGCGCATGGGCAAAGAACGATAAGAAGTTGCTCAGTCAGAGCTCGGCGTGACTTTGCCGTTTTTGTCGACGCCTGCAGGGGTTCCGCCACGTCGGGGATCGGACGCTGCTTCGTATCCATGAGCTGTTCGGCGGATGAGTTGGACCACGCCGACATCATGGACGCTTCCCAAGCGATGCCCGTACGACTTGAGAACTGCACGAAAATCGTGGTTGGTAGACACGCTGTTCATCATCTTGAACATTTCTGCGGTGCTGGGGTTCGTTGAAATACCCGGCGATCGGTCCCACGCTGGTTCGAGCGCGAGAACATTGGGAAACCACTGATGGTGAAAGCGAGGCGTTGCGACGGCGTCCGTTGCAGAAAGCCCGAAGACCATGACGTTGAAGAGCGTCTGAATCGTTCCGGTGATGATGCGCGGGCCGCCCGCGGCGCCGGTGATAAGTTCGACGTTGCCGTCTTTGTCGAGAACGATGGTCGGCGACATGCTTGAGAGTGGGCGTTTGCCGGGCGCGGGAAGGTTGCGCGACGATTGGCGAAGGCCAAACGCATTGATCGCGCCAGGCACGGTGGTGAAGTCGTCCATCTCGTTGTTGAGGCAGAAGCCGAACTCGTCGACGGCGATGCGCGAGCCGAAGGAGAGGTTGATCGTGTTGGTGGATGCGACGGCCATTCCGTTTGCGTCGATGATTGAGAAATGGCTGGTTCCTGCGTCGTTGGGAGGGGCTGGGGCAAGCGTGCGCGAGCCGTACCGATCTCCTTTGATGGTGTGCGACGGGTCGATTCGGCCAGCCAGATCATCGAGATAATCCGGCGAGAGCAGGCGGTCGACGGGAACATCAGCGAAGTCCGCATCGCCGAGCCATTGTGCGCGGTCGGCAAACGCGTGCTTGAACGCTTCAGCGACGACGTGCATGTACGGCGCTGAGTTCAGCCCGAGATTCGCCAGCGATGTGTCGTGCAGTTGTTCATATCGCTCGAGTATGCCGAGCACTTGCAAGGTCGCCACGCCGCCTGAAGAGGGGGGCGGCATCGTGAGCACTTGCTGATTGTGAAACTCGCCAACCAGCGGCTTGAGCTGCTGGACTGAATACGAAGCGAGGTCGGATTGTGTCAGGACGCCGCCTGAGTTTTTCACTGCAGTCGCTATAGCCTGCGCGATCGGTCCTTTGTAGAAAGCGTCGGCGCCTTGCTCCGCGATGAGTTTGAGCGCGCGTGCCTGCTCGGGATTGCGAATGACATCGCCCGCCGAGACGGCGCCATCCCTGAGAAAACGACTCCAAACAAAGCTGAATCGAGTTTTCCGCGTTGGGTCTGCGTTGAACCACGGGATCAGCGATGAAGCGGTCTTCATGTAGCTTTCATTGACGGCGAAACCGTTTTGTGCAGCGGCGATCGCAGGTTTGAGGAGTTCGCTCCACGAGAGTGAGCCGAACTGTTTGTGCGCTTGGGCGAGCCCCGCAACGAAGCCGGGCACGCCGACGGCTGATCCGGTGAATCGGCTTGCTAATGGATCAGTGAGTTTCTGGAAGTAATCCTCGCTGACCACAGCTGGCGCCTGCTCGCGGTAGTTGAACGCAACGGAGACGGGTTGATTGTTTTTGTCGCCGGGTCGATGGATCAACATGAATCCGCCGCCCCCGAGGCCGCACGACATCGGACGGACAACGGACAGGCAGAAGCTCGTAGCGACGGCTGCGTCGACGGCGTTGCCTCCCTTTGCAAGTATCTCAGCGCCGGCTCGTGAGGCGATGATGTGATCCGCTGCGACGACGCCTCGATCAAATGAAGGCGCCGCGACCAAGTTGCCCGCGATGAATGCGGTTGCCAGATAGACAAAAAGAGTGAAGAGCACGGTTGCCCGCTGTTGGGGCATGCCTGTTGTTGTTGGTGCGGTCGCAATCATGGTGTGTGATCTCTATGCTCAGTAAATGGACTCAGTTCGGCGGTGTGAGTGTACCGTTGAGCCTTCCCTTGCGGTTTCAACTTTTTCATACGAGGTGTCTATGGCGTTGCGAATCAGATCGGGCCTGGTCTTGGTGTCTTTGGCTGCGCTCGCTTGTATACCCGCGGGCGGGGCCCAGGTTGGGGCTGGCGAGGGGCGAACCTGGTCGCGGCCGGCTCATCACCGATCCAGTCAGCGGATCGAAACAAAGTTGCTTGGCGCGGTTGAACCCAAACAACTGTCCGTGTGGCATGAACTGGTTTCGTCGGAGCCTCATGTGGCGGGCACACCTGCGGACGGGCGAGTCGTGAATAAACTCGTTGGCATCATGAAGGCGATGGGGCTCGAAGTCGAAAAGCAGGAAGTCTGGGTCTATCTTGCACACCCCGTCTCAGCGGAGCTTGAAATAGTCTCGCCGGTGAAGATGTCGCTCGCGATTCGGGAATCGCCGCTCGATGAAGACCCATACTCATCCAACCCGAAGCTCATGATCGGCTGGAACGCGTACAGCGGCAGCGGCGAAGTGTCGGCGCCGGTGGTGTATGCGAACTACGGACGCAAGGAAGATTTTGCCAAGCTCAAGGAGATGGGTGTTGATCTGACGGGGAAGATCGTCATCGCGCGCTACGGCGGAAACTTTCGTGGATACAAGGCGAAGTTTGCGGAGCAAGCGGGAGCCGTTGGGCTGATTATTTACACCGACCCGAAAGATTCGGGGTATGTCAAAGGGTTGATGTATCCCGAGGGTGGTTGGTCGCGTCCTGATGAGATTCAGCGCGGGTCGATACTGACGTTGCCTTGGACGGGCGATCCGTTGACGCCGTTTGTTGAAGCGACGAAGGATGCGGAGAGGCTGGATCCATCGGAGATTGATCTTCCAAAGATTCCGGTTCAGCCGATTGGATGGGGCGCGGCGAAAGAGATTCTGTCGCGGCTGTCGGGGCCGGCAGTTCCCGATGCGTGGCAAGGCGGGCTGCCTTTCAATTATCACATGATGAGCGATGGGGATGATGGGCCGATTGTTCGGCTGAAAGTGGTGCAGAAGCGCGAGGTCATGCGCACCTGGAACGTGGTCGGCGTGTTGAAAGGCGCCAAACATCCTGAGCAGATGGTCATCATGGGGAGCCATCACGATGCGTGGGGCTTTGGAGCTGCGGACCCCAACGCCGGGACGATCGTGGTGCTGGAGGCGGCGCGGGTGTTGAGCGAAGCAGCAGCGCGCGGCGATCGACCCGATCGCTCCATCGTCTTTGCCAACTGGGGCGCGGAGGAGTTTGGCATTCTTGGTTCGGTCGAGTGGGTCGAGGCAAATCGGCAGGACTTGATCGCCAACGCGGTGGCGTACATCAATCTGGATTCCGCGGTGATGGGGCCGAACTTCGATGCGAGCGCGTCGCCGATGCTCAAGGAGATTCTTATTGATGTGGCTCGCGCGGTGCCTGCTGTTGCGGATGATGAAAATTCGTATTCCACGGTGTACGACGAGTGGATGAGCAGGCAGAAGAAGAGCAACCCAGAACGGACCGAGCCTCACATGGGCAACCTCGGCGGCGGGTCGGATCACATCGGTTTCTATTCATATGCGGGGACTCCATCGGCGGGGATCCGCTCGGGCGGCGCCAAGGGCACGTCGTATCATTCCGCGTTCGACAATCTGCACTGGTGGCGGCAAGTCGTTGACGGAGATTATGAGGCGGCGCGCATGGTCACGCAGATGACGATGCTCACCGTGTGGCGGCTGGCTAACGAGGAGATCGTGCCGTTGGACCCGGTGCGATACGCGACGGATGTGAAGAAGCATGCGAAGGATTTGTCCAAACGCGCTACGAAGCTTGGCGTGGCGTACGACCCATCGGCGATCTTCGATGCTGCTGATGAGTATGGCAACTCGGCGCGGTCGATGATGGATCGGCTTAGTGGCGCGATGAAGGCGGGATCATTGGATGATTCGGCGATTGATTCGATCGATCTGCTGCTGATATCCATGGAGCGGTTGTGGATGGATGGAGATGGTTTGCCGGACCGGCCTTGGTATAAGAATTTATTTGCGTCCAACGATCCTGATTCGGGGTATGCCGCGTGGATGTTGCCGTTGTTGCGCTGGGCGATCGAATCGAAAGATGAAGCAGCGGTGGCGAACGCGGTTGAAGTGTACGCCGACGTGCTGAAGAAACTGACACAGATGTGCAGCGTGATCGATTCGTATCTTCCGCCGGCGCCCGCAGCGGGAGCGCACACGCCATGAGCTATGTGACGACTCTCGAATCTGCGATAGACGGCACGAAACTCCCCGCGGGAACGCTGCAGACGATGCACGCTGATCGACCGTTGTGGGTTCGCTACGACCTTGATGGAGTTCGCAGTGGTGTATCTCGCGGTGATCTTTCAGCACGCGACCAGACAATGTGGCGGTATCGCGAGCTGCTTCCCTATGAGCGCGAGGAGGACATTGTTTCGCTGGGTGAAACGATGACTCCCATGATTCCGTGCCCCAGGCTTGGAGCTGCTATGGGGGCGCCAAATCTTTTCATCAAGGATGAGTCGCGTTTGCCGACCGGTTCGTTCAAGTCGCGCGGCATGGCGATGGCGGTGACGATGGCCAAAGCGCTGGGTGTGAAACGATTGGCGGTGCCTACGGCGGGAAATGCGGGGGGCGCGCTGGCGGCGTATGCAGCGCGAGCCGGGCTTGAATGTTTCGTCTTCATGCCTGCTGACACGCCGATCGTCAATCGGCTCGAAGCGGGGCTGTTCGGCGCGCGGGCGTTTCTCGTCAACGGGCTTATCACCGATTGCGGGGCGATCGTCAAGCAGGGGGCTGAGCGCATGGGTTGGTTCGATGTCAGCACGCTCAAGGAGCCTTACCGGATTGAAGGCAAAAAAACGATGGGCCTCGAACTTGCGGAACAGTTTGATTGGAAGCTGCCTGACGCGATTATTTATCCGACGGGGGGAGGCACGGGGCTCATCGGGATGTGGAAGGCGTTTGCTGAACTTGAGGCGATCGGTTGGCTCGAGTCTGATCGCAAACCCAAGATGTTTTCGTGCCAATCGTCGGGATGTGCGCCGATTGTGCGCGCCTTTGATAACGGCGAGCGATTCGCTGAGCCATGGGAGAATGCTAAGACGATCGCGTCGGGGCTGCGCGTTCCCAAGGCGGTGGGGGATTTCATGATCCTCGACGCGGTGCGGGAGTCGGGCGGCGCGGCGCTTGCGACTGCTGAAGAAAGCATTGATAAATGGATGCGGCTTGCGACTTCGCTGGAGGGAATCTCGCTGTGCCCCGAAGCGGCGGCATGCTTGGGTGCGCTGGAGGCGGCGCTCAAGCAGAAACGGGTCAATGCGAATGACAAGATCGTGATCTTCAACACTGGCGCGGTGCAGAAATACATCGAAGCGATCGAGGCGCCAATGACGCAGCTTGACCGAGAAAATGTTGATTGGAACTTGATCGAACGGTCTGCGTGAACGGTGATTATTCGTTGTTGAACGCAGCGAGTTTCTTCTCGTGGCGGATGATCTTGCCGTGCTGAACGTAGAGAATGTCTTCGCAGATATTGACGCAGAGATCGCCGATGCGCTCCAGATCCCGGCAGGCGCGGTAGGCGAGGAGCCCGGCTCGGCGGGAGAGCCCCGCGGCGCCGATGGATGACTCGATCTCGGTGACCACTTCTCGCATCAGCCTGTCAAGGGCTTTGTCGCCCGCGATGATCCGCTCAGCGGCCTGCTCATCTCGCTGCCCCAGCGCGCGAACGGTGTCGTGGCACAAGGGGATGATTCGTTCGGCGAGTTCGATCAGTGAGGTCGGCCAGTTGGGGGAAGGTTCGTTGCCGAGATAGGCGACGGCTTTGGCGACGCCTGACGCGTGGTCGGCGATCCGCTCGATGTCGGCGTTGGCGCGGATGACAATCATCAACGCTCGCAGGTCGCGCGCCACCGGCTGATGCAGCGCGATCAACTGGATGCATTGCTCTTCGATGATCACTTCCTGGGCGTCGACTTCGGTGTCCCGCCGACGAACTTCCACGGCGATGTCGTGGTCGCACTTTCGCAGTGCGAGGACAGCTTGCTCGACGAGCTCCACGGCGAGCATCGCTTCACTTTGAAGATGCCCGATCAGTTGGTTGATGCCTTCGTGAAGGGCGTTGGAATGTCCCGGCTGGGGGGTGTCGTCCTGGTCGTAGGTGCTGGTGGGCATGGTGCACTCCGTTGCAGTGTGGTTGCGGCGCTCCCCGTGAGCGCGCGTTTATTACTCTCAGCTAGGACCGGCCGATGGTGACGGCGGTAGCGCGTTCGACTTGTCCTGAGGCGATTTTGTCAAAGCCTGAGCCGAGCTCGCCGATGGGGTCGGGCGGGACGATCTCAACGGTCTTATCGCCCAGCGAGGCGTCCCCGGACTGGACACGCTGTTGCAATGTTCGACATTCAGTGAGCAGCCGATCGAGAATCTCCGCTTCGGGCACGTTGGCGACGCGTTGTCCCTGCACATAGATGATGCCTTTGCGGTCGCCTGCGAAGACGGCGACGTCGGCGCCTTCCGCTTCGCCGGGCCCGTTGACGACGCATCCCATGACGGCGACTTTCATCGGCACGATGATCTCAGCAGCGAGCGTTTTGCGGACATCCTGCACGAGTGTGAAGAGGTCCACCTGGATTCTGCCGCACGTTGGGCAGGCGATGAGGTCGACGCCGATGCGTTCGCGCAGGCCAAGGCAGTAGAGCAGTTCGAGACCGTCCTCGACTTCGAAGACCGGATCGCTGGCGTAGCTGATGCGGAGTGTGTCGCCGATGCCTTCTGCCATGAGTGCTGAGAGAGCAGCGATCGAACGGATGGCGCCCGTCTCGCGCGGGCCGGCGTGCGTCACACCCAAGTGCAGCGGATAGTCGAACCGTTCGCTGATCTCGCGGTAGACATCGATCACGCATGCAGCGTCCATGAGCTTGGCGCTGATTACGATGTCGAAAAACTCCCGTTCTTCAAAGATGTCGAGATACTCTTCGAGCTTGGCGATCATCATCGCGAGCAGGTGGCCTTGCTTGCGCCCGGAGAAGAACTTGCCTAGCTCGGCCATTCGTTTTTGTTTGTCTTTGCGCTCGACGATGGACCCTTCGTT
The DNA here is from genome assembly GCA_964392425.1 of uncultured Phycisphaeraceae bacterium. GTDB lineage: Bacteria > Planctomycetota > Phycisphaerae > Phycisphaerales > UBA1924 > CAYMQF01. The sequence goes on from CAYMQF010000021.1 coordinate 21,304, forward strand.
GACGCCGATGCGGATGGGCAGCGAGCGCTCCTTGCAGGCGTCGATGACCGAGTTGACCTGATCGCGGTCGCTGATGTTGCCGGGGTTGAGGCGGATCTTGTGGACGCCTGCCTCGATCGCCTCGAGGGCGCGCTGGTAGTGAAAGTGCACGTCGGCGACGATCGGCACGCGGGTCTGGTTGAGGATTTCGGGGAGTGCTTCGGTGTCCTTGGATTGCGGGACGGCGACGCGGACGAGGTCGGCGCCTGCTGCGGCGAGCTTGTTTATCTCAGCGACGCATCGGTCGACATCGTGGGTGAAGCCTGCTGTCATGGTCTGGACGACGACGGGGGCGGGCTGGGTCGGATCGCCCGCAGTTGTGGGCTTTCCACCGCCTATTTGGATGACGCCGGTGCGGCTATTTCCGAGGGTCACCTGCCGGGTTGGTTTTCTTGGTGTCATTGTGTGTCAATGGTACTCCGGGTCGATCGCGTTGGCACGCGAGAGCGGGAAAGAATGGCCATTTAGATGCGTGGCAGCGGGGAAAAAATGTGAGCAATGTGTGAAGATTGCGTGCTTTTGCGGTGCAGGTCAGCCCCAGTTGGCGAGGAGCAAGATCAGGTCGAGGCTGTCCACGGCGCCATCTTTGTTGAGGTCTGCTGAGCCGCCTTGTGCTCCCCACTGAGAGAGGAGGGAACTGAGGTCGTCAGAGTCGACCTTGCCGTCGTCGTCGAAGTCCGCATCGTCATCTGAGTGGGCGTCGTCGTCGAGATCGAAGATGTATGCGGCGCCAGCGTTGAGCCCGTTGGCATCCTCGTCGCCGACCGCTCCAACCAAGATTTTTATGTCACTGATTGCCACTGCGAAGCCGAAGGTGTCGTCTGAGGCTCCATCGGAGGCAAGGAGTTTAGTGCGTTGAATCCATGCGCCGTTTTCGTCATGAACAAAGACGTACGCCGATCCGGAATCGCACATCGTGTCGCCAGGGCAAGCGTCATCTCCGAGGGGGGCGCCAACTACGGCCGTATCGCCACTGAGTGCGACGTAGAAGCCAAAAAAATCGAATGCCGCTCCGTCGAGTGCAAGGAGTTTGGATTGTTGTGTCCATGCGCCACCTGTGTCGCGTACAAAGATGTGAGCAGAGCCGGAGGCTGGGCCGTTTTCGGAGTCGGTTTGCGCCCCAATAAGTGTTGTGTTGCCGTTGATCGCGACGGAGCTGCCGAATGCTTCCTCTGCAGTGCCGTTGGGAGCAAGGAGTTTGGTCTGTTGTGTCCAATCGCTGTTCCCGTCGCGCACGAAGATGTACGCCGAACCCTCACGTATCCCGTTGACATTATTATCCGTGCGTGAGCCGCAGATGGCCGTGTCACCGCTGATTGCGACAGACTCGCCAAATAAGTCGTGCATGGCTCCGTCTGAGGCGAGAAGCTTGGCCTGCTGCGTCCACATACCATATTCGTTGCGGATGAAGATGTACGCTGAGCCAAAGCCATTGTCATAAGGGGCGCCGACAACAATTGTGTCACTGTTGATCGCAACAGACCAGCCGAAACGAGCGGGTGCTGTCGCATCGGACGCGCGCAGTTTGGCCTGCTGCGTCCACACGCCGTTCCGGTCGCGTACGAAGACATACGCTGAGCCTGAGTCGCAGTTTTGGTTGTCCGGGCAGGCGTCATCGTCGCCCCATGCTCCGATGACGGCGGTGTTGTGACTCATGGAAACAGAGAATCCGAAACGGTCGGTCGGTGACCCGTCGGAGGCCAAGAGTTCGGTCTGACGCCGCCAAAAGCCAAGTGGACCAGGCGCAAAGACGTAAGCAGCGCCTGATAGGGCTCCATTCTGATTGCCTGCCGCGGAACCGAGAATCGCTGTATTACCGTTGATCGAGACTGCGCGGCCGACCATGCTGGGAGCCAGCAGTTTGGCTGTTTCATTGGTGATGGATTTTGATTGAGCCTGCGCGGGGGCGCTGAGCATGAGGAGTGGCGCGAGCACGGCTGTGGCGAAAGCTGGCAGATTTCTCAACATGGTGTGATTGGTGATGCGATGGGGACGTTCGGTCGGCTGGCTCGGCATGGCGGTTTTCCTTGGGAGAGGGATTGAGAATCGGGCCCACACATCACACGCCCCTCGATGACC
>CAYMQF010000022.1:0-4617 GCA_964392425.1 uncultured Phycisphaeraceae bacterium
TGTCGTGATCTACGCCAAACCCGCGATCGAAATCGCACTGTCAACGCTGATGTCCCGAACGATCCTGCTTCCCTAGTTTCCGGTTGATTGAGCTTTTTCGAGCCGACGCGCGAGCAGCGCTTCTTCCGGTCGGTCAAGCCTGGGCGAGCGTTCGAGCCAATCTTTCGCATCGCGCCGAGCCAGCGCCAAGAGCGGCATGTCATTGAGAAGATCGGCGATGCGCATGGCGGGGGCGCCGGACTGCCTTGCCCCAGCAAGATCGCCAGGCCCGCGGATGAGCAGGTCTTGTTCAGCAAGTTCAAAACCATCGTTGGTCGCAGCGAGCGCTGCAATGCGCGCCTCTCCATCAGGAGTGGTCGGCTCAGCAACAAGAATGCACAGAGCGTCGTTGGCGCCTCGACCGATCCTGCCGCGAAGCTGGTGGAGCTGCGCCAATCCAAACCGCTCCGCATGTTCGATCACCATGAGTGAGGCGTTGGGCACATCGACGCCGACTTCGATGACGGTCGTAGCGACAAGCGCATCAATCTGCCCCAGGCGGAACCGCTCCATGATCGCCTGTCGCGCATCGCGTTTGAGCTGGCCATGGATCGCTGCAAGCCGATACTTCGCCAACGGCCCATTTTCGAGCCGATCAAGCGTGGAACGCACATCGCGCAGGCCGGCCCCTTCCTCGATGACAGGCACGACGATGAACGCCTGTTCACCAACAGCGAGCCGATCAGCGAGAATCGTGTCAATCTCAGTGCGGTTGGCGGGCGAGCAGAGCATTGTTTGGACGGCGCCTCGCCCCGGCGGGACTCCACGAATAGTCGAAATATCCAGATCGCCAAAGATCGTCTGCGTGAGCGATCGCGGAATCGGCGTCGCAGTCATGACGATCACATGAGGGGCAGACTCGCCTTTCTTGGTCCACAGTGCAGCACGTTGATCGACGCCGAACCGGTGCTGTTCGTCAATGACAGCCACACCAAGATTGTCGAACTGCACGCCTTGGGTCAGCAGCGCGTGCGTGCCGATGACGAGATCAATATCGCCTGACTCGATCTCATGTTGAATGGATTCGCGCTCGCTTTGGGGCAGACTCCCCGTGAGCAGTTCAACGCGGACATTGGACCCTTCGAGCAGTCTGCCGATCGAGGCGTGATGTTGCTCTGCAAGCAGTTCGGTTGGCGCCATTAGCGCCGCCTGTTTGCCCCTCGCGATGGCAAGCAGCATTGCATACAACGCGACGACTGTTTTGCCCGAGCCGACCTCTCCCTGGATAAGCCGATACGCGGGGTGAGATCGCCCGAGATCGTTCACAATGTCACTGATCGCCTCGTCCTGCCCCGCCGTGAGCGTGAAGGGAAACCGCGAGCGTATGCGCTGGTCGATTTCATCGGTGCAGATGAGTGCGGACGCTGGGCGCGTCGCGCGATCGAGCCGTTGGCGGAGCACCGCAAGCTGGAGGAAGAACAACTCGTCGTAGGCGAGCCGACGGCGTGCAGTTGATATCTCCTCCCCACTCTTTGGGCGGTGCATCATCCGATACGCATCGGCAAGAGAAGGGAAATCCCGATCCTTGCAATACGCCTTGGGGAGGTGGTCGGCGATGAGAGGCAGCGCCTCATCGAGAACGGAGTCAATCGCCTTTTCAATAAGCCAACTCGGCGCGTGCTCGCTTGCCGGATAGATCGGGCGAAGACGCTCTTGTGTGCGGGCTGGCTCCGGGGAATCCTCCTTGATCGCAAACCACTTTGGATTGCTGATCTGCATCGCGGGCCCTTTTCGGCGGGCCTGCCCTTGGATGAGCAGCCTCATGCCGGGATGGATCCGCCGATGCAGGTACGTCTGGTTGAACCAGATCAGGTCGAGTCGGCCGGTGTCGTCCATGAGGACTGCCTGGAATCTTTTACGCCGACCGTAGCCGCCGACTTTGGTGTCGGTGATCTCGCCTCGCACGGCGACGGTCTGCCCGTCCTGAAGCTGGTCGATCGTCGTTTCTTCTTCCTCCTGCTCATGGCGAAAAGGAAGATGGTGGACAAGATGCGCGATGGAGGGGATCCCCAACGCGCGAAAGGCTGGCCCATGCCGCTCTCCGATGGGAGGCGCCTGCTCGATGGGTGAAATCAATGAGAGTTTCGTCGCTGCAGTCACGAGCTACAGGATAGACGACGCAGCGGATTGATCGCGAAACCTCACCGCCGTTTTGATTTTCGTTTTTTGTAGCCTGCTTTGGGACTGACGGTGCGGGTGCTTGCTCGCGGCTTGAAGGCTCCGCCGCCCGCTGACATTTGTTGAGCCTGCCCCTGCATCTGGCGGACCGCTTTGATTTTGCCCACGGCGCCGAGCCCGGCCATCTGCTTTGCCATCTTCGACATCGCGTCAAACTGCTTGACGAGTCGACCGACCTCGTTGACCGTCGAAGAAGACCCCTTGGCGATTCGTCGCCGGCGCGAATGAGTCAAGAGCGACACATCGGCGCGCTCGCGTTTGGTCATCGAGTGGATAATCCCTTCGATGCGGTTGAGCTGTTTGTCGTCGATGTCCGCATTTTTCAGTGCGGAGCCAACGCCCGGCAGCATCCCCAGCACCTGCTTCATCGGCCCCATTCGGCGGATGGCGCGAAGCTGCTTGAGGAAGTCGTCGAGTGTCATTTCGCCGCGAGCGAGCTTTTCCTCAAGCTCTTGCGCCTCCTCTTCGGAGACTTCCTGCTGCGCCTTTTCGACGAGGGATACGACATCACCCATGCCGAGGATTCGCCCGGCCATTCTGTCCGCGTGGAACTCTTCGAGCGCGTCGAGCTTTTCACCTGTGCCGACGAATCGGATCGGCGCCCCAGTGACGGAGTTGATGGAGAGAGCGGCGCCACCGCGCGTGTCCGAGTCAAACTTGGTGAGGATCACGCCGTCGACGTGCAGCCGATCGTGAAAGGCTTTGGCCGAGTTGACCGCGTCCTGCCCGGTCATCGCATCGACAACGAGGAAGACCTGGTGCGGACGCACGAGCTTGTGGATCTGCGCCAGTTCGGTCATCAGGTCGTCGTTGACGTGGAGTCGACCGGCGGTGTCGAGGATGACGGTGTCGACGCCTTCCCGCATCGCCTGCTTGACCGCTCGTTGGCATACCCCGACCGCGACGCCGACCGCCTGCCCGTATTGGGCGACCTTGTCAGGCTCTGAATAAAAGAGAACGCGGGCGCCACCCGATGCGTCGCTCTGCGCAGCTTCAGCGATGATTTTCAACTGATCGACCGCTGCTGGGCGCTGCAAGTCCGCTGCGACGAGCATGGTCGATCGACCACGCTTTTTCAGATATGCCGCGAGCTTGCCGCAGGTGGTCGTTTTACCCGACCCTTGCAAACCGCTCATCATGATGATGGTGGGAGGAGGGGCGACGGAGACTACGCCGGGCGGTGTGTCGTCAGATGGGCTCAGCAGCTCGATCAGGCGTCGGTGGACCACGCCGAGGAACTCTTCACCCGGCTTGAGGCTTCGCGTGACCTCGCGGCCCAACGCGTCCTCAACGACCTGTTCGCAGAACTGCTCGACGACGTCGTAGTGGACATCCGCTTCGAGCAGCGCGGTGCGAACTTCGTCCGCTGCTTCACGAATGTTGGATTCGGAGATGGTCCCGCGCCCGGAGAGCTTGCGGACCGCGCCTGAAAAAGCATCTTGAAGTCGATCAAACATGCTTTGATAGTAGTGAAATCAGCGTCGCGTGGGAGAGGGCCGTTGCGATGTGTTCAACGACGGGCGAGACGCCCATCCCACTGAGGAGTCGGGCTCCGCTCAACTGGCGGGCAGATTGAGCACGACGATCTCGACGCGTCGGCTGCTCTTCTTGTTTCCCTTGGGCTGGCTCGGGCCGAAAGCTGCGGAGTACATCCGGTCGCCGTCCACGCCTTTCTTGGCGAGATACGCCTCGACGGCCATCGCTCGTTCAGCGCTGAGCCGTTCGTTGGTCTTCCACTGGCTCTTTTTGATGGGGTCCGAATCGGTGTGCCCGGCGATGCGGATCATCCGTCCGCTGTAGCGATCGTTGAGGACTTGCACGATTTGGTCGAGCGTTTTCTTGGCGCTTGACTTGAGTTTCACTTTGCCTGAGTCAAAGAGGACATCCCCAGCGACGGCGACGATGACTTCACCACTGGCGTTGGTCGACGTGGTGACGCCCGCGAGCCCTTCAAAGCCGGTGTTGGCTCCTGCGGGGTAGCCTCCTGACCCGTCGGTTTTGAGTTGGTCGTTCTCTGCTCGCAGGTCCTGTGCTTCCTGATCCAGCAGAGAGCGTGCTTGCTCCGCCTGGCTGAGGGACGCTTGGAGTTGCTGGTTGCGGGCACGGAGTTCGAAGTTTTCATCTTCGAGGAGCCCCATGCGATCCTGTTGGCCGCCGTGGCAGCCGGTCAGGAATGCTGTGACAAGAAGCAGGAATAGGCCGTTACGGATCGTCGTCACCGACATTGCAGAGCTCCAGTTGTCTGAGAGTGAAATACTCACCCAAATGCGTTCGTATGGATCGAAGTCGACCCAGATTATCAGCGTAGCGGATGCCACCCGGAATGGCTGGCCCGACACTGAGTTCGGCCAGTTCCGCTGAGTGTGTGCAAAAAATGTCATTAGCGCCCTTCGCTGAGTC
>CAYMQF010000022.1:4717-15025 GCA_964392425.1 uncultured Phycisphaeraceae bacterium
GTGACGCCCATGCAATACTGAAAACAGTGATTTACTCAGGCCTCCATGATCGAATGGCCGAGGCATCGGATGGGAAAACTTTCCGAGCGATAGGCAAACTGACCGACCACAACTCGGAGACGGTTCGCCGTTACATGCAGGGGCAGGCGCCGAGCGTCGAGTTTGTCACGACTTTTTGCGATGCGCTGGGGCTGAACTACGAATGGCTCCTCACGGGTCAGGGGCCGATGAAACACGCTCAAGTCCGCACGCACGCCCTCCAGCAAGCCAACCCGACGGAGCTTCTCACCGCGGTGGCGGGTTCGCTCGAAACGGTCGGGACTCGGCTGGAGCGTCTGGAGATCTTTGTTCAAACGCTTGAAGCCCGCATCAGGACGGAGCTTGCCGCCATGAGCTCAGCAGGCAAAGCGAAACGAAAGCCCACGCAAGGGAGTGCCCGCGATGACACCCAGAAAACCGCCGATGGTCCAGATCAAAGAGCACGGATCGTCGCCCGTGCCGTCACCAGCAGATCACGTCCGGATGCTCGTTGAGCTGCTTCGGCCCGGTGGCCCGGAACTGATCCGCCGTTGGGTCTCAGCATTGCTGCTGGCGCCCACTGCTGAGCGCGAGGCGATCGTCAACGAAGTCGAGCGAAGCCTGGTCGAGCTGTACGCAGAGCCGTTGTTTGATGGCGATGCAGACGCCTCATCCCAGAAGGGCGATCAGTCTGAAAATGGTGAGCCACCCGTGGTGCATGTGGTCACGCCTGCTGTTCAGCACGAGGGATATGTCGAACAGGTTGAGCGGAGCTATTCCGAGCCTACTGATGCACAGCGCACCAAAGCGAAAGCCAAGCCAAAATCGCGAAGCGCCAAGCGGGCTTGATAACTCCCCAAGCAACTCACCGAACTCAGTTTGATTTCAACTCTCCGGCTTATCTTCGCGTCGGGTGCTGATCGGCAGCGGATCCTCCGCCCGTCCTTCCAGCCAATCGTGGACGCGAGGCCAAACCACATCGGTCAGGATGATCTTCAGGCACGCAACGACGGGGATCGCAAGCAAGGCGCCATAAATCCCGGCAATCGAAGCGCTCGCGATGACCGCAGCGACAATCGTTGCAGCATCCAGATTCGTCGATTTTCCATGGATCAACGGCTGGAGCACATACCCCTCGAGCAACTGCGCGATCACATAGACAATCGTCGGCCCGAGGAAAATCCACCACATGCTCATTGGCTCAGCGGCGCTCGACTGGTCGAACCACAAAAGCCCGATCGCCACGGGAAGCGTCAGCCCGATCACATACGGCACGAGCGACAGCACCCCCGCGATCACGCCCAGCAAGATCGCAGATGGCACCCCGATGATGAGCCAGCCGATGGCGTGAAAAAGCCCGAGGATCAGCGCAATCACAAGCTGGCCTCGGATGAACGCGGAGACGATCTCATCCATTCGCCCGATCAAGACGAGCCATCGCTCGCGGTGCGCCTTGGGGATCAACTCTTTGCCAAACGCAGCAACCTTGGGATGTGACGTCGAGAAAAAGTAGAAGAAGAAGGGGACAAGGAACAGCAGCAGTCCGATCTGGATCGTCGAGCCGATCATTCGGCCCAGATACGCAACCACGTTGGCGCCTTGCGCGGTGGCCCCTTGGGCGAGGACCCCAATGTTGGACTCCACCCATTGCCTGATGGTGTCGATCGCGGATTGGATTTGTTCTTGGTCGGCGCCGAACGTCCCCACCACGAAATCGGAAGTTTTCTGAAAAATGTCAGGGAGCTTGCCGACCAACTCCACCGCCTGAACGATCGCAAAGACCATTGCGAACGCCAATGGAACTGCAATCAGCACACCCGATGCGATGATGAGCACGATCGCTGCTGACGAGCGCGACAGGCGCCCACGATCCGCGATTCGGCTGACAATCGGCTCGAGCAGGTACGCCAGCAGGAGCGCCAAGAGCAACGGCGCCGTGACGACGCTGAGTCGATATCCAAGAAAGATCAGGCCGACAGCGATCGCGATCACGCCAAGGTCGCGGATCGGCTGAATCTCCCAGAGGTGGCGGTCAGGCCACGCCCGGCGTCGAGCGGAGTCGGATCGTTTTCCAGCGGTGTCTGCCATCAGGGCGACAGGCTACCGGGAGATGGTCGCTGATGCTGGGAGCTGCTGTAATGAAGCGGCTGGCGCGACTCAGATGTGATTGAGCTGCGTATCGAGGTCGAGCCGGTCGAACGCTTCATCGAAGGAGTAGACGCCCGTAAAATCGGTCAGCGAATCTTCATCAGAAGTGCGAAGCATGCCCGCATCGACCATCGCGAAAACGATGTGCCCAAAATCTTCGGTCGCGCGGATCTTCCAGTGTTCGAGGACATCGTGGGAGAGCAAGCCATATTGATTCTTGGCGTAGTCGCGCAATCCACAGCACAGTTCACGCCCGGAGACGTGCCGGTGGTCGGGAGGCGTTGACGATTCGTCCTGCTTGATTGTTTCGACGGTGTGGCGAAGACCTTCCTGAACAAACTCATACGCCTCGGGCGGGTATGGCCCAGCGTTCTGACGAATCTCTTTCCATTTGCGCAATGCCTGATCCACAAAGTCGCTCCCACAAAGTTCGGCCCGTGCCGCTGCACCATCATATTCGGCAGACCCCCTCAAGAGCAATCACTTTCTGCTGACATGTCTCGAATCAGCAAGAAAAAAACGCAAGGGGTGGTCCGTCCACTCCCCCGCAGAGCCGAGCCCCACCCGGCTGGCGACACTGATCGGACCTGTCTTGCTTGTCTCGATTTGCGAAGGTTCGATAAAGAGCGCGTTTGAGTTGCACAAATCGACTCCATCCTGCTCGCGGTTGATCGCCAGCGCCTGGCATAGCTTGCCCGGTCCTGAGCAAAGGTCATGATCGCGCAAGGGTGATTTTCGGGCCTTCGCTGAGCGAAAAATTCGCATTTGCTCGGCGCCCTCCGTCGGCTCCAGCGCTCGGAGCAGCACGGCGACGGGTTCATCGACTGAGCCGCACACCACATTGATGCAATGGTGCATTCCGTAGGTGAAGTAGACATACGCGGCGCCCGGCGCGAGATACATCGATTCATTCTTGGCGGTTCGCCGACCACCAAAGGAATGAGAAGCGCGATCGACTTCGCCGAGATACGCCTCTGTCTCGACGATGACGCCGCTCAGGCGGGCGCCGTCGTCCAGCGTCCGGACCAGTCGGCAGCCAAGCAATCGCTTGGCAAGCGTGACGGGATCGACCGCATATTCATCTCGACCAAGGCGACTCATGCGTAGGCGTGCAAACCGGGGAGAAGCAGATTCACGCCGAAGTACGTCCACAACATGACGAAGAAGCCGACCACGCTGAGCCACGCGGTCACGAGTCCTTTTTTGGTTTTCAAGCCGTGGCGGACGTGGATCACGACGAGATAGATGATCCAGGTCAACAGCGCCCACGTTTCTTTCGGGTCAAAGGCCCACCATCGGCCCCATGAATGATCCGCCCACCACGCGCCGAGCATGACGCCGACGCCAAGCACCCAGAAGGCGAGCTGCAGGACGGTCATCTGCGCATTGTCGAGGTCTTTGAGCAGGCGCGATCGACCAAGGTTGACCTGCTGAGTCGCTTCGTCAGCTGAGCCCGGCTTGAGAAGGCCGAGCCCCTGCGCAGCAAAACCTGGCGATGGGTCGCCACCCTTGGCGCCAAAATAGTGCAGCGCGAGATAAAAACTACTCATGACGGCGCTGAGTGTGATGAGCCCGTAGCCGACGAGAACCGTCGTCACATGATATTTGAGCAGCCATGAAGTATTGAGGATTGCCGCTTCCCGGCCGATGGTTTCACCGGGCACGCTTGTCTGTGTCGCTGCGGTGAGGATCAAAAACCCGACGGCAGCAGCGGCGGCGCCGAAGAGCCATTGCCGTTTCATCAACATGATGACGAGCCCTGCGACCGCGCCACCCAAAGCCAGCCCGGTCATGGATTCAAACTGATTTTGAATGGGTAAACGTTCAGCGATCCACCAGCGGGCGCCAAACCCCGCAGCGTGTGCGAGCACAGCGAGGGACAGTGTGGTGACACCGAGGATGAGCGTCCATCGCCAGCTTGTTCCAAATGCCAGGAGCAGCGAAAGGAAGGAGACGAGGTAGAGCCAGGCGCCGACATCGAATGGATGCGCCCGGTTGTATCCCGCTTCGATGGCTCGCCGAGTCGGGTGGTCCCGTCCTGCGTTGACCGCCTCAAGCTCCGCTGCAACGGTGATGATTGATGAGTTGACGCGGTCCGCATCGCCCGCGCGCCACGCGTCGCCGAGCTGCGCAAACGCCTTGCGCAAAGGGGTGTCCTTGCTCAGAGCAGAAACGTGCAGCCAGTCGCCACCTTCGGTTTGAGGCGCCACCATCAAAAGATTGGCGTGCCCACGGCGTAAGAGATCCGAGATCGAACTGAGTTTGGAAAGCTCGTCGGCGACCGCAGCGTCCGTCCCCTGCTCCTCAGCGACCGTGCGGAACGCGGCGCCGATCATGCCGGGGCTCAGGCGGGTGAGCTTCATCCATCGTTCTTCCATTTTTGGATCGGAGATGGTCGCTTCGATCAACGCCCGGCGAGCGGGGAGGTATGTCACATGGACCAAAGGCTTGTTGAAATAGTACGACGAGGAGGCAAGCAGGTCGAGATATGTGAACAAGGGGTCGTAGTGCAGCTTGCGCACTTTCGTGACGACACCGGCGTCGTTGGTGATCGGGATAATGTCGATGTAATCACGCCGACCGGTGATCGCGCGGACCGTTTCGCGCGCCAGTGTGTCAAGGATTTTGACGCGCCCGTTGTGATGCACCGCAGCCGCACGAAGCGGCGACAGGTCAACACTCTTGGAAAATTCGTACTTCTGCTCAGAGGACATCTCATCGGGAGTCGTCGGCGTTCCGAGCGGATTGGGATAGTCACCGCTCTCAAGCAGTTCGGCTTGCGGATAGGAGTTGCCTGCGGGGGCGCCTTGCGCCAGAGCAACTGTGGAAATTCCGAAAACACTCAATATCGCAATCGTCGACGCAAAGTGACGAGAAAAGTTCATGAGGGCACTCCTCCGGCGTGAACCGGTTGGGGTGTGGATGTCTGCGTGTCAATACTCTTGGGCGGTGTGGCGTTCTTGGCTTCCTGCACGGACTGAGCATGCTCACGCTTCAGCCGTCGTTTTTTACTTCGGACAATCATCGGTTTGATGTAAAAAGCCCAAGGGATTCCGAGGGCGACCATGACGGAGCCCAGCGCGATGATGTGGATTCCGGGATTGTTCCCGACGCCAAGGATGGTGAACGATGCAAACGGGCGCTCGAGCTCTCCTGCCTCGACCTTTGCTTGCGACTCTCGCCACCCTTGCGCGTCCCACCCCGCCTGGCTGAACTTGTAGCGGTTGGGCGCGATGACATTGACCACCGCTGCGAGCACATTGGCGATCGCTGGGCGATCATCGCGTTTTTGGAATGGCGCCCGATGGATCAACGGATAGTTGAGCCGGGTGACGAATGTGTCAGTCCTGCCGCGCACTGCGTCGATGACGACGACATTGGAAACATAGTCGCGCGGGATGTCACTCATGATGTACGGGATCATTTCGAAATCAGCGAGCCGAAGCGAAATCCCGGGCAGCCCGTGGAGTCGTCGGCTGAATGCAAATCGCAGCGATCGACCATTGGGCAGATCGACGGAGCGAATGGCGCCCGTTTCGATGTTCATGTATTGGCTGAAGGGAAGCCACAGCGTTTGGCGCCAGTGGTCCCCTGCGGTCAACTCCAATTCGATCGCCGCTTTGCCAAACGTGCCGATCGCGTTTTTCTCCCGGCGATCCGTCGCCACGACCACGGGGCGGTCAGCATGCATCGAGTTGGCCCAACGGTGGGTCAACTTGACAGCGATCATGGGGCCGATGTGAAGCTCGTGGCCTTCACCAAGTTTTTCAGAAGTGACTTCCCCGCCGGGCAGGCGAACAATCGCGTCGCCGCCGCGCACATAGACCTGCGCCACCTTCATGTCGAGGAGCATGAGCTTCAGAGCAGGGTCAGCAGGTCGACGATCGGGGCGCCCGTCATCGCGCATGCCGTGTATGTCCTGATCGAGCTCGGGGTACCGGTGGAAGACCCACCGTTCGAATGTGTCACCGGCAGAAGTTGTGACATTTACGATCGCGACCGAACTGTCGGCGCCTTTGTAGCCCGGCGTGATGATCGGGAAGGGCGCACTGGTGTGCAGATTCTTGACTTCGATGGAATAACCATCTGTCTCGAATGTGTCGCCGGCCTGAACGGGGACTGCTTTGGGTTCGCCGAGTTCATCCCACACGACGAGCGCGTAGTTTGTTTCGGGAGGCGCCGGGAGATCCAGAATGGACCAGCGAGTTTCATCGCCCTCGGGCACATGCTCGACGAACAAGGCGCCTCCGATATTGGCGACGCGATCCACCGGCGATCCCTCAGGCAGGCGCATCGTGCCAACCGGGCGAGGGGTCGGTAGCTCGCCGGGTGCAGATGGAAGAGAACTCACGAGATCAAGCTCGATCAACTCGCCGCCGGAATCCGTCAAGTCGGCGTCCGCCGGGGCTGGCTCCCACGAGTCCACCATCTCGACGTAACTGCCGAACCCGACAACATGGATCGACACCGGATCATCCAAATCGTCGGCAGGCGGGATGGAAGGCATTTCGATTGCAAGCTTTCGATCCGAAAGCTCTTCACCAAAATCGTTGTAACGAGGCAGGCGGGGAATCGGCGCAATCGACCACGATGCGCCGTCCGTGCTCACCCACAGAGCGGGGCGATAGCGATCCATGAATGCCCGAGCGGGTGGCCCCACCTGTCCGGGATGGGCTCCTGCCAGCAGCAGCACGTCGCCCTCTTCTTTGAGGTTTTGGTAGTGGAACGATCCGAACGCAAGAACGATGATCCCGGTGTGCACGGTGAGCACGCCGAGATTCATGAAGCGAAGTTCGATCCGCCGGAGCGTTGCGGTGATCAGGTTGATGATGAACAGGATGAGCACGAGCCGCAACGGCCACCAGCCATAAAACTCTCCCTCGGTCATCTCGATTGACGGGAGTCGGCGGAGCGTTGTTGAAGCGTACGTCTGGGTGAAGTCGGCAAAGAAACGCAGGCCGGTGTGCGCCGCCGGGTCGTAGCGGAGCAAGGGCCAAAATGCGGTGAGCCACAGTGCAACGCCGGCGCCTGCCATCGCAAGCCCGACAACAAAGTGCGCTGCAAACCGCACCGAGCCGGACGCGCTGCGGAGCGAACGCCGAAGTAGAAGCGCCGCGGGAAGCACCAGAACGGCGACCGTTGCGACCAACGTCAGGCTGTAGACAAACCAAGTCGGTAGCTGCGCGAGCAATCCGATTGGGATGCTCGCCACGACTCCATACAACAGCACGAATGACAGAAGGATGACCGAAAGCGTGATGGAGCTGAAGGCGCGCAAAAGAAACTTGATTGGCGCCGCCCATGCAGGAAAGAACTGATCGTCCCACGCTTTACTACGTTCCCATTTGGCGCTCATGTCGCCTTGTTCTCCTGTTCAGGTAGTGCGGTGCTTTGTGCTTTGCCATGATCGGCGGTCGCCGACCGTTCGCTGCACTTCGTGAAGATCATCGTTGCCCCGACGCCGACTGACTCCTGCCCGTCGGGGGATTGGAAAGAAGTGTAGGCAGATGGCGTCCATCGAGCAGGCTCGCAAGCGGATCACGGCGCAACGCTTCCCGAGTCGGCACGGCGATCAACCCAGCGGTTGGGCCGGGAGTCAGTCGAAACAGCTCCGCATCCAGCCCCAGTGCGCGGGCAGCCGTGGTCGTTGCCATGGTCAGCAGCACCACCGGATCGGTCCCGTCGCGCTTCCAGAGAAAACGCATTTCATCGAGCGTGCTCAGTCGGTCAGCCTCCGCCTCGGGCAGACAGACGATTGAATCGGTCCCGAGAGCGACGGGGATTCCACGAGCGAGCATGTTCTGGTAGCGGTGCGGGCCGAACTCCTGTTCATGCGCAAAGTATGCAGACGCCCGTGGGCAATAGATGACGGTGGCGCCCATCTGGATGAGCCGATCGAGATCGTCATCGCTGCAGTCATTGACATGTGCGACGATCCGGCTGGCATGTGACGGCTGCTGAGACCACACTGCAGCGAGATGGGCGACAGGTGTGGGCGCCGACCCGAACTCCGCTGCCGTCGCGTCGTCCCACAAGCTGAGCGATTCGAGAAGCTCCCGGATCGGCCCAGCTCGATCCACAACACACCGCCGTTCGTCGATGGATTCCGCCAGATGTGTGGCGATGGGCAGCTTGTGAGCTGTTGCAGCGAGGTAGAGCGATCGACCAGCGGTGTACGGCGCGTGGGGCTGGATTCCGAGCTGGACGCCGTCTGTGGAAAGGGGAGTCGCAGTGACGATCTCAGCCAGCCGATCCGCTGACGCTTGAGCCCGCGATCCCAAGCCGAAACATTCGACGTACGACACGCCGACCATCGGGGACTCCCGCAAGGCGCCGACGGGAGTCGTCGACCAATCCCCCGCGATGTCCCCCACCGCGACGACACCGCCCGCGAGGGATTTGTTCACGCCGAGCTGGACAGCAGCCTCGATTTCACCGCTTCCAGATGCACGGCAGACGCGGATTTCGTCGATCCAGCTTGCAAAACCGCAATCTTTCGTAAATGGTTTCGGCCCGATGGTGGTCAGGTCCAGGTGCGAATGGGCGTTGACCAAGGCTGGGAGGAGGACCGACCGGTCGAGGTGCTCGACCGTGGCGCCTGCTGTGGCGGGATGTGCCCGAACTTCGTCGAGGGAGCCGATCGCCAGCAGTTCGACGCTGGGCCAAGGCGACTCCCAACTGACCAACGCTGCACCGGGCAACGCGACGACGCCGCGATCGTCAGCCAGTGCGTCAGCGAGATAGAGCGTTCTTGAGTGTGCCATTTCGTATTGACTGCATGTCGAGCGTGATGCACCGTACTGCTTCACAACCAGCCGTAAGGTAGAGTATGCTCTTGGAAGGCGGCGAAGGGCGTCGCGAGCCAAGCTCACACGGATGATAAAGGAGCCGCGAAATGACTGGTCACAGAGCACTCTGGGCAGCAGGGGCGATCATCGTCGCCACGGGATTGGGCGGATGTGTCAACCAACAGGAATACGACAGCCTCTATAAGACCAACCGCTCGCTGGAAGAGCGAAATGTCATGCTCGGTCAGGAGCTTGAAGCGGAGCAAAATACCGCGAACCTGCTGCGCGACCGAGTTGCGTCCGCGGACGACGCGGTGGGCGAGGCACGCGACCGCAACGCTGATTTGCAAGGGCAGATTCTTCGCTTGCGTGAAAACTATCGCAACCTGACGGAGAAGCTCAACGCCGTCGCGGTGGCGCCGTTGGATCCGATCACCGATGACGCGCTGCGCACACTCGCTGCAACGCATCCGGACATCATGCGCTATGACTCCTCACGAGGCATGATCCAGCTCACCAGCGACCTGACGTTCTCCCCGGGGTCTACCGAAGTGACGTCCTCCGCTCGAGCAGCGCTCAATAAAATCGCGCAGATTCTCGTCAGCCCGCAAGCGTCAAAATACGATGCGCGCATTGTGGGTCACACCGACAACGTGCCGATCGGACGCCCCGAGACTCGGCGGAAGCATCCGACCAATCTTCATCTGTCAGCGCATCGCGCCATTGCTGTTCGCGCGGTGCTTGCCAAGGCAGGCGTGCCCAACGTCAGGCTCCAAGCAGCTGGGTGGGGCGAGTATCGACCAATCGTTCCCAATGTGAAGGGGAAAGGCGCTGCTGCCAATCGCCGAGTAGAAATCTTCCTTGTGCCATCCACCGCTGGCCAAGCTGCTGTTTCCGATTCGTCAACTCAAACTGAGCCGGTCAAGCAGGAAGCGAATGTCCCCGAGCCGCTCAAGTGAAGCATGCCCCTTCGCCGGAACTTGATGAGCACGGGCTGCCCGCGGGACGGCCGTTCAAACCTGAGTGGGAAGTCGTGCCTCGCACGGTCAAAGCCAGGCTGGACGCTGGGGACAGCGAGCTGATTCTCCTTGACTGTCGGCGCCCGGAAGAACACGAGCATTGCCGGATCGACGCGCCGGGTGCGATGTTCATGCCGATGCACGAGACATGGTCGCGATTGGATGAGCTGCAATCGGTCAAAGACAAGTCCGTGGTGGTCTATTGCCACACGGGGCGGCGAAGCCTATGGGTCGCAGCGTTTCTCCGGCAGGCGGGGTTCACCGATGTCAAATCCATGGCGGGCGGCATCGATGTCTGGGCGATTGATATCGATCAGAACGTTCCAAGATATTGA
>CAYMQF010000022.1:15125-22878 GCA_964392425.1 uncultured Phycisphaeraceae bacterium
AAATCACCGGATCGGCAGTTCGACTTGCAGCAAGATGCGAGGGCGATCGGTCGGGCGCGTCACGTTGGAGCGATCGAAGATCACGAGCAGGCGTCGTTCAAACGATGGGAGCAAGCCGGGATTGTCCCTCGATACGCCTGGCAAAGCGTTGGGGTTGCCCGGATTCATGAGTGACACGATCGCATTTTCATCGCCTTCGATATCGAGCGGGATGGTGATCGCTTCGATGTCCTTGGGGTCGTAGGCTCGGAGGATGAACCACGCGGTGAAGATGTCGCTGCGCGTCGAGACGATGTTGCTGATGGCGCGGAAGATGGCGAGCCGTTCTTCGGGATCGTCGCCCGCCTCATAGCCGAACGCTGCAGGACGGATGTCAAGGGGGATCTGTTCATTGGCCTGTCCGTTGCCACCCAGTTCGAGGAAACCCATGTTCTGGATAGTCGGATCGAAGTTGCCATCCCTGATGACGTTCCACAGGCCGAGCGTCGCCAGTTCACCATTGCTGACAAAGCCGAGTGAGAATGGAGTTGATGCTTGAGGTTGACGGAGCCCGGAGAGGCGCGTCAACTGATTGGGGCTGGCGGTCAACTGCCCGGTGTTGGTGATGATCGCACCGCCAGCTGGCTGAGAATCTCTTGCACGATATCGCTGGATCAGATCAACCCGGCTCAGGTTGAACGGCGGCAGCGCAGGAGTCCAACCGGCAAGAGATGGAATCGTCGCGCCGGTGATCGGGTCGCGTGGATCGAGAAAGGGAAGCAGTTCGAGGATGCGTTTGGGAGCGGTGTTGATGTTGACGCGACCGTTGACGAAACCGCTGCTGGGCGTAGGGATCGCTTCAAAGGCATCAAAGACTCGCACCGCCAATGGAACGGCAAGTGGATCGGGGAGCGTGTTGAATGGAACCGTGGCGAGATCGCCTTGCGTGGCGCCGCAGCCACTGTCGAGGATGAAGCGAGACGGATCAAGCACGCCGAGATAGGGGTTGAGGTTGAGGCCGACTGGTGTGCCGCCGGGATCGTTGTTGTAGAAGTAATGCGCGTCCCAGCCGAGCTGTTCGGAGACGGTCGCCCATTTGCCCGGCCCAAGCAGTGGTGCGGCGACATTCCATGCATCGACAACACTTGGTGCGCTCTGATCGGCATGGATGTACATGTGCGCGAAAGTGCACAGTTGTCCCACTTCGCTCGTGGCGAGCATCGGCCCATTGGGCACGAACAACTCAAAGTTGGGCAGATTGATCGAATCCGGTTTGATTTCGCCGAGGACTTTGGTTTCGTTGAGATTGATGAGCCCGGTACCGATGTCGTCGACGGGCAGAGGCGGCTGTGCATTGGAGCCCACACGCCAGGCTTGCACCACTTCGCTGGCGTTGCTGTCGCTCTGAATCACGGTCATGTTGGCAATCGGGCGTTCGACGACATAGCCGGGGAAACCACTGCCGTTGGCTCGTGTTGATCGGCGCAAGCTGGATTGGACGGCGACACGTCCAGTGGAAAAGGAAAGGGCGCCCGGAGCCGAGAGAACATAGTCACCCGTGAGCGTTGCAGGGAAAGGCGCATTGCCGGTGGGATCAGGCGACAAGCGGTCAACAAGCACTTCGGTGTTCCCGCCACCCCCGACGCCTTGAATCGTCCGAATGAGAAGGACTGGAATGGAGGCTCCGGCAAACGGGCGGAACATGTCTGAGACACCTGAGATGATTGCGGAGCCTGCCAATGACCCCGTGATTTCACGCATGTTTCCAGCGGTGCCGCCCAAGGTTCCGAAGATCATGTCGCGCACGATCTGCCAATCTGCAACGGCTGTTCCGTTGGGATCGATATCTTGCGGCCCGCGGAACCGGTAGAAGACAGCCGTCTGGCCGGCGGGGATGATGGCGGCTCCAGCGATGGGCAGCGATGAAAAATCAAGGTCGATGCGGTCTGTTCCGCTATCGATGCGAACGATGTATCGGGCCAAGCTGAGCGGCTCGGGCCAGGGGTTGCCAAGCTCGACTGCGAGGAAGGAGCCCAGCTGCTCCTTGGGGTCGGTGTCTGGCGTGATCACACCGTCCGTCAAGGTGATTCCCAATGTCGCAGCGGTGTCGGCGTAGACCGCGATGGAGACCGCCTGCACCAGGAACGGCTGGCGATCCAAGCCGAGGAGCGTGACGCCGTTTTGCGGTTCGCCGACCACCTCGGGCGGGAGGGCACGGCGGTTTTGGCCTGACGCAATGGCGCCAACCGGCGACAGCGGCGAATCGGACCAGATGTCTCCCTGTGGAAAACGCACGCCCAAAGGAATAACCGCGCCCTGCTCCATGAGGATGCGGAGCGGCGCATTGAGACTGAGAAAAGCGGGAAGGTCCGGCTGGTTGAACAGGCGAACCATCGTCGGCGTCTCGGTGGTCGCATCGCCCTGCACGGTTTCGTTGTCCACTGCGTCAGCAGTGTTGACAGCAAGGGCGGCAGCGCGAAGAACGGCGTATCCAGCGCCAATAGCGTCAGCAGCGCTGGGGCCCGGAATGTTGAGATTCAATCCATAGATTTCTTGTGCCGCTTTGGACGCGGGGCCTGCCACGCCGCCGCCGTAATGGAGGTCCGCGTCGTTGGCGAGCTGGGCATAGGTGAACGCATCAAGTTGATCGAGCGGGCTCATCAACGGCTGGTTGGTGGCAAGTGGAGCGAGCGCCCAGAGGTAGGTTGAGAAAGCGTCGGTCAACGCCTGCCGAACCCGGTTGAGATTGTCCACCGGGTTGAACGGCTGCAACAGAGTTGGCGGCGCATTGGAAAACCGGCGCAGGCTCACCTTGGGCATGCTGAACTGCTGGTCAAACGTGGGGTTGAGAACGGGGACGGGGCCGATGGAGCCACTGCCGCTGATCACGGTCAGGAGGTGGCGGATGTCTTTGCGCTGGCGCTCCAGTTTCACCTGGTTGGTGTATTGGCCGATGCCCGGCAGGAGGACGAAGGTGTCGTCGAACGTTCGAGGCGACTGCGTTGGAATGTCCCATTCTTTGCTGCGCATCGGGCCCAGCGCTGGGCCGTTGAGCGTGTTGTTGTAGCGCGGTGTGACCCCTGGAAGAAAACCGTCTACCCCGGCGCCGATTGGTCGAGGACCATCAAAACGCTGCTCCATGCGGGAGACGGTGCGAAGGAGGTTGTAGCCTGAGAAGGTGCGTAGATCGATCTCATCGCGGAATGGATAGGGCGCTCCGGTGGTGGCGATGGGCGCGAGTGGGTCGCTGCCGAAGTATCGCCAGTACGCTGCTCGCTCGACTCGTTTGAGTTCAAGAGGGCTCAGCGGAGTCGGCATTGACAGATCGCCGAACAGGGTCGACGTCGCCGGCCACGTCTCGCCAATGGTGATGAAATCGCGGCTGTCGCGCAGGCCCAGCGGGTTCATCCCTTGGGCATTTTGAACAAAGTCGATTTGATCGATCTGGTTGAGAATGTTGGGAACACGCAAGCCATTGATCAGATTTTCGAGAAAACTGTCTTTGAGATGTTGGAGATCGAAGAGGGGTCTGAGTGAAATGTCCGGGTGAGCCGTGGTGGCGCCAGCCCGTTGGGAAGCAAACAGACGGAACAGATCGATATCGGCAGGGGTTCGACCGTCCCCGAGCTTGGTGTCGAGTGGGATTTGAGAGTCATACCCGAAACTGATGTGGGCGTTGGGGTTGGCCATCGCGGAGTTGTCGATGATGCGCGCAGCGACGACCCATACTTTTCCAAAAGCATTGCCGAGCGCGTCGAGCTGCTGCCAACGTGCATCAGGGCGGCCGTCGCCATCTGTGTCAGCCCAGAAGCGTTCGTCTGCGGGGAGAAACTCTCGCTGGCCCTGAAGATCCGGCGTCGATGGAAAGCCGATGGCGGGCCAGTAGAACTCCTCTTGTAAATCAGCCATTTGGAGGTCATAGACTTGCTGATTGACGCCGAGCGCGGGGCTGTTCTGGGCGCCTCCTGCCAATGGCGGGGAAAACCAAGGCTGTCCGCTCTGATCGATGGGTGCGCTGAGCGTCAGGGCGGCGCTTGGAAAACCATGTCGAGGCGAAGCCGGGTTGATCGGCCTTTGCAGGAGAAACTGCCCGAGATCGACGAACCGCCCGCTGTCACGCGTCCACCGCTTGAGCAAGGGCTGCGCCGGATCGCTGTTGCGATAGCGGTAGGCGCTGAGCAGATTGGTGATCTGAGGCCAGGTGTCGAACTCGGCGCCTTCGTTGGATGCGTTGCCGGTGTCGATCGGCTCGAGGGGAGAGAGCCAGGCATCGTCGGCGTAGGCGCGACTGGCGCCTGAAATGCGAGGCAAAATCGAGTTCGCGGAGGGCGGCTGACCAGGCACATTCGTGTTCCATGTGTAGCCGGGACTGTTTTGGCCCATAGGGAGCTGCCCCGCGTCCGTCCACGGATAGTCAAAGTATTCGCCGTCCGCAAAAGCTTTTGGCCAGTTCAACTCGTTTTGACCCGTGACCGTGCTGAAGACAATCTTCGGAGTCGAGGCGTTGGTCATCAGGTTGCTGAACAAATCCGAAGTCAGCATCGCCTGGAGAAAGGTGGTGACAGCGACGACTTGCTGCTGAAGATTTTCCTGCTCCTGATAGGCGTCGGTGCTTCGGCGGTCGATGCGAACGACGGTGATGTAGGAGAGCGCCATCGCTGCCAGGACCGCGAGCACTCCCACGACAAGCACCAGAATGCTGCCTTTGCGCTGGCTGGGCAGACGCTTGTTGCGGAGCGCGGGCGTTGTATTTGGTTCGGTTTGATTTGCGTTTTGAATGTTCATGACTGTGCCTTTTTCTGACGCCGACGAACGAGCCACCATCCGCCTGACGTTTCTCTCACCCATTGAGTCAATCGCCGGGAGAGACGTCGAAGATGTACTCAAACGTCTTGCCCCCGCTGATGCGGCGCTGCGAGTCGTGCAGCGTCATACGAATACGAATCTGAAGTTTTTTGGGAAAGCCAACCTCTTCGTAGCCACCGCCCGTGATTCGCGGAGCGTGGAACGGCCAGATCGCGAGATATTCTCTTTGCAGTTCGGGCGCTCCGCTGGAGATCTCCGGGTTGTAGAGAGGGAAGAGGGGATTGGTGCTGGTGATTTGCGTTCCGGTTTTATCGACCGCCTGAGCGAAGTCGAAATCAAAGGTGGTTCCAGAGGGGTTGCGCCAATCTTCGTAGCCAAGCTCGGGCTGTTGATTGGCGTCGGCGAATTCGGTTCCTGACAACGGAGTGGCGCCAAAGGAAGGCGGGTCACCGATGTCGAATGACCCGATGTTTTCCTGAACCCAGTTCTGGACCGTCGATCTCGTCAAGTTGGGGTTGTTGGGATTGAGCGTCGTAATGTCGATCCAGATGCGATCGCCCGAGCGAAACTCGGGAACGGTGTCTCCGTCGATGTCGATGTCCTGCCGAGCGACGGGCCAATCGGGATCGGTCATGCGCCAAGCGATCTCAAAGTTGCTGCACCGCTCAGCGAGCATGGCATGAGCGTCCATCAACGCATCCTCAGCGTCGGTGGGCCGGCTGGAGTTCAGGATTGGATAGGAAATATTGGTTGTATCCCGATCGCGATCGATGAAGGGAGGCTCACTGTCGGCAAGGACCCGCGTGAAAACGCCTGCGATTGCAGCACGGATGCCTCGTCGTGTGTCGAAATATCGTTGATCATCAGGTGCGGTGGTTGCCTGTTGTTGCCAGAGCATGCCTCGCACGGACCGGAGGGGATCGTCAAAGGGCGCCCCGACAAATTCGCCAGAGAGGTACTCATCCCCAAGCGCAGCAACCGAAAATCGCCCTTCGCGAAATGGTGGAGATTTCACTTGATTCGCCACCGCGGGAGGAGTGGCGCCAGGCTGTGCTAATGGAGGTTCACCTTGGAGCCACCTCTGGACATCGGCGCGGTTTTGCGCACAAATATCAACGCGACCGTGCTGGATGATGCGAGGCGCCGGAGGAAAGATGTTGGAAGGATCGCTTGGATCATAGAGCCCGCTACGAGGTCCTTGATGGTCAAGCCCGATGGAGTACGGGCCCAACCCTCCACCAACACCCCAGAATCGGTTGATCGTTTCGAGATCGCGAATGTACGGGGCGTATT
The DNA here is from genome assembly GCA_964392425.1 of uncultured Phycisphaeraceae bacterium. Classification (GTDB taxonomy): domain Bacteria; phylum Planctomycetota; class Phycisphaerae; order Phycisphaerales; family UBA1924; genus CAYMQF01. The sequence continues at coordinate 21,204 of CAYMQF010000022.1, forward strand.
CACGCGCATTTCCTGGGCCGGCGATCGAGGTGATGCCGTATCGGGAATCCGCCACACCGGCAGCTTCACCCCCAGCAAGGAGCAGCGCCTGGCGAGCGAGAATCCAACCCGTTGCGTACTCGTTTCGCCCCGTGGCCAACTGCAACGAGGTAGCTTGGTTGTAAAGGCTTCCCAAGGTGTCAAAATAACGATTGTCGTCGCCAGCTCGCTGGCCGAAATCACCGTCGGGCACGTTCATGCGCTGTGGAATGCGGGGCGGATCGGGAGCGGTGGCGTCCGGCGGCCAGTTGGGGTCCGGTGCGGGGCGCAGCGCATGCCCGTAGTAGATCAAAGCGGTGTCCGCCGACGCCTCCATGACCCCGTTGCGATCAGGCTCGAAGGAGGTGTAGTTCCCCCCCACAATCGGTTGGGCGAGAAACGCGATTTCATCCAAGCGAATCGTGACCGCTCGACTGCCTTGCGCGTACGGTCCCGTGATCACGCCAGCCACGATGTCAAGCTGATCCAACTCGCGATCTTTCTGCGTGAGATACACCGCTGTTTCATTCGAGTTGGCGTCAAGAGTGCTGTTGTGGTTGGCGTCACCCAGCTCGCGCATGCGGATGGCGATGAAGGTGTCCTCCGTGCGCATCGCAGACAACGCAGCAAAATCATCGCGCAGCTGGCGCTCGATCGAGCGAGCCATCTGGTCAACTTCCGCAACGGCAGTTCCCAGACTCACCAGATTGCCGACACTGCGAAACACTTGACCGATGCCAAGGATGAGGAACGAAACGATGCCGATGGCCACCATCAGTTCAACAAGTGTGAACGATCGTTGGCGAGCGGTGCGGCGCAGGAAGTATGTGTTCATCATGGAGCGGGCAGAGTTCATAAGAAATGATTGACTCCTTTATTGAGCGACGATCGGCACCAGGCGCGCTTCGACGGGGCGCACGGTCCATCGTGTTTTGTCGGAGGGGTCAGCGTTGATCACCTCGCGTTGGAGCGCGAAGACCTGAATCTGTGTGGGTTGATTGGCGACTTGACGCGTGACAGCCTGAAGTTTGACTCGCGGCGCATCGTCGAGATAGCCACGGACAAAAGTCGAATCATCCGGGTCTTCGATCTGTGAAATAATGCGAACAACGTCGTCAGAGCCTTGGCCATTCGGGTTCGCCGTCGGGTTCCTCATGAGAAGAATCTGGCCGGGGGCCGTGACCCAGCGGTTGTCCTCATCGTTTTGTACACGCATATAATATTGCCTACGAACATCATCCCACCAGATCTCCGCGTCGAGCAGGCGAACCAGTGAGTTCGTCTGGGGGGAAAGCATGTCCATAGCACTCGCCTGATCGTCGGGCGGGGTGAACGGAAACTGGTCGGGACTCAGAGTCGGACGACTCTGCGGCGTCAGTGAGTAGATGAGGATCATCGCCTGGTTGAGTTCGCCAAAACGCCTGAAAAATAGGACGTATCCGAGTTTGGGGCGCTGCCCGGCGGGCGGGAATCGACCGTCATCAACATAGGTCAGTCGTTCGTTGATCGACACCAGCTCGGTGCTCCGCCAGTCGTAGGGAAGGGCTTCGATCCTGCTGATCCATCTCGTGCCGGTGGAGACCAACCCGTTGAGCGCGAACGATTGGATGAAGGCATTGGTTCCCGTCTGCCCCGGATCAACGGTGATGAAGTCGGA
>CAYMQF010000023.1:0-15846 GCA_964392425.1 uncultured Phycisphaeraceae bacterium
CGCGATCTTCTCAATGCGCCACCCGAACAAAACATGAATGGCGCATAATCCTCCCTTGGGAGGGGGGCAGGGGGAGGGATTTTCTGAGTCAGATTCAGAGCCCCGACCGCCAGGGAGGGGGTCACCGCAATCAGCCGAAAACGCGATGTTCCTCGCAATCGCCAAGGTCCACCCGCATATCTCATCCCGCTCAGGAGTCGGCGGCAGACACCTTCAATAATCCGCCGATGACGTACCTCGGAGAGATGAGGGAGATTCATTTTGATCGGTTTGTTAGGCAAAGTTGCGGGCCTCGCGGCTCAGAACGTCGCTGCGGTCACCGTGGTTGCAGGCGGTCTGGTCGGCTTTGTCGTGGTCGGCGCCGTCGTCGTGCCATCTCGAGGCGTCGCGCTCACCGCGTCCTATGAAGATGAATCAACGCTGACGACGTCCCAGTTGACTGACGATCAAAACGGGTTCGTTGAAGCGCTCAAACGACTCATCGAAAGTGCTCATGCGATCATTGATGTCGCAGAGGACGATGCAGGGTCTGCACGATTGGTTCTCTGGATCGAGGATCATCGCGACATCGGCATCGTCAACGAAGATGAAGTGTTGGTTGTGTCCTATGCGCCGTTGCTTCATGCGGTGACGGGGCTGACCAGGCCTCCCGTGGACACCGCCGCTCCGGCCATGGCGACTTCGGCGTTGTTTTCGGACACACTCAGCGCCGACTGGAGACAGTCCCCCGGCGTTCAACAGAGCATTTTGGCGACAAATGTAACGGAGATGCGGATGAAGTCGGTCGGGCGAAGCAATGGGGAGATGACGGTCAGAGTCAGCCTTACGTTCGGCGCCGGCGAGTCCGATGATGATCCTAAGCATCGCGCCGAGGCGATGTTTGCAGTCACACTGCCCGCCGTCGCGCGTTCGCGCTGAGGGGGGTGGCGACAGGAGCGCCGATCATGGGCCACAACGCAAACCGTTCTCACCGACTGTTCCGACGCGCCCAACTCCTGCTCACGCTGAACATGCTCGTGCTCGGGTGGATCGTGATTCAGAATATCCCTGCGTCTCCCGCTTTCGCTGAGGCGGCGCCTCAGTTGGATCAAAGGCAACGACGACCGATGGGTATCGGCAACCCCGCAGAACAGCGCGAGACGATTATCGCCCAGCTTCGTGAGCTTCAAGGCAAAGTCGATGGGTTGGCCGCGAAACTCAGCAAACCGATCGAAGTCAAAGTGATCCAGATGCCAGCGGTCAAAGACTGATCCAAAGCGAACGAGTGATGGTTTTCAAGGCAACGCGTGGCGAGGCGGCAGGAGAGTTCAGACGTGTGCACACCGAATGGACAAATCAAGAGAAGCCAACGCTCGCTGCGCCCCGGTTTCACACTTATTGAAATCATGATCGTGGTTGTTCTGCTTGGTATTGCTGGGGCCTTGGTGATCCCTTCGATGCAGAACCTCGGTGTCTTGCGCATCCAGGCGGCTGTCCGCACCATTGTCAGCGACATGACGTATATGCAGTCCGAAGCGCTGTCGAACCAATCGCGGTATGTGATGGTGTTTGGGCGCGTCGCGATGTACGACCCGATCGACGATCAATGGCAGATGGCCGACGGGAATGGGTACACCATCTTCGACCCGCCGCCGGGGCAGGCGTCCATCGACATCAACAGCACCGCGGACGTTCTCTTCGACCCGCTCGATTATGGACGCCCGATGAGTCGAAACTTCAACGACAAACAGTTTGCTGGCGCCAGCATCTCCAACGTCAGCATCAACGGCGGATCGCGCCTGATCTTCGACGAGCTGGGTGGCCCGGCGCTCGATCTCACCAGTGATGAGCCAGGCGTCGGTGGGACGCTCCGCGTGGACGGGCCTGACTCCGCGTTCACGATCCGGGTGGAAGCGTTCACCGGGCGAATCGAAGTGGATCGGATCAATCAGTAAGTGATTGCTCCTACGGGAGCGAATGGCTCTACGGAAGGTTTATTGAAGAGATGAAGACGCCTGCCCTGTTTCGATCCTCCACGTTGCCCATCGGCGTGGATATGTCTTCAACAGGCGTGATGTTGGCGCAGCTGGGCGGCGCGCACGAGGCGTTTCAACTCATCGACACGCAGCGCATCGAGTCCGAAAACCCGTTGAATCAAGATGAAACTTTGCACGAGCGCATAAGGCGCCTAACTAACGCGATGCGCGATGAACTGACACTTGGGAAGTTCAAGGGTCGGCGGTGCGTGGTCGGGCTCGGCGAGGATCTTCTTCGAGTGCAATCGATTCGCCAGCCCCGCATGCCAAATGACGAAGCGGCGCGAGCGATCCAGCTTGAAGCGCCCGACCGGCTCGGCTTTGCTGCTGACGAAGCTGTGGAGATCGGCTGGATCCCCGCGGGTGAAGTCAGGCAAAGCGATCAGCTCCGAGATGAAGTCATCGTAGTTGGAGCGGAGACGCAGGCGATTGAAGAACTGATTGATTCTCTGATGGAAATGGGGCTCAAACCCGTTGTGATCGAGCCTTCCTTTGTGGCCAGTGCGCGATGCTTTGAGCGTGCGGGAAGACGCGCCGCAGACGAATCAATCGTTCGTGTGCTGCTCAACGTGGGCCAGGCGGTGACCGAGCTGATCGTCTTGCGCGGTTCAGCAATCGTGTTTTATAAATCGCTGCAGATCGGTGGTCGTCAGCTCAATCACGCGGTCGCCGAGTGTCTCGGCATCACGGAGGCGGAAGCGCACGAACTTCGCAAATCGCGAATGGCTGCGGGTCATCGGGAGCAGAAAGGCGCCATCGACGACCGTACCGATCGCGCCCTGTTCAATTCGATCCGCCCGATTTTGGACGCATTGGCGCGCGAAGTGGCGATGTGTCTCCGATACTTCGCCGTCAGCTTCACCGGCTCGCGCCCTGCCTATGCGCTGGCAGTCGGCGAGGAAGCTGCGGAGCCACAACTCGTCGAGCATCTTGGGCAAAGCATCGGCATCCCCCTGCGACTCGGCTGCCCGCTGGAGGGAGTCAAGCTTGGAGGCGAACTCAAACGCGCGGGAGATATTCCGTTGGCGGAGTGGTCATCTGCTGTTGGGCTGAGCTTGCGTCTTTCGGACCGCGCCATCCATCGCGCCTTCATCGGCGGTGATCTCGACGAGGGTGAGGAACGTGGAGAAGCGCCACGCGGAAAGCAGGCGGCATGATTTCACACATCGACCTGACTCCCGAATCCTGTCGCCGTCGGCTCCGTCGCACTCGCCTGATCCAGATGTGGGCGATGGTGTACGTCGTCACTGTTGGAGTATTTGCGGTCGCGGGCGTCACATTGAGTTTTCACAAACAGCAAGTTTCTCAGCGTGTTGACACGGCTTATCAGAAGGTTCAACTGGATGCGGAGCAAAAGCGAAAAGCCGATGTGATTCTGAGTGAAATCGATCGGTACGAATCCATCCTTGATCGACAGGATCGCCTGACCTGGTCTTTCAAGGTCAATGAGGTCATCGGCGCTGTGGGCGCGGTGACACCTGCTCCCGTGACGCTCTCTTCATTCGCCATCACGCCGCGACTGGCGGCAGGGCGAGGCGGAACGAGGCATCAATCCGCTGAATCAACACAGTATCGGGTGATGTATGTGGAAATCGCCGGGATCGCGCCCGGCGATGGCGACGTGGCGTCCTTCGTCGCGGGGCTGCAGGACCATCCGCTCATTTCAACGATCACGATTGATTACGTCCGCAAAGCGTCACTTGGTGAGCTGGAGGCGCGCGAGTTTGGCGTCACCTGCGAGATTGATCTGAGCAAGAATCACCTTGTTGACGAGGAAATTCAACCATGACTGCGCTCTCCCGAATCTGGCTGCCCGGCGCGTGGCTCGTCTTGGTGGCGATGGGGATCTTCCTCACGATCATGCCTCAACGCCGAGCGATCGACCATCTTGAGTCGCAGGAGGCGATGTATTCCGAAGCAGCCAGAAAGGGTGAAGATGGCGCCGACGAACTTGCCCAACTTGCGGCGAAGCTTGAACATATTCATGCTACAGTTCAGCGCAAGACCAAACCGATCCCTGCTCGAGGCGATGTCGCCAGTCTGATCCGCGATTTGACCGCAGAACTCGACCAGCGCGGCATCACCGAACATGAAATAGCGACGGGCATCGCAGATGAAATCGGCGGTGTGTTGTCGATTCCCGTCTCAATCAATCTGACCGGCTCATTCCTCGGCATTTATGCATCCATTGAATGGCTCGAATCGATGCCTCGGCTGATCCGGATTCTTCGGCTCGAGATCAAAAAGCCGGGCCGATCCGCCAAAGAGCAATTGACCGCTTCGGACAATGCGGTCAAAGCAGAGTTGGTCGTCAACGTCTATTACGACCCAGCCCAGCTGAATGCGGGGCTCTCCATGACAGATGCAGGGGGGGGGCGCCGTGAATAAGCAACTTCATGAGACGATGGTGATCCTTGCTGCGGACAAAAAGAAAGCGGCGTTTCTTGGATCGCTTCTGTTTGTGGCGGTCGGTCTATGGGTTCGCGCTGCGATGGTGACCGGGCCGCACGAGGCGCAAGGCGCTGGCAACACGATGAGCGAGGGAGCCATGAGTCCTGATCGCGCTGACGAGCCATCACAAAAAGAAAGCGAACTCCTCGCACATCGAGACATCGTCCGAATCCCGACGGTCCAACCGCTGACGCGCGATCTCTTCGCCCTATCGGACGAACTGCTTGCCCTGTCGGCCCAGACGGATCAGCCTCAGCTTGATGACCCAAAGTCCTCACTCGGGATAGACGACAAATCCAATCAAAGCGGCCCTGAAAGTGCAGCGGCGAAAGAGAAGCGGATCCACCTAGAGGCAGCACAGTTGTCTTTGAGGAGCACCATGACAGGATCAAACCCGGTCGCCGTGATCGCTCAAGACTCGGGCAAGCTCGCCGGAGTGGTGGTTCGTTTGGGAGAAGAGATCGCCGGATTCACGCTCGTTCATGTGAGGGCCCGCGAAGTTGAGATTGAAAAAGAGGGAGTGCGTGTGGCGCTCACACGCGATCCTTCGTGACCATACAGGCGTGGTGTGGAGAGATGGATGTCGTCAGCAGGCGACACAACTGAGGAGTCGGAGTTATGAATCGCAATCGCACGACACGTCCTGGTCTTCTGTCTCAATGCGCTGGAGCTGCGTGCGCCTGTGCGCTGTTCGGCGCCGCGTCGACATCGAGCGCCCTGGCGCAGGATCGTGATCCCTTCGGCGCCGCTTCATCGGAAAACGCTGAAATCATTGTGTCCGAGTATCTGACCGTCGACATGCACGTTCAGGACGAGGACCTCTCCAACGTGCTTCAGATGCTCTCGATCCAGAGCGAGCGGAACATCGTCATCAGCAGCGATGTCTCAGCGATGGTCACCGCCGATCTCTACAACGTCACATTTTTCGAAGCGCTCGAAGCCATCCTCAATGTCAATGGGTATGGCTATGTCGAGCGGGGCAACTTCATTTATGTGTACACACTCGAAGAGATTGCCCGCATCGATCTTCAAAATAGGGTTCCGGTCAGCAAGGTCATTCATCTTGATTATCTCAACGGGAACGACGCGTCGGAGTTTGTTTCGCCGTTGCTCTCAGAAATTGGCCAGATCAAAACCAACGGCGATGTGGACACATTCAATCTCCCTGACGACAATCCCGTCGGCGATGAACAGTTCGCACTCTCCGCCACGATCGTGATTTTTGATTATCCCGAGCACGTCGAAGAGATCGAAAAGCTCATCAAGCAGCTCGATACAAAGCCTTCGCAGGTTCTTGTTGAAGCGACGATTCTTCAGACGGCGCTCAATGAGGCCAACGCGTTTGGCATCGACTTTGCTTTCCTCAACAACATCAACTTTACGGACTTCATGAATGTCGGAGGTCCGCTCTCCGCTGCCGGCGCCCTCATCACGGGCGGCTCGGGTGGAGCGCTGGGAGCCACGGGGGGCACGTCAGGAAGCACCGGCGGAACGACCGGAGCTTCAGGCGGAGGAGGCGCGAAGAAAGGCCTGAGCCCGGCGAATAACCACGCCATCGCAGGCACCTCCACCGTCGGCAACACGTCAGGCCCCGGCGGGTTCAAGGTCGGCATCATTCAAGATGACATCTCAGTCTTCCTCCGCCTCCTCGATGAGATCACCGACACCACCGTCATCGCCAATCCCAAAGTGCTTGCGGTCAACCGAACGCCTGCACGGGTGCTCGTCGGCCAACGCATCGGATTCCTCAACACCACCAGCACACAAACATCAACAACGCAAACCGTCGACTTCCTCGACACCGGCACCCAGCTCTCCTTCCGCCCGTTCATCTCCAAGAACGGCGACATTCGGATGGAGCTCAACCCGTCCGTCTCCGAAGGTGTCATCCGACAGGCTTCCAACGCGTCGGGCGTCACGATCACCATCCCCGACGAAATCACCCAGGAGATCACGACCAACGTGATCGTGCGCGACGGTTCGACCATCGTGCTCGGCGGCTTGTTCAAGGAGACCACGCAGGTCGGCCGACGACAGGTCCCCTTCGTTGGAGATATTCCGATCATCGGCTTGGCCTTCCGCGGGCACGACGACACCACTTCTCGATCTGAGATCATCTTCATGATTACACCAACAATCATGAATGATGAAGTGCTTCTGTCGCAGGGCGAAGAGGCCATGGACGAAATGCGGCGCGTCCGCGCTGGCTCACGAACCGGGCTGCTCCCGTGGAGTCGCGGCCGAATGACAGCCAGGCTCAACCTCGATGCAGAAAAGCTTGCAGCAGCGGGCGAAACGCAAGAGGCTCTCTGGAAGCTCCGCCGATCTCTCAATCTTGACTCGAACCAGCCCGAAGCGATCAAGCTGCGCGAGAAACTGCTCAGCGAAAGCACGCTCTGGCCCTCCCGAAGCATTCTTGAGCGCGTCTACGATGACGAGCTTGGTTATCTCCTTGATTACGAGGAAGAGGCATCGACTCAGGACGCCATGCTCGATGAAACGAGCGAAGAATCTGAAAGCATCGTCAGCAGCGAACCAGCCAACGACGTAGAAACTATTGAAAGTGACACCACGAGTGCGATCGTCGAAGAATCGACTGTCGACACCGAGGCTGACACCGAAGCGGTGGTCACCACCCCTGAAGAGTTGGCGCCCGCCGCTGATCTTGTTCCCTTGAATCCTGCGGTTCAGGATCAAGCTGAAGCGGATGCTGATCCGATCAACAGCGAGTTTGTGGATTTGTTCTTCGAGGACATGATGGCCGCACTCGACGCTGAAGCCGCTGCGGTGGATCAGGCAACCCTGAATGACAGTCCCGCGCCGGTGCAGGAAGCTCCTGCGACACCGATGCTGCCAAGCACCATGTCATTCATTCCGCTGAGCGATTTGAGCGATGCTTTGAAGGTGAATCAGCCTTCGTCGGAATCGGACATCGCTTTGATCGACACACGTCCGATTCTCTTTCCCAACTCGCCCCTTGAGATGATGTTCCTGATCGGCGACAGCCCCATCCCGCCTCGCTACACCGGCTTCACAATCTCCAGCGGATGGCGCTCCTTGCGCGACATCTTCAGCGGGTCAGATCAGCAGATCGAGCTCCCGACGCTCGTGGGTGTTGACACTGATGCGGACGCGCAGAACGAATAAGAAAGTGGCTTCGTGTATTGACACGATCTACTGCCCACATCGAATGAAACGAAAGGCATCCCTATGAAATGCTCTCTCCGAAGTCTGGCGCTCGTCGCAACGTCCAGCAGTGTCTCTTTGGCTCTGCTGGTCAGCATGGGCTGTGCTGCTGGCCATGGGCAATACACGTCGGAGGGAAAGAACCTCGCGCAGGAACGGATGGCGAGCATCAAGTCAGGCGCCGACTGGGACATGGCGCGTCAGCAGTTTCTCGCTGGGGATCTGAAGAAAGCGCTCAAAAGCGTCAATAACTCGATTGCGACTTCCGATGCGGTCGCCAAGAGCCACAGCTTGCGAGGCAGAATCCTCGTCGAGCTGGGCCAACTTGAGGGCGCGATGGATGAGTTCAAACGCACACTCGCGCTGAACCCCGCCTATGTCGAAGCGATCTATTACCAAGGCGTCATCCACGAGCGGTACACCGAGGTGGACAAGGCGCTCGAGCGATACCAAGCGGCTGCAGCGTTGGAGCCTGCCGATCCGCAGTATGCGATCGCGACCGCTGAGATGATGATCGAGCTTGGTCGCCTTGACGACGCCAAACGCTTACTCAACGGCCGAAACTCACACTTCGAGCACAACGCGGGAGTCCGTCAGACGCTGGGACACCTGGCGATGATGCAGGACGATGCGGATAAAGCGATTGAATATTTCCAAAGCGCGAACATGCTCGATCCCGACAATCTGGCCAACCGGGAAGACCTGGCGATCGCCTACGTCATCGCGGCGGATTATGTCCAGGCTGAGTACACGATCAAGCAACTTCTCCGAGATGAAAAATATCAAACTCGCACAGATATCAAGCAGCTCCGAGCGCGATGCCTGGTCGCTCTGGATCGGCCCGTCGAAGCGCGCGAAATCCTGCTCGGTCTGACACGGGACGATGCGGACATCAACGACGTAGGCGTGTGGGTCGATTTGGGCGAAGTCGCATTGAAACTCGGGGATTATCACCGGGTGCGCATCGCTGCGGGGAGGATCGTCGCACTGGATGGAAGCCGATACGAAGGCCCATTGCTCGCTGCGATGTGGAAGCGACACAATGGGGACCTGCAAGCCGCGCTCAAGAGCGCCCAACGATCGGTCTCTCTTGCGGGCGCATCCAGCGCCACTCCATCGCTCATCGCTGCAATGTTGATGCTCGAACTCGGACAGGCCGACGATGCGCAAACCGCTCTATTCAAGGCGATGAGCATCGAGCCTGACAACAAGCGCGTTGCGCATCTGCTTGCGGCAGTTGAATCTGATCGATGAGTTGTCGTTGAACTCGGTAAGTGAATAAAGGGTTCTTTGTGAAGCCTGGAACAGTGGTATTAGTCTGGTTGATGGTCACTGCCGGCGTCGTCGCGGCCGTGGCGCCCAGTTTGGCTTCCCTCTTTGGGGGAGCGAGCACGACTGTTGCTGCGCTGATGAGTTTGGGTTTGATTCTTATTGCCTCGGCGCCGCTCTGTTTTCTGCTCAACCGGGACGCTGAACGCATCGCCCAATCGGCACTCTCCACGAGTGATGCAGCCACATTGTGCCCAGCCAAAACATCACCCATTCTCGCAGCCGTCGCAGCGTCAGTCCACAGTGCGGTCGAGCAGTTGGCGCAGTCAAATGAAGACGCTCAGTCGCGGGTGCGTGAGATGGACATCAACAGCCGGGTCAGCTCCTCGGAGCGCGACCGACTCGAGATCGCCATGCAGAGCATGCAGGACGCGGTCGTCATCACTAATCAGTTTGGCGAACTGGTGCTGGTCAACCCGGTCGCTGCTCAACTGCTGGGCGTTATCTTGCCCGATGATCTCAACCGCGCACTCCACACGGTAGTCAAGAACGAGTCGGTCCGTCGGCTGCTTGAGGACGCCCACAACTCCGGGTCAGCCACGCATCGCAAGCGAGTCGAAATCTCGATTTCATCGGGTGGTGAAGAAGGAAACAACCTGTGCGAGCGAGAGTATGAAGCGACGGTCGCCTGCTTGCAGGATGCGAAAGATCGTGTGGGCGGCGCCGTTCTTATCTTGCGGGATATCTCCCGGGAGCGCGAGATCAGCCAGATGAAATCGGAGTTCGTGTCCAAAGCTTCGCACGAGCTTCGCACGCCGCTCAGTTCGATCAATGCATACATCGAGATGCTGCTCGATGGTGAAGCTGACGACAAGGAAAGCCGGGCCGAGTTTTATACGGTTATCAAGACCGAGGCGGAGCGTTTGGGTCGACTCATCGACAACATGCTCAATATCAGCCGCATCGAAGCGGGCATCGTCAAAGCGCAGTACACCGATGTGGATTTCGTCAAAGCGGCACAGACTGCGATCGATGTCATCATTCCCCAGGCACAGCTCAAAGAGATGTCTGTGAACCTGAAGTCCGGCCCGTTGCTCTACAGCGCCGAGGTCGATCAGGACATGCTCCACCAGGTGATGCTCAATCTGCTGAGCAACGCGGTCAAGTACACGCCGGAAGGCGGGCGAGTGACCGTCACCGTCGAAAATGATGAAACAACATCGTCTGTGATGGTCAGTGTGGCGGACACCGGGCTGGGTATTCCGCCTGATGCGATCGATCGTGTTTTCGAGAAGTTCTATCGGATTGAGAACTACAAGCGAGTCGCCAAAGGCACCGGGCTCGGGCTGAATCTTGTTCGCAACATCGTTGAGGTGGTCCACCAGGGGCACATCTCCGTGTCGAGCGAGCTTGGGCTGGGAAGCCGATTTGTTTTCACGATTCCATACACGCGCCAAGGCGCCTACGAGGTGGCAGCATGACCAACACCACTCCCACGATCCTTGTTGTTGATGACGAAGTGCACATCACCCACGTCGTCTCCCTCAAACTTCGCAACGCGGGGCACACCGTTGTCACAGCAGGCGACGGCGAGGAAGGGTATGACGCTGCGGTCACTCATCTGCCGGCGCTCATCATCACCGATCTGCAAATGCCTTACCTCTCCGGGATCGAACTGAGCAAGAAACTCCTTGAAAACCCAAGCACCGCTGAGATCCCCGTGTTGATTCTCACCGCGCGCGGCTACGGCCTTGACCCCGACGATCTGGCGCTGTCGAACATTATCGGCATGCTCAGCAAGCCGTTCAGTCCGCGGGAAATTTTGGAGAAGGTGGAAGAAGTTCTCGAAGGACGCCATACAAAGGATGACCATGATCGTCGTGCGGCATGACCAATCACACCACACAACTTGATACTGATCGCCTTGATCTGCTGCGTGAACGCTGCATGATGCTTGAATTGCCGACGCTTCGCTGCTCACTCGATGGTGAAATTCTTACGGATCGATCGATCGAGGGAGAGAGCCAACTTGGCGCGCTGGACGCGCTGTGTCAGTCGACGGTGCTATGCGATCGGCTCGGTGAGTTGGCCACCCAGTGGAATGAGATGGATCTGCCTGAGCCGGGCTTGATCGTGGATGGGTTGACGGTGATTCCGCTTGTCGAGCACGAACGGCGTCACCGTCGGACCGCGTACCTCGTTGCATTCGCTCGCAGCTTGAAGCGATTGAATGAGCAGGACTTGAACAAACTTGCCACTTCCGCTGGTGTGTCGGTCGACGCGATCGAGCAATCTCTTGAGACAATCGCGCATCATGATCCTCCGAGTTTGCGATCGGTTGCGGGCATGCTGCAATGGATGCACGGCGATCTGGCTGAGCTGACTGCCAAGAATATGGCGCTGGGCGCGTTCAGCAGCCAACTCGCTGAAAGCTATGAAGAGATCAACCTGCTCTACAAACTCGGGCGATTCATGACCGAACTCGCGGCGCCGGAACGATACGTCGAGCAGACGTGCAGCGAGCTTCACGCCACGATGAGCTATCACTGGGTGGGCGCCGTGTTCGTAGCTGACCATCAACTGGGTCGGCAGATGGCTGGCCGCTTCGTGCTGCACAGCGATGAATCGTCTTCGAAGATGAACGCTCGAGACGCGATGCGATTTGCGCTGGATCATGCGTCTTCCGATGGTCCCTTTGTCATCCGCATCGATGATTACAAAGCTGCGACGGGACAGACGCTCAACTCCGATCTGATCGCGTGCGCCATCACGCGCAGCGGCACGGTGATCGGTGTGTGTGTTGCTGGCAATAAGATGAATGCAGAATCTTCCATAGACAGCGCCGACCTCAAACTGGTTGACGCCGCTGCAGGGTCGACCGGGGTCTACCTCGAAAACGCGTACCTCTATGACGAACAGCAGGCGATGTTCCTTGGGACGCTTGAGGCATTGTCCGCAGCGATCGACGCCAAGGATCGCTACACCTGCGGTCATTCCGAGCGCGTCGCACATCTCGCGGTGAGGCTAGCGCAATGCGCTGGGATCGAAGATGAACATGTCGAGCGCATCCGCATCTGCGGATTGGTCCACGACATCGGCAAGATCGGCGTGCCCGAAGCGGTTCTATGCAAAACGGGCAGGCTCACCAACGAAGAATATGACATCGTCAAGCTGCACCCCGAGATTGGTGTGCGAATCCTCCGCGATATCCCGCAGTTGGCCGACGTGCTGCCAGGCGTGCTGCACCACCATGAGCGGTGGGATGGTAAAGGCTATCCCCACGGCCTTGCGGGCGAGGACATTCCTCTCTACGCCCGGCTGCTTGCATTGGCCGACTCGTTTGACGCGATGAGTTCGACCCGCACCTACCGCGCTGCGATGCCACGCTCCACCGTGATGGAGGAGATCCGCAATGGCGCCGGCGCCCAGTTTGATGCGGAGTTCGCCAAGCTCTTCGTCGAGATGGACTTCACCGAATACGACCGCCTGGTCGAACAGCATCTTCGCAGCGATCCCTCCCCGGAAAGGTCGGCGGGTGAAGCAGCATGAAGATGAGCGTGCAAGATTATGAACAGATCTGTGTGCTGACACTCTCCGGCGAGTTCACCGCTGAAGACGTGGACGCGTTCCGCCGGACCACCTCCGAGCGGATCGAGTCAGGCTCGCGTCATATGTTTCTCGATTGCGAACATCTGGAGTTTGTCGACTCCGCAGCACTGGAGTGCTGGCTGCAGCTGCGAGAGAGCATCGGAAACAAGGGAGGGCAGATCAGGCTCCTCCAACCCGACGAAACGATCAGGCAGATTCTCGAACTGACCCGGCTCGACAACGCGTTCGAGTCATACGACACGCTTGAAACTGCGGTGCGGAGTGTGCGGTGATGATTCGCCCTGTCGATGTATCCACGCTTGGCGTCTCCATGCCGATTGGCGATCTCCTTGTTCACAAGGGGATTATCAACCAGTCGCAGCTTGAAGACGCCCTCGAGCAACAACGATCCTGCACGGGCAACAAGCTGCTCGGTGAAGTCCTTGTCGAACTGGGGTTCGCGACCTCAGAACAGGTGATGGAGGTGCTCGCTGCGGGGTATGGCGTTCCGTTTGCGGTGATATCGCCGCGCATTGCTGATGCTCGCGTGACGGAAACTTTGCCACGCGAGTTTATTGAGACTCACTGTGTCTTGCCGCTCTTTCGTATTGATGGAACGCTCACCGTTGCGGTCACGGAGCCGGCCAATCTCTTTCTCATTGAAGAAATAGAGCGATTGACGGGCGACCGCGTGCAAATTGTCGCTGCGACGGCTGCGGACATTCGCTCTACGCTGCAAGCGTATCTCCCCAACGCAAACGTCTTTGTGATTGACGATATTTACGAAGATGTCAATGTCACGGACTTCTCTGTGGTCGAGGCACAGGCTGCCGACCTTGGCAATCTGGAAGAAGTCTCAGGGCAATCGCCGGTCATCAAACTGGTCAACTATCTCGTGTATCAAGCGGTTCAGGATCGCGCGTCGGACATCCATATCGAGGTGGGAGACCATCTCAGCAAGGTGCGATATCGCATTGACGGTCGGCTCGTCATGAAGCTGCAGCCGCCTTACCAGATGCACCCGGCGATTGTTTCGCGCATCAAGATTATGGCGGGGCTGGATATTTCTGAACGGCGAGTCCCGCAGGATGGCGACATCCATGTGATGGTGGACGGCCGACCGATCGATCTTCGCGTGTCGACAATGTCCTGCAAGTACGGCGAAAAAACGGTGATCCGCATCATTGATAGTCGAAGCGCTATCACGCCGCTTGAGAAAATGGGGTTTGGTCCTGAACTGCTTCCCAAGTGGCGCTCCATTATCGAATCGCCCAACGGCGTGATTCTCGTCACCGGGCCGACCGGCTCGGGAAAATCGACCACGCTCTACAGCGTGCTCAGCGAACTCTCGTCTGATGAACTGAATATTTCAACGGTCGAAGATCCCGTAGAAGTGAACATCCCGGGGATCAACCAGTTTCCCGTCAACGAGAGAGCCGGCTTCACGTTTGCGTCGGCGCTGCGTTCGCTCCTCAGGCAGGATCCGGACATCCTCATGGTGGGCGAGATTCGCGATGTGGAGACAGCGCGGATCGCCACGCAGGCGGCGCTCACCGGGCATGTGGTGCTCAGCACGCTGCATACGAATGATGCGATCTCCGCGGTGACTCGGCTGGTGAATATGGGTGTGGAGCCTTATCTCGTCGCGACGATTCTGCGAGGCGTCCTGGCGCAGCGACTGGTTCGTAAAATATGTCCGCATTGCAAGGTGAGCTACGAGCCGGACGATCGCGCCCGCGAGCTGGTCGAGACGCACATCGGCCCGTGCAAAGAGCTGCACCGTGGTGAAGGATGTTCTCGCTGTCACGGCAAGGGATACGCCGGTCGGCTGGGCGTGTTTGAGTTGTTCATTCCATCGGGACCGATTCTGGATTGTATTGCGCAGGGTCAGAATGCTCAGGAGCTGCGCGTGATGGCGACGGAATTTGACTTCAAAACACTTCGCCATGACGGATTCGTCAAGGCCGCCCTCGGGTTGACGACCATCGAAGAGGTAGTCCGCGTGTCGTCACTCTGACGCCAGATGCAGTGGGGTTTTTCACCATGCCGACTTACGCATACAAAGCTCGCGACAGCAAAGGCACCAGCCGAACGGACACGGTGGAAGCCGAGAGTGTCAACCACGCTGTTGCCACCCTTCGCAGCGATGGGTTGACCGTCACCGATATCAAACTCGGCAAAAGCGTGATCGATGTCAGCGAAGTGCGCCGACGACAGGCGGCCCGCTCCGTCAAACGCGAGGATGTCATCGGGTTCACCTCGCAACTCTCCATCATGCTCGAAACCGGTGTCCCTATCACCGAATCGCTCGGGGCGTATCTTGAACAGAGCAAGGGGGGGAGTCTGCCTCGCATCATCGAGGTGGTTGCTGATCAGATCAATAGTGGCGTTAGCTTTTCCGCTGCGATCTCCGAGTTTCCACGCGTCTTTCCGCCGTTGATGGTCAGCCTGGTCAAGGCCGCTGAGGCAACGGGCGACCTTGGTGGGATGCTCGGGCGGATCTCCACGTACATGGCTCAAGACCGCAAGACGCTCAAGCAGGTGAAAGGCGCCTTGACCTACCCCGTCGTCATGATCGGGATGGCGTTCACCGTCACGGGTTTTCTCGTCGCGTGGGTGCTGCCTCGCTTTGCGAAAATCTATGAAGGGCGCGACGCGGTGCTCCCACTTCCAACGCGAATCCTGCTTGGCACGAGCGATGCAGTCGCTGCAAACTTGCTGCCCATTGTTGTCGGGCTGATCGCGGTGACGGTCACCGCCCTGTTGTTTCATGCTTCGAGTCGAGGTCGGGAGACGGAGGACTGGCTCAAAATCCACACGCCGATCATCGGCCCGATCTATCGCAACTTCTATTTGGCGCGCGCCACACGCACGCTCAGCACGCTGCTCGGCGCCGGCATCGCTCTGCCTGACGCGATCGGCATCATCCGCGGCGTCACCAACAATCGGCTCTGGGAAAGGCTCTGGGACTCCATGGAAAGGTCCATGGCGGGAGGCGGCACGATCGGTGAAGTCGTCGTCGCCAGCACGTTGCTTCCGCCGTCCTATGCGCGGATTATCTCGGCAGGCGAACGAACGGGTCGGCTGCCCTACGTTTTTGAGAAAGTAGCCACGGTCAGCGAAGAAGACCTCGATGAGCAGATCAAGGTATCTACGCAGTTGATCGAACCCATCGTCATTACGTTTATGGGTGTGATGATCGGCGGCATCGCCATCGCCCTGCTCATGCCGATTTTCTCAATGGGTTCTGTGATGACGCAATAAGGCGCGGTCACTTGACGATTGCAAGGTCGCGCAGATGAGGCTCAACAGAGACGACGCCACGCCAGGTGTTGAG
>CAYMQF010000023.1:15946-22295 GCA_964392425.1 uncultured Phycisphaeraceae bacterium
CCGACATCTTCTGACGTAATGTGCTCACCTGCTAGTCCAGACGCCGTGATGAGAGATTGCAGCCCGAGGAAAGGGGTCGCTTTGATTCGGTGCAGGCCGTATTTGACGATGACTCTATTTTCGTCAAGCAATGGCACCACATCGGCGATGGTCCCCAAAGCTGCGTACGCAAGCAGGTCGATGAGCAATCGCTGGATCGGCTCGCTGACGCGTTCGGATTTTGCAGCGAGTGTCGCGACGCGCCACGCGAGTTTGTATGCGACGCCGGCGCCACACAGATCGGCGAAGGGATACGTCGAATCGGGTCGCCCCGGATGCGCAACTGCGAACGCGTCGGGCAGATCATCGATCGAAGCTGGCGGACTGTGATGATCGGTGATGATGAGATCAATGCCCAGCTCTCGCGCGACCACCGCAGGTTCGACCGCTGTGATGCCACAATCGACGGTGACGATCAGCGTGACTCCCTGTGCTGCGAGCTGTCGGACGCCTTCACTGCTGATTCCGTAGCCGTCGTCGATTCGGTGGGGGATATGAACGCGCAGCTTTGCCTCCGGCGCGATTGCGCGGGCGATATGGTGGACGATCGCAGCACCGGTCATGCCATCCACGTCGTAGTCCCCCCAGATCACAATTTGTTCCCGATTGCGGAGCGCTTGGAGCAGGCGGTCCGCTGCGATATCGAGATCGGGGATCGCCGAGGGGTCGTGCAGGTGGGTCAGCCGAGGCTCGCAAAAGTCCGTCACACTCTGGGCGGTGGTGAACCCTCGACCAGCGAGGATGGCAGCTGGAAGGGGGCCGAGCGTCAGGCCGGCCGTCGGCTCAACAGTCGGCTTGATCGTCCAGCGTCTGGTAAGTCCCCGCATGGCGCCGACTATACCCCCCGCATGACTTCAAGCAGCATCGAGCCGATGAATACGAGGAATGGCGACGGTCAATGACGCTCATTACACTGTCGCCCGAAGAGGTGCGTGGCGCCGACGCTGACGGGGTGGCGTCGATTCACTTGGAGAAAGACTTCGTATGAAGAATCAACTTCATCCTTCGGTGCTTTTGTTTGGGGCGCCGGGCGTCGGCAAAGGAACACAGGGCGCCGTCCTTGGGCGAATCCCCGGTTTTTTCCATTTTGCAATGGGAGACGCCTTCCGATCCCTCGATCCCAATTCTGAACTGGGCAAGGTCGCCGCGGGCTATTCTTCGCGAGGCGAACTCGTCCCCGATGAAGTCACCATCCAGCTTTGGAAAGAAAGCATCGGGGCGCACATCCGTGAAGGGCGGTACACGCCGGGCAAAGACTTGCTCGTGCTGGATGGCGTGCCTCGCAGTGTTCGGCAAGTCGAACTTCTCCGAGATCAGATCGACGTTTTGTGTGTCGTGCATCTAACGTGCACAAATGATGAAGCGCGCGAAGAGATGTTCAACCGATTGCGCAAGCGGGCGCTCGAGCAGAACCGTGCTGATGATGCGAAAGAAGAAGTGATCCGCCGACGGTGGAATGTGTATCACGCGGAGACGCAGCCGGTGCTGGAGCAATATCCTACGGAGTTGGTCGCGAATATTGATCCGATGGGCACTCCCGCTGAGGTGCTGGAGCGCGTGCTCGCCGTGGTGGCGCCGATTCAGAAGAATCTGGTATCGCTGCCTGTCATGGAGCAGTAGGACGGGCGTCTCGCTCGTCGTTGCGACATCCGCGATTACTTCTTTGCAAAGAGCTTGGCAGCCGTTTGATCGAACACATTGGGCATGCCCATCGCCCGGCGCCAGGCGGAGATTTGGCCGAGATGGAACATCGGTTCAGCGATCAACGCTTGCACCGTGAACCGCCCGATGGTTGAAAAGAGCGGGCGAAGAATCTCATCATCGATCGGCTGGTCGAACAGTGAATCATCCGCTTGGGACACCGCTTCGATCAACTCTGCGCGCCCCGAAAGATAGAGTTCGAGCAGTTCGTCTTTGGAGCCATAGTCGGCGCGGCTGGGAGTTGGCGTCGAGCCGAAGCCGTACTTCCCTTTCCAGGAAGGATCGAGGCGAGGCGGGAGATCAAGAAACGCCCCGAGCCGATCGCGCCCCGTCGACAGATGCCCAAGAATCCACGCGGGATGGTTGATCTGCCCGCCCGGCTGGTCGGCGAGTTGGTCGTCAGGGATGTCCCCAACCATGTCAGCGAGAAACTGATTGACGAACGCTGCGTGTTCAGTGATGAACTGCTTCATGGCGGGGCTCTCCTCTGGTTCGATGGAAGGTGGAACGAATACGCGCGAGAGGGTTCGAACCTCCAACCTTCGGCTTCGGAGGCCGATGCTCTATCCAGTTGAGCTACGCGCGCGTCGCGCGGGCCGGTCGTTGGCCCGGTACGCTCACGCGCTATGGTACGCCGGTCGCAACACTCCAGCAACGGGATCGCACACGCGGGCGCCTTTGCCTCTCCTTTGGGGCCAGCGCTGGCGATCGCGTTTTTAGCCAGTATTTCCACCGGCGTCATTGACAACGGGCTCTTTTTCATCGCCAAAGAGGAATACGGGTTTGGTCGAATCTCCAACTCGCTCCTCGCGCTGATGATCGGCGTTTTCTACATTCCCTCAGCGTTGGCGATCGGGCCGGTGCTGCGCTGCCTGTCAGGCCGATTTGACGCGGTGACGCCGAGGCGCGCTTTGATCGTATTGATGGTGCTGATGGGTGGGCTGTGCGCGCTGCCTGCTCTGGTGCGGACCGAAGCGACGGTGTGGATCTTCATGGCGCTGTACATCCCCTTGATGGGCGCGATGTGGCCGATGATCGAGGGGTATCTATCGGGCGGCCTGCGCGGGAGGGAGCTACGCCGAGCGACGGGGAAGTTCAATCTATTGTGGGCGTCAGCGGTGATGGCGTCAGCGTGGATGATGGCGCCGTTACTTCATATGGGTCGGCCGTTGGCGGCGCTGCTCGGGCTGGGGGTGGTGCATCTCTTGTGCATTTGGCCGGCGATGGCGCTCCCCGATGAGCCGATCAAGTCGGCGCCCGACGAGCACGAGCCGCACCCGCCGAGCTACGTTGGACTCTTGAAATGTTTTCGTTGGCTGCTTCTGTTGAGCTATGTGTTGATGGCGACGCTCACGCCGATGATGCCGTGGCGGCTGGATCGGCTGGAGCTTTCGATCGGCTGGCAGATGCCGATGCTGTCGATCTGGATGCTGAGCCGAGTTGCGATGTTCTGGCTGCTTCAGCACTGGGGGGGATGGCACGGGCGATGGCGAACGCCGATTTGGTCGGGGGCGGTGTTGGCGTTGGGGTTTGCAGGTGTGCTGCTGACGGGGTCGCAGTTGGGGATGGTCATCGGTCTGGCGCTCTTTGGGATTGGAGCGGGGACGACGTACGCAGCCGGTTTGTATTACGCGATGGAGGTTGGAGATGGGGAAGTCGACGCGGGCGGCAAGCATGAAGCGGTGATCGGCGCCGGGTTCACGATCGGCCCATTGTTTGTGTTGATCGCTGCCCTGGCGACTCAACATTCCGCGAGTGGCGACACACTCTTTTTCGGACTGCTGGGAGGAATGTCAGGCGCCTTGACGGTGGTCATCGTTGCGATCGCGGTGGTCTCCGCCCATCGGGCGATTCGATCAGCTCAGGCGAACGAGATGCAGGCAAAATAGGCGCACGAAAAAACCCCAGGCCTACGATGAACGCAGGTCTGGGGCGTTGAGTAAGAGGGAAGCCAAGTTGAAGCTACACCGCAATAGCTGTACGCAGGTTTCGCACTGATGGATGCACGAAAACTAAAAAAAAATCGAAAATGTTTTCTCTAAACCAGCGTCTGCCACACCACGATGAGAGGGATAGAAATCCCCCCGATCTTCTTTCAGAATACACGGTCAAAGGCCCCGAAGCAAGAGGATGTCGGCCAAAAGGAAGTATTTTCTCATTTATTCTTGGGCAGGCTTCTCTAACTTCCCACTTCCCCAGCTTCTCTGAGATTGATTGACCATATCGGTGTGTAGATGGGCCCTTTATTGGTCAGTGTGGATCGGACTGCACGGATCGAATCGACGGGGAGTCGGCCTTCAATCTGGGGCGCTTTGGAGAAGTCGAGCTCGCGAGCCCGAGCCGCCCGGCGCGATCTCGCAATGGTGATGTGAGGCTTGGGCTCGCGCAGCAAATCACGCCCAACCGGATCGCAATCCATCAGGCTGTCGATCGCTTCGAGAACTTTGAGTATGAGTGAACTGATGTGTGCGCCCTCGATGCGCGCTGCAACGATGCGAGGCGATCGTTCTGTAGGAAGAGTGAGCACGCCTGTGATCGGCGCATCAAATGAAGTGTGCGCAGCAACCACCGGCGTCAGCAGTTCCGCAAGTGTCGCCATGAGTGTCGACTCGACATCTCCAAGAAACGCAACCGTCAGATGTCGGCGCTCGTAAGGCGTCAGGCTGTGCGAGTCATGCCTGCGCACCCAGCGATCAATCGGCGCCAGCGCATCGAGCGCCTCGCCGTCAGGCCAGACCGCGAGGAAGACACGCCAAAGTGAGCCGTCCGATTTGCCTGTCGATTCGCCAGTTTCCCGTGTGTCATTCATCTCGATTGCTCAAGACATTCATAGCGGACTACCGCACGATGGGGGAGCGACCATCGACGATCCGGTCGCGCGAGCCGGGCGCGACGACCTGTTCGATGAAGCGTGTGTACTGTTTGCTCAGTGTCGGCAAATCCTCGTCCTGATAGGCGAGCAAAGCGCCAGCCCCAAGACTGGTCGAGACCGCTTTCCTGGCGCGCTCCGGCCCAAGGCGCACCAAGAGAGTTTGGCGAAAGCGACCTTCCGCTGCGTCGGTGAGCATTGCGTCAAGACCTGCCCGGTGCTGCTGGCCGTCGCCCTCGTTGAGAAAGTGCGCGAGCGCCCAGACCTGCGCGTAGTACGTCACCAGCGCGTCACCGACAGGGGATTGCTTCTGAGGTGAAGTCGTGACGAGTTGCTCCAGCGAAAGCAAGGCGCCTGACGCGTGGGCTTTGCGCAGTTGATCGAACCTTTCGATGTTGGCCCAAGGCAGGAAAAGCGGATCGTTGCGGTCCCACTTGTGCCCCTCCATGAACGACGCGAGCCCCTCTTCGAGCCAAATCGGTAGGCGGTCCTGAAAGGTTCGCTGCGTGTATTGATGCCAACCTTCGTGGGCTGCGATGGCGAGTGTGTCGAAGACGCCCAGGTCGTAGTAGGCGCCGACCCCTCGCGTGGCGTACCCGCCGCGGGGGATTTGCGTGAATCGATCGCCTCGCTTGCCGAGCAGTTGCTGTGTGAGTCGAACCCACTGCGGGCGGTTGTCCATGAGGTAGGTGTCGAGGCGAAGGGTCGGAGCGGGCAACGGCGTGATCGCGGTGCGATAGTGAGTCAACGCCTCTTCAGCAAAGTTGGGCAGGCGGTTGACGAGGATCGGGTCTTTCTCAGTTGTGAAAATGCGGTAGTGCTGAGTGCGGATGATTCGGCCCGTGGTTGACTGAAACGACCACGGTTCGACCGATTCAACAACGCTCTGTTTGTCTGCGATGGAGAGAGACGAACCCGCAATGCGCGCGTCGCCGGTGCGAGTTGGCGCTGCGCAGCTGGCCATCACCGTGAGCACATACAAAGCAAATACACACACGCCGAGGAAATGTAGACGCATCAAAGTTTCGCCAGTGATGCAGCGAGCGCGTCGCGCTCTGCTTTTTTGTCATTGAGTTGATCGCGCGTTTGTTGGACGAGTTTGGCGGGAGCCTTGTCGGTGTAGCCGGGATTGGACAGGCGTTTTTCGAGAAGGGCGATGGCGCCATCGATTTCGCTCAAGGATTTTTCGAGCCCCTCGCGAAGGGTGGATGCGTCTACCTGTTGGCTCATGCCGGTCAGGCGGTGTTCCGTGCCGTTGTGCGTGAAGGGGGTTGAGTCCGCATCAGGCGTTTGGGATGTCACGGCTTCAAGGCCGGCGAGCGTCTGGACGATTCCGCCTGCTGAGTCGATCTGCGCAAGCATCGCGTCGGTGGTGTGCAGCGTGATCCGCTGTTTGGGAAGGACGTTGTGTTGCGATCGCGCCTCGCGGATGGCGCCGACGAGACCTTGCAGTTCGGCGAACTGTGCTTCAACATCGGTGTCGCGCCATGCGGGGTCGATGGTCGGCCAGGGCGCAAGGCAAAGGAGTTCTGAATCGCCCAAGGTGACGCCAGCCGGCGTGGGCAACGGCTGCGATCGGCGGAGCTCTTCGTAAATAGCTTCGGTGACAAACGGCGCCACCGGATGCAACAGGCGGAGCAAGCAATCCAGCACAGCGCGCAACACGCACTGCTGGGCAGCATCTGCCTTGACGGTCGGCTTGATCGCTTCAAGGTGCCAATCGCAAAACTCGTTCCACAA
>CAYMQF010000024.1:0-7702 GCA_964392425.1 uncultured Phycisphaeraceae bacterium
TCCGGTCTGGGTCGTGCTTGATTGCGGCATTTATGACGCCGGGGCTGATCGTCAATATCGCGATGCGCCGGCCAGATTACCTGGCGCGCAAGAGTTTCGAGTTTGATGAGCCGGACGCTTGAACCGGGCCGATTGTCGATCAGCTATTCCGGTTATTCAGTTTGTTCAGCGCGAATCAAGCCGACCACTTCGTCCGCGAGATCATTGGGGATGGGAATGGTCAGGTTGTACTGCGTGATTCGCCATCGACCGTTGATCAGCCGAAGCGCGCCCGACCCACGACATTCGCCAAGCCGATCGTTTTCCAGGCGTTCATCAAACCACGCGACGCTGCCGCTGGGCGCCACGGTGATGTGCCGTTCAAGAACTCGATACACCCACGCGCTGTCGCCCTGAAAGTACGGTCTGGCCCAGTCGTGAAACTCTCCCAGTGTCCATCGCTCGCTTGCGTCCGTCCCGAGAAAGATCGCTTCAGGCGCGTAAAGGCCAAAGTAAAATTCTTCGTCAGCGTTTGCAGCAGCTGTGTGCAACGAGTCCAGCACTGCGGTGATCGCAAGATGAGATCGAGGCGCTTCCGGCGTTGAGTGGTCACCTGTGAGAGTGACGCTGATGCAGCCGGGCAGTGCGATTGTGGCCACGATCATCGCAGCACAGAGGACGCTGAACGCAGTCGCTCGTCTGAGGAAACCCATTGGCACGATTCGGGGCGGAAAGTCTTGGTTGAACATCTCTGTATGATCCCCACTTCGACCGATTCGTCCAATGACCGCCCTTGCATTCAGGAATCCGCACTTCGCCATGTCATCACCGCCGACCCAGTTTGTAGAGCTAGCCGACAAGCTTGGAGTCTCCTTTGACGCAGGCGATCTCGATCTCTTCAGCCGATTCCTCGACCTGCTCCTCGAGACCAACGAAAAGTTCAATCTCACCGCGATCCGCGATCGAGATGAAGCGTGGGTCAAGCATATTTTCGATTCGCTGACACTGATGCCGTTGTTGAGCGATCTTGAGCCGGGCGATTGTGTCGCGGACGTCGGCAGTGGGTGCGGCTCGCCGGGTCTGCCACTCGCCATCGCGATGCCCGACCTTCGATTCATGCTGATCGAATCCACCAAGAAGAAGGCGGATTTCCTTCAGTTCGCAGCGGATGAGCTGGCGCCGGGTCGCGTGGAGATCGTCGCTGAACGCGCGGAAACAGTCGGCCGGACTCCGGAACGGCGCGGGCAATGTGCTGCGGCGGTCGCTCGGGCGCTGGGGTCGTTGCGAGTGTCGCTGGAGCTGACGGTTCCGCTGATCCGCCCCAGCGGGCTCGCTCTTTTCATCAAGGGGGCCCGGGCTGAAACGGAAATCACCGACGCTGCTGGCGCGCTGAAAACACTGCGCTGCAAGGTGATCGAGACACTCCCAACGCCAACGGGACGGATCGTGGTCGTCGAAAAGCAGGGGGGCACGCCATCGGAATATCCGCGCCGTCCGGGCGAACCCAAACGCGATCCGCTCTGACGGATGCCTCATGTTCGTACACTGATTGTGTGACGTTGACTCTCAATGATTATTTTGAGCCCGCCGGTCCGATCGAGGCTGTTCTGGGTGGTTCGTTTGAGCCTCGCCCGCAGCAGAACGAGATGGCAAGCGCGGTCGCTGCTGCAATGGAGAGTCGGTCCAGGCTCCTCGTCGAAGCGGGCACAGGCGTCGGCAAGTCGTTCGCCTATCTGCTCCCCGCGATTGTGCGAATCCTCGAGCATCGGCAGCGCGTCGTCATTGCGACCAACACGATCGCACTGCAGGAACAGATCATCGAGAAGGACATCCCGACGCTTCGCAAAGTGCTTGAAGCGGCGGGCGTTGAACCATCATTTCGCTCGGCGCTCGTCAAGGGGCGAGGCAACTATCTTTCGATCAGACGCCTGCAACATGCGTCAAGCAAACAGGATCGGCTCTTTGCAGATCCCGCCAAGAAGCGGTCGCTCCACATGATCGAAGATTGGGCGTATGACACACCCGATGGCACGCTCGCCTCGCTGCCGGTGCTGGAACGACCGGCGGTGTGGGATCATGTGCAGTCTGACTCCGCAGCGTGCATGGGGCGCAAGTGCGCGACGTACAAAGAATGTTTTTACCAGCGGGCGCGCCGGCGGATGGAAGGCGCCGAGCTGCTGATCTGCAACCATGCGGTCCTTTGCAGCGATCTGGCGCTTCGGCAGCGCGGCTTTGCGCTCCTGCCCGATCACGATCATGTCATTGTCGATGAGGCGCACGCGCTCGAGGAGACCGCGTCGGAGCATTTCGGTGTGTCGCTCTCGGAAGGGCGCGTCGGCTGGCTTCTGCGATCAATGCACGACGCCCGGCGACAACGCGGTCTGTTGCCCTCCTTAGCTGCTGCTGGGACTAATCAAGCCGTCTTGGATGCGATCGGCGCCATTGCGTCAGCAGAGCAATCTTCGACGATGTTTTTTGACCAACTTGTTCAGATCGGTCGTCGATCAGGCCAATCAGGCGCAGACTATGCGAGCGTTGCCCTGCGCGATGACGACGAAATCGACAACATGCTCAGCCCGGCGATGAGCGACCTCACCATGCATCTCAAGCGGGTGCGCGACACGATCACGCGCGATGACGATCGCTACGAGATCAACTCAGCGATCGAGCGTGCCGACGCTGTTGCTGCTGATGCGCAGACGTTGTGCAGCAGGGAGCAAGAGGGCAGCGCCTATTGGGTGGAGACGAAACGGCGACAGCGGGGCGTCAGTGCCCTGATCCGATGTTCGCCCATTGATGTGGCGCCTGCACTTCGGGAGACGCTCTTTGCGCGAGATTGCTCCGTCGTGCTTACTTCCGCAACGCTCACCACCGCGGGCGGATCGTTTGACCATGTGGCCGGGCGGATCGGGTGCAAAGATTCTGCATCGACCGTTCTCGGAAGCCCGTTTGATCTTGCCCGGCAGATCGATCTCTACGTCGATTCGACGATGCCTGATCCACGCAGCGCAGGCCATCTCGATGCGCTCGTCGCGCGCATTCTCGAACACATCGACGCGACTGAGGGAGGCGCCTTCGTCCTCTTCACGAGCTATCGGCTGCTCAACACTGTCGCCGATCGCCTGACACCCGAGCTCCAACAACGACGCGTGCCGATGTGGACGCACGGCCGGGACGGCTCGCGCAGCGCATTGCTCGAAGCGTTCCGGAAGTCCGAGCGAGGCGTTCTCCTCGGGACGAACAGCTTCTGGCAAGGTGTCGATGTGCAGGGGAAAGCCCTGCGAAACGTCATCATTACCCGACTTCCCTTCGAGCCACCCGACCGTCCGCTTACGCAAGCCCGGCTCGAACTCATCAAACAGCGTGGCGGCAACCCGTTCCGCGATGACTCACTCCCCCGGGCGATCATCCGCTTCAAGCAGGGGTTCGGCAGGCTCATCCGCAGCGCCACCGATCATGGCAGGGTCGTCGTGCTCGATCCTCGATTGGTCAAAAAACACTATGGCAAAGCGTTTTTGGCGGCTCTGCCGGAAGGTGTGGTCGAGCGGATGACCGTCGTCGCGGATGGCGATGCGGTCCCGCGTTGAGCAGGTTGGTATTGTGGTCGTCCGGGGTTTTTGAAGACACAGTTCATCCAATGGAGCCGACATGCTCGACACGATCGTCAAGGCGTATGACATACGAGGGGTCTATCCCGATCAACTCACTGAGGAGATCGCGCACAAAATAGGCGCCGCCGCTGCGGTGCATTTGCGGTCACTGAGTGACGGCGTGATCGTGGTCGGGCGCGACATGCGACTTTCCAGTCCGAAGCTCGCCGACTGTCTGATAGAAGGCATGACAAGCACGGGCGCCAACGTGGTGGATGTTGGCCGGGTGGACACGCCGTTCGTCACGTTTTCGATCAACCAGCTTGGCGCTGCGGGCGGTGTGATGGTGACCGCGAGCCACAATCCGCCTCAATACAACGGGTTCAAAATCTCAGGCGCCAAAGCAAAGCCGATCGGGATCACTTCGGGGCTTGGTGCGATCAAGCAACTCGCCAAGGACGGGGTCAAGGCGAACCCGGGCGCTGCTGGAACGGTCGAGCAGCGCAATCTCTGGGATGAATATCGCAAGCATGTGATGCAGTTTCTCGATGCACCCGCGATCAAGGCGCGCCCGCTGCGCATCGTGATTGACGCGTCCAACGGCATGGCGGGAACGATGGCGCCTCGTCTGTTTTGCTCCGATGGCGCGATGCAGATTGAGGGGTTGACCATTGAGGAACTGCACTTTGAAAACGAGTCGGGCGTTTTTGCTCACGAGCCCAACCCGCTGGTGGCCGCCAATCTTGAGGATCTGCAAGCAGCGGTGCGTCGTTCCAAGGCGGATATCGGTGTGTGCTTCGATGGCGACGCCGACCGCTGTGTGGTGGTCGATGAGAGGGGCGAGATCGTTGGGTGCGATCATTTGACGGTCTGGATCGCGCAGGAGTTTTTGCGAACGAACCCCGGCGCCGCGATTGTTTACGATCTCCGTTCGAGCAAGGCGGTCGAGGAAGACGTTCTCAAAGCGGGGGGCAAGCCGATTCGCGGGCAGGTTGGCCACGTCTTTATGAAGCAGGCGCTCGCGGAACACAACGGCGTCTTTGGCGGTGAACTGTCCGGGCACTTCTACTTCCGGGACAACTTCTATGCTGATTCCGGCGCCATCATGCTCGCCTGCGTCGTCGGCGCCCTGTCCCGTTCGGGAAAAAGCATGAGCGAAAACATCAAACCCATCGCGCGGTATGCGCAGTCGGGCGAAATCAACTTTGAGGTGGAAGACAAGGACGCTGCACTCGCCGAGGTTGTCGAGAAGTACTCCAAGCATGGCTCGATCGACACATTGGACGGCGTGACGGTCGATTGTTTCGCCTCAGATGGTTGGTGGGCGAACATCCGAAAGAGCAACACCGAGCCGCTGCTCCGGTTGAATCTTGAGGCAAAGACGGAGGCGCAAACCCAGCGCATGGTGGACGAAATCTCACCTCTGCTGGGCAAGCGTGTCGATCACTAATAGGGTGCGTAGACCGCTACAATAGTGCTGAGGCAGTCCGACTTGTCTTCGATGACCGATCCCGGACGCGAATCATATTTGGGAGCGCACCGCAGTGAACATCGCTCGATTCTTTGAACATTGGGGATTGCGTGAAAATCCGTTCAGCGCCGAAGAAGCGCGCCACGACGCGGTCTTTGCGCAGCTTCCGATGGACGCTGCTGCCCACCCCGACTTTGAGAAAATCCTCGGTGATCTCCATCACCCCGCAACCTCAATCGTCTTTGGCGAGAAAGGCAGCGGAAAAACGGCAATCCGCATCCGTCTCGCTCAAAAGATCGAATCGTGGAACGAGCGCCATCCTGATGATCGTGTTCTTCTGATCGCATATGACGATCTGAACCCAGTGCTCGATCGGTTCGTCGCGAGGACACAGCGCGCGGGGGCGAAGACGGTCGGCGCCGCTCTCGAACAGTTCACGCTCGCCGATCATATGGATGCGATTGCGCACCTGATGGTTCGGGATTTCACCAATCGCTGCCTTGGGGGCGAGGGGGTCAGCCGGGAGGATTCACGCGAACTTGTTCGTAAGTTCCGCCGGGCGGATCCGACGATGCGATCGACGCTCATGGCGCTGCAGTCTGTGTACGACGATCCTGCGTTGGCGCCGAGTCGAACAAAGAAACTGCGCCGATTGATCCGGGCGCCGTACCCGCGAGCTCGGCAGTTGTGGTCGCTGTTGACGTGGATCGGCTGGACGGTTCCTGCGGCAGCGGCTGCGTGGTTGATCCTCAAACATGTGCCTCCCAATGATCCCGCGTGGATGTGGGGCGTGGGGGGAATGATCGCGGCGTGGCTGCTTGTGATTCTCAAACATCACGGGCTTGACGGTTGGCGTTTGCGATCTTTTGGAAGAAAACTTGCGCGCCATGTGCATGTGCTCGAGCGCGATGCGTCGTCGTATTGGCAGTCGTTGTCATTGCTGCCGACGGAGTTGCTCTCAGCGGGTTCGTTGCCGATCAACGCGAGCGAGGAGTCGCGCTACACGATGTTTGATCGGCTGCGCAGAGTGGCGCCGATGTTTGGATATTCGTCGATCATCATCGTGGTCGATCGCATCGACGAGCCAACCGTCATCAGCGGCGATCCCGATCGCATGCGGCGCATCGCCTGGCCGCTCTTCACCAGCACTTTTCTTCAGATGGAAGGGTTCGGCGTCAAACTGCTCCTGCCGTTGGAGCTTCGCCACGCGCTCTTTCGTGAATCCTCCGCGTTCTTTCAGGAAGCCCGGCTGGACAAGCAAAATCTCATCGAACAGCTCTCATGGACCGGCTCAACGTTGTACGACCTGTGCACCGAACGGCTGCGCATTTGCCGGGATGATCCTGCGGCGTCCATCGCGTTGGCGGACCTGTTCGATGACGATGTGACCCGGCGCGATGTGGTCGATGCGCTGGATCAGATGCGCCAGCCTCGCGATGCGTTCAAGCTGCTGTACCAGTGTATTTTGGAACACTGCGCCAATGTGACTGATGAAGCGGCGCTTGCGGACGGTGCGTGGCGCATCCCGCGCCTCATTCTCGACACCGTTCGGCGTCAGCAGGCAGACCGTGTGATGCAGCTCTCGCGTGGCATGCGCCCTGCATAATAAAGAATGAAACGTATTTCGTCTCAATAATCGCGCTGCCGCGCAATCATTCGCCGGGGATGTAACTGACAACGCCTTCCCACGGCGAACTTGCTGAAGCATACTTTTTCATCGGGATTCGCCCTGCGAGATAAGCGCCTCGCCCGGCGAGAGTCGCGTGGCGCATCGCATGAGCCATGGTAAGGGCATCGGTCGCATGGGCGATTCCTGTATTCATCAGTACGCCATCTGCGCCAAGCTCCATTGCGCGGGTGACATCGCTCGCGGCGCCGACGCCTGCATCGACGATGACAGGAAAGTTTGGGTCGGCTTCCTTGAGCAGTTCGAGACACAACACAATGTTGGCGGGGTTGAGGATGCCTTGCCCTGAGCCGATGGGAGAACCGGCGGGCATGACGCTCGTTGCGCCAGCTTCCTTGAGGCGAAGCGCTGCGATCGGATCGTCGCTCGTGTAGGCGAGAACGTCAAAGCCGTCCGCTACGAGTCGGCGTGTTGCGTCGAGCGTGCCAGCGGGATCGGGGAGCAATGTTTTCTTGTCGCCGAGCACTTCGATTTTGACCCATGATTTGCCGGGGTTGTCGAGTTGTTCGAGGATTTCACGGCCCATCTGCGCGACGCGCACCGCATCGTCTGCGGTGAAACAGCCCGCGGTGTTTGGCAAGATGGTGAAACGATCGAGATCGATGTAGTCGAGCAGGCTTTCGCCCTTGTCGTTGTAGAGCCGCTCCCGGCGGACCGCGACGGTGACGACCTCGGCGCCTGACGCATCGAGACACGATTGCATCAGAGGAAAATCAGCGTATTTCCCAGTGCCGACGATGAGGCGTGATTGGAAGGACCGCGCGCCAATGGTCAAGGGCGCAAGGGCTGGCTCGGTGATCGGTTCGTGTGTGATTGGCATTATCCGCCTCCAACAAGTGTGACGATTTCGATGGAGTCGCCCAGGGAGATCGTGCAGTCGTCTCGCTCTTTTTTGGGAACGAGTGTGCGATTGACCTCCGTCGCGCAGGCAGCGTTGGCGAGCCCCTGCTGATCGACCAGCTCGGTGAGCGTCAT
>CAYMQF010000024.1:7802-10323 GCA_964392425.1 uncultured Phycisphaeraceae bacterium
TCGCGCAGGCAGCGTTGGCGAGCCCCTGCTGATCGACCAGCTCGGTGAGCGTCATCTCGCTGGGCACGTCGACGGGTTCTCCATTGAGTGTGATTTGCATGATGGAGCGATTGTACGCATTTCGATCGCGCGCGGGGCGCCAGCGGGGACAAGCGGACCGACGCGATGTTTCGGTACTATTGGCTGCATGAATGATATTTTTCAGTCGGCGCGGCGCGGAGCTCGACGAATGTGCCTCCTCCCATTGATATGCAGCGGATTGATCGCGGGATGCCAAACGGGCGGCCTGACCGGCGGTTGGCCTGATGAGTTGCTCACCACTTCTGAGCGCAGTTGGTACCAAGCGACTGAGACCCATGCGGAGGTGGTCGCGCTCATGGACCGCATTGCTGACGGGTCCAGGATCGCACGCCGATCGACGATGGGGCTGAGCTATGAGGGGCGGGAGCTGCCCTTGTTGATCCTCGCTGATCCCCCGGTGTCGACGGCGGAACAGGCGCACGCTTCGGGCAAGCTGATCGTCTATCTCCAGGCGTCCATCCACGGCGGGGAAGTGTGCGGCAAACCTGCGCTGCTGCAACTGGCGCGTGAGATTGCGCTGAACTCGGATTCGCCCGACCGCGCGCTGCTCGACGACCTGATCCTGGTCATGTGCCCGGTCTACAACGCTGATGGGAACGATCGCATCAAGGTCGGCAATCGCGGGCCTGCCCAGAATGGTCCGGCGCATGGCATGGGGCAGCGAGCCAACGCGCAGGGGTTTGATCTCAATCGCGATCATATGAAGCTGGCGTCTCCAGAAGCGCGGGCGCTCGTGCGTTTTCTCAATGAGTGGGATCCCGCGCTTACGATCGACATGCACACGACGGATGGTTCGCAACACCGCCTCGCGCTGACGTATGCGGAGCCTCAGAACCCGAGCGGGGCGTCGGCGCCGATTGAATATGTGCGGGACCAAATGCTTCCGGAAGTGTCGCGCCGACTCGAAAGTAGAACCGGCTTGAAGACGTTTTTCTATGGGAATTTCAACCGGGAGCACACGCGTTGGTCGACGTATTCGCACCTGCCTCGCTTTGCGACGCCGTACCGTGGATTGAGGAATCGCCTGTCGATCCTGTCCGAGGCGTACGCGTATTCATCGTATGAGGAGCGAGTCATTGCAACGCGCGAATTTGTGCGCGAGTGCTTGACGTGGACTGCTGAACAACACACAAGAATCGCTCAGTTGGTCGAGCAGGCGGATCGAGCGACGGTCAATGCGCCCAAAGGCATAGATGGACAGCAAGTGGGAATCCGCTTCGAGAAGGTTTCGTATGCGGAGCCCGTGACGATACCCGGCTATGAGGATGGATCGGGGAAACGGGCGGATTCTTCGGGCGTTCGCAAGCCGAGCGATTATGTGGTTGAGCACTTTGGCAAGTTTGTGCCGACGCTGACGGTAGCAAGACCGTATGCATATCTGATCCCGGCGCGGCTCACCAGCGTCGTCGACAAACTGCGTGAGCATGGCGTGGTCGTGGAACGCCTGGCAGAGCAGAAGAAGATTGACACCGAGACATACACGATCGAATCGATCGAACGATCGGATCGAAAGTATCAAGGCCATCACATGGTGACGGTCGAAGCATCTTTGGCACAATCGGACAGAGATTGGCCGGTTGGAACTTGGGTCGTTTCGATGGATCAGCCGTTGGCGACGCTCGCGATGTATCTCTTGGAGCCTGAGTCGGACGACGGGCTCGTCACATGGGGTTTGCTTGACGAGCAGCTTGAAGAGGGGCAGCCATATCCGATCGGCAGAGCTATGTCGCCACCGTGGAAATTGATAGAGCCGGTGTCATTGGACTGATTCGGGTGATGGGTCAGACACTGTACGGAAGGGTGAAGATCGCGCATCGAGCTTGATTTCTACATTCGCATCGAGACAGATGTCAGCTTGGCGCCAGCGTCCGAGTAGATCAGTCAGTTCATCTTCGAGCTGGTGGGCTTTGTTTGCATCTAGCGGCAGGTGGCTGTTGGGTTGGTAGCTGGATAGCTCGGTGATCTTCGCCTGCAGGTGTGCCTTGAACTTGGGGCTCCATTCCATTTCGAGTTGGTTGTAAATCTCGCGGATTGTCGTCAGCGGGTCGGCGACGAGGTCCTCGTAACGTATATCAATAGCGCTGTTTTCATCGAGCGAATCGGCAGCATCGTAGAACCGTTCCTCCATCTGTCGATAGTTGGAGAGAAATCGGCTGGAATAGTTTTTGCTCAGATCGGGATCCTGAAGTTGGAAGAGCACATGCGCGGTTTGTGCGATGTGGATGTTGGATCGGAGAACGTCGGCGGGGCGACGCCGAAGGTGGATAAACTTCGCGCCGGGATACATCGATACAAGTTCACTCACTCGTCCTGTGTTGTGCGGGCTTTTCAGGAGCGGGCGTTTGCGGGTGAAGAGCGTGAGCCGTTGGAGGAAACCCTTATGGAGCCGACGCCAACGCGCGCGCTCTGTGGCCGTCATTTGATCGGGGTAGGCGAATCG
>CAYMQF010000024.1:10423-22012 GCA_964392425.1 uncultured Phycisphaeraceae bacterium
GGGAGCGTGATGATTGTGTTGACGAGCGACGAAGCGAGCGTTGCGATCAGGCGTGGAACGTAGATGAGATCGACTCGGAATCGAGCTTTACACAGTTGGATCAACCACACATCAATCGGCGCCAATGCGCCCATCGTTGCGAAGGGATATACCCTGCAAAACGAGTGCGAAACTCGACGCTCCTTCTGAAACTGAGGCGGCGCTATGCGCAGTCGCCATGCCAGCAGCAACGCGAAAAGGGCGAGCGCAGCCCACATAGCTGGAGACATCAACATCAGATGGTTCGGCGCCAGCAGCGAAGCTGCATCAACATCCTTGACATCACCGAGCAAGCCTGCTTTGCGCACGAGTCGTTCAGTGGAGAAAAGCCCGACAAGAAATCCCATGCTGAGCACGAGATCACCGGTGACGAGCCGGAGTTGTGCTGCAACGAGCATGACAAAGAACCGCATCGCCATGGCGGCAAGGGTATGGTCGGCGCCAGCTCCGCCTGCAATGCTCTGAAAGAGAATGGCGAACAGCAGTGCGCTGATGACTACAGCCCATTGGTGGGGGAGTTTGCTTTTGAGCGAGCCGAAGATGAAGCCTGTTGCAGCGAGGGAGGTGATGAATGCGAAGGTGACGCCGCCTACTGCTTTGCCCAACAGGTTGAGCCAATCTGTGTTGTGCAGCGGGCGCAGGTCGTAAGCGCCCAGCCCAAGTGTCAGTGCCGTGATCAGCGCGATGAGCAGAGCGCCCGCAGCCAGCCCAATCGGGAAGTGAACAGCCCATTTGTCGCTGATGGCGAGTCCATATTCATCCGCGTCTTTGCCGCTGTGTGCCATGATAAGTATGGCTGAGACCAGCATGATGACGCCGATTACGCTGCGCCCCGTTCTGGGTGACAGCAGCCATGGAGACGCCCCCAGCGCCAGCGTGATGAGTTGCAGTGCGATCGCGATGGCGAGTGTCAATGCAAACCAGAAGACCAGGCGACGGATGGGGCCTTGCTGCGCTATGGACCAGAAACCAGGCGTTTTGCGAGGATTTGCGACCGTGTTTCGGGATGCGATGCGAGTGGGCGTTGTGTTCATTCATTTCTTTCGTGGTCACGACGTTGGCAATGTGCACGATGCAAGAATCCTCTCCTGTGTTGAGCTTCACCGTCTGGGTCCACATATGGGCGATGCGGCTGCCCTTAGCGCAGTCATCATAAAACCCTAGCGCACTAATCACACAAAAAGAGGTCTTTCTTTACACACCGATCAGGGCGTTCGGTCATAGTCCCAGCGTGATCGTTGAGCGTGACGAACAGGACACATTTGAAGGCATTGTAAAGGAGTGGTTCAGTGATGAAGGGCAATCCGAAACGCATCGGCGGTTTTACTCTGATCGAGTTGCTGGTGGTGATTTCAATCATAGCGACACTCATCGGCCTGCTTCTGCCGGCGCTGGGTTCAGCCAAGAAAGTCGCGTGGCAAGCAGTTGCGGGCAGCAATCTCCGCAATGTGGCTCAAGGTGTGATGATCTATGAGAACGAACACAAGAGCTATCCGATCTCGTATGTGTACCCAGTCTCTCCCCAGAGCTCTCGGTGGATCAAGGAATCTCAGCAGGAGACGAACCCCGTGCCTGCCAATGGGTATGTCCATTGGTCGTGGAGTTTGTTCGAGGGTGGTGGCGTCAACGCTGACGCATTTACCAATCCTGCGACGCCAGGTGGGGGCGCTCCGCGAGCGAATCCAGGGCCGATGCGTGAAGATTGGGAGCCCAATCAGGTCAACGATTTGGGTCAGTCGTTCCCCTCGACCAATCCGACGGACCGCCAGGTCGCTCGATGTGGGTTCGCGATGAATGCGGCGATCATCCCGCGAAACAAGTTCAATGTGTCAACGCCTCGCAAAAACCAACTGGTCAAGGCGAGTGATATTGGTGACGCGCAGAAGGTGATTCTTGGGACGGAATATCAGTATTACCAAGACTGGACGTCGCTTGCGGATCCGATGAACGGTGCGATCAAAAGCCACCGCCCGATCACGCCTTTCATTGGCGGGTCGTCGGGCACGCAGGTGTATCTCGAACCCAACTCGGGCAACATCGCACGATTTGCGTATCCACCCGCTTCAGCGATTCTTCCCAAAAGCCAACTTGGCGCCAACCTCATCGAAGATGGCAACTCCATCCTCAACGTGGTCAATCGTGGGCATCCACGCGGGATGGCCAACTTCGTTTACATCGATGGTCACGTGGAAGCCACGACGCTTCTCAAGACGATCGAACACCGCGAATGGGGAGACCGATTCTGGAGTCTCTCCGGTGACAACCGGGTGAATATGGAGGCCAATGCATTCTGAGTAGTCGATCGCGCCGCGCCATGGACTGGCAAGACAAGATTCACTTCAAAGCGGTCAGAAGTATGGAGGAGGCTTCTGATCGCTGCGAGGTGACAAGAGCATCGGCAGGTTTCACAGTTCAACATGCAAGATTACGAACTTCCCTTGTAGAGAAGAACGCACTCTTGACATCGAGGAGAGATACCATCATGACTGTTTCGAGATTGCGTATGTTGTTGGCGGTGTCAGGAATGGCGCTGTCGTCACAGGTCGGGTTTGCTCAACCGTTTCTGATCAACGGCGGCGGGGCGACCCTTCAGGAATCATTTTTTCGTTCACTGGCGTCGACAAATGACTTTATTGATGTCAATGGCGATGGGGTTGTGACTCCATCGTTCAGCGCTCAACTGGCGCCGTTTGATTCCACACCGCCCTTTATGGCAAGTCAGCATTGGCAGATGACCTACCGAGTGGTTGGTTCAGGCAATGGTTTTCGGGAGTTGGTTGATTGGGGCGCCACGTTTGCGACGGGAGTGGATGGAGACCCGGCGAATCTGACACTGAATTGTGTATTTTCAGATGCGTCGATCTTCAACCGCACGCAGTTCTGCCAAGCGGGAGTTCCCAACGGCTTGTCCAATCCGAACAATCCAGGTGGAACTCCGTTCCGATCACTTATGGACAGCACCTACCTTGTGACATCGAACCCAACGTTGGGCGGCATGTCGATGGATTTCGCTGCTCTTGATGTTCCCGTCAAATGGTTTGTCAGGCAAGGTGTTGGAACGGCTGGAGAAAATGCCTCGCTGTTCAGCTTGCTCCCAGGTCAGCTTGGATATGGGCAGAACCCGCGGACTGCAAAGAATCAGGACGGGACTCCCGCGCTGGACATCTTTGGCGCCGCCCAGAGCAACAAGCTTGCTAGTTTACGATCCGAGCCGTTGAGCCTTGCGGCGGGCGCCGATGTATTTCTCAATACGAACACCGCAGCGCCGGACAACTTGACGATCTATGACACTTCGATTTCGCTTACGCCGGTGGCGGCGATCGTCAACTTCGGCGTCGGTCTCCAGCAAGTCAAGATGTCTGATCTGCGCCATCTGGCGGCGACCGGCCGACGAATGAATGGTGAGAATCTGTTTCAGGTGACGCGTGATTCCGGTTCCGGGACGCGCAACGCCTTTATGAACGGCGTGTGCCTTGATCCGTCGTGGGGAGTTGGCGAAAACGTCGGAGCCCGCACCGTCAGCAGCGCCAACGATCTGCTTGGCGCCAACTATCAACCTTCAAACAAAGGTGGTTCATCACGGATGGAGGCGACCGTCATCAACAGTCGGCTGGCGATCGGGCACACCGGCGCAGAGCGAGGCGTCTCCAAAGCATGGCTGACCAACGGCAAACTCGAACTGCTCGCTGTTCAGAACGATCTGAAGGGTGGAGTGGCGTTTGCCCGTCCCACACTCGCCAATGTTCTCAACAACAACACCGAGGGGTACACCATCATCGGTCCGGCTACGATCGCGACCATCGGTGATCCGCGAAGCGCGTCAGCAGCACTAGGCGGGTGGGGATGGGACCCCGCAGAAGTTGGCCCCAACCCGAGCCCTCTCCAGCTGATGCGGAATCCGCAGGCATCCGCCTACATGAACAACATCACGCGATCGGTCACCGCGGTGAAGACGGCGCCTGGTGCGAATGCAACGCTTTTTTCACCCGGTGAGTTTCTTGCAACGCAGTTCGTCTTGGTCGCAGCAGCTCAGTTTACGCCTGACCCGCCTTGCTCTTTGACACCTAATCCGGTTCTCAACCCGTTCCTCCAGAGTTTCACGCTCAACGATCCCAGCAACATCTTCAATCTTCCGGTCTACGCTTCGTTCAACACGACTTCTGCCGGGCTCGTTCCGACGCGGACGCAGTTGGCCGGAGGCGCCACCTACGGGGATGGCGTGCTCAACGGGTCCAACTATGTCGATCAGGCAGGGACAGCGGTTCTGTACGGTTCGACCCTTTCCGCTCGCAACAAGATCGCGGGCGACTTTGACGGCGACGGCCAGCGCACGGTTGCGGATGTCGACGCCATGCTCGGAGCGTGGAACCATCGGCTCGGCGATGGAACTCCGTGGGCGCCTGGGACCAACGCGATTATCGAAGTGCTCGGGGACTACACCGCAGATGGCGTCTTCGACAGCAACGACATCCGCTATTGGGCGGACGGTTTGGCGATCAACGCAGTCAGTGGAGTGCTGGACCGACAACTCGGATACACGCTCGTTGATCAAGCGTTTGCACTTCTTCCCTTCGCCGCAGGGTCCAGCAACTTCTTTGCGACGACCCTTGCGACCGACCCAACGGGCGGCCCTTCGTCGTATCTGCCTGGTGATTCGCGAGGCGACATCACCAACGCGACCTTCAACAATCTTCCCAACTATGTTCCGAGCAATTCGCTGGGGGCAGGCGCCGACGGAATCGTTGATTGTTACGACATTGATTATGTCTATATGAACTTTGGAAACTTCGCCAACACCGCGGACGCAGCAAAGATCATTCAGGTCCCTGACCTGGCCAACCCGGGGCTGACGATCCCATCGTCGCATGTGCTGGATCTATCTGCGGACATGAATGGTGACCTGCTCATCAATCTTGCTGATGTGCGGGTGTTGGTGGAAGGCATCTTGAAAACCGTCGTAGGAGATGTGAATCTGGACGGTGTGCGGGACAGCGTCGACCTTGCGATCGCGCAGGGGAATCTCGGCATGACGGGCGGCTGGTGCATGGGTGACATCAATGGCGACGGCGTGATTGACTCGACGGACCTCGCGCTCATCAGTGGACAGGCAAACTTGTTCTGCCCTGCAGATTTGTCTGGAGACGGCGTGGTCAATGCGTCCGATCTTGCGAATTTGCTTGCCAACTGGGGCGCCACGCCGAGCAGTGGTGATCTCAATGGTGACGGCTTGGTCAACGCTTCCGATCTTGCCAACCTGCTTGCCAACTGGGGCGCCTGCCCGTGATGCTTGCTTCGGTGAGAGTGCTCGTTTTTTCAAAGGGAAGGACGGGCTGAATCTGACTCTCGAATCTCGCGCCGTCGTCGTGCTGCTGAAGAAGGTCACAGCGCATGTCGACGGCGTTTTCGTGTGGAGGGCAGGGTCAGAAGAAACCGGGCGCGAATAAACTAGGGAGCAACTTCATCGGCGATGGCGCACAGTGCGGAGTAATACTCCTCGGTGTTCATGCCGACCAGAACGGCGCCAAAGAGTTCAGCGTCCTCTTCGGTTGCAATTTCACCGTAGTTGATCGACGGGATGTAGTACCCGGCGATGAGAGGCCATGTCTCGGGTCGATGCTCGAAGCGCGGATGGATGAAGAGGCAGAACCCTTGCGATGGGTGTTCACCAAGTGCAGATGGAACGGCAAACTCGCCTGGATCAAGCGGCTCATCGTCGAACCGAACGCCGACGGGGTAGCGCACCACTGCGTCGTCGTTGAGCAGGCGCCAGATCGCATCGTCGCCGATGAGCATTGCCAATCGCTCGTGAGCAGCGGCGGCTTTGAGCGCCACATGGTCTCGCAGTGCGATCTTCCCATCTTGAGCTGTCAGTTTCTGTCCCACTGGCGGCGTTCCTTTCAGCTTGCCTCGGGGTTGAGATTTATGGCAGTCAGTAATTCTTTGGAATCGTAAGTGAGCTGGCCTTGCAGCACCGGCACCGTGATTCGCACGAAGATGGTGTACAGCAGCAACCCGATGGCCCAAATCCCGACGCACACTTTGATCTCGTTGAGCGTTGGGGTGTATTCGACGATCTCGCCCAGCGGGGTGGGGATAAAGGCAGGGATGATGAGCCCCATGCCTTTTTCGATCCAGATGCCAATGATCATTGCGACGCAGGCGCCGTTGAGAACCCACCGAAGTTTACGCAGCGGCGAGAGCAAGACGGTGAGCGCCAATGAGTTGAGCGCGACAGCGGTCCATATCCAGGGAACCAGCGCGTGGTACCCATCTAGCCCGAAGAAGAGATACTGAGCAGAGACGACATGCGCCGACTGTGTGTAGAACTCGGTGAAAAGCTCTGAACCGAGCAGGAACATGTTGATGCTCAGCGCGATGGTGACGATCGATCGGAGCAGTTGCAGCGCCCGTTCGGGGACGGGGTAGCCGGTGGCGTAGCGAATGACCTGCAGTGTGAGGATGATGATCGCAGGCCCCGCAGCAAATGCTGAGGCAAGGAAGCGCGGCGCGATGACGGCGCT
The DNA here is from genome assembly GCA_964392425.1 of uncultured Phycisphaeraceae bacterium. GTDB lineage: Bacteria > Planctomycetota > Phycisphaerae > Phycisphaerales > UBA1924 > CAYMQF01. The sequence continues at coordinate 16,984 of CAYMQF010000024.1, forward strand.
GTTCCAGAAGGGGCGCCCGCCAAGACCGGAATAAAGAAACGCGGTGACCGTGTGAATGCTGATTGCCCAGACGATCGCGATGAATACGAACGGAATGTAGAACAACTTGCTCGGCGCCCGTCGGCGGTACGCGCAGTAGATGAGATAGCCGCAAATGTGCATGTTGAGGAGCAGGTAGCCGTTGAGGGCGATGACATCCCACGTCAGCATCGAAATCGGCCAGTTGAAGCGGAGCAACAGGTGCATGAAACGGTCGGGCCGGCCCAGATCCACCGTGACAAAGAGCAGGCACATAATGATCGCAGCGACGGCAAGGAGTTCACCAAAGATGACAAGATCGTGCAGCTCTTTGACTCCGTAGACGTAGACGGGGATGACGAGCATCACGGCGGCAGCGGCCACGCCCACGAGATAGGTGAAGTTGGCGATGTACAGCCCCCATGACACTTGGTCGGTCATTCCGGTGGTGACCAGCCCGCTGACAAACTGCTGGGCGTAGGCGTTGAGGCCGACGAGCGCGAGGACCGTCAGAACAAACATCCATGTGTAATATCGCCAGTCCCCGACAAAGGAGAGCGCGAAACATCGGCGTAGGAAGGTGATGTAGGCGATCATTCGTCACCTCCGCTCGTGGGGCCTGGCATTTGCTTGGCGGTGATGAGTGGGTCGCGTTCGTCGAAGTAATAGAAAAATCGAGGGAGCGTGCCGACCTCTTCTTTGAGGACGAAGATGCGTTTTGTTTTGAGAACTTCAGAAACTTCACTGTCGGGATCCAGCACGTTGCCGAACTTACGCGCTCCAGTGGGGCAGACTTCCAGGCATGCGGGCATCTGGCCTTGCCGTGTTCGGTGCAGGCAGAAGTGGCATTTCTCCATAACGCCTTTGGGTCGCGGGCGATTGGAGAGGTAGGACATGTTGGGATTGAGTTTTTCTTTGGGAATAGAAGGCTCGGCGAAGTTGAATCGGCGAGCCCAGTAGGGACACGCAGCTTCGCAGTATCGGCAGCCGATGCACCAGTCGTAGTCGATCACGACGATCCCGTCAGGCTCCGCCCATGTTGCTTCGACCGGGCAGACCTTCACGCATGGCGGGTTGGCGCACTGGTGGCACTGCACCGGCAAGTAGTAGTGGTTTTCGTCGGGGACGGTTGGGCGGTCGTAATGGTGATCGCCTTGCTCGATGTCGGTGGTGCCTCGCGGCATTTCGATCACACGGATGTATTGAAGCTCGGGATCGCGGCTCTGGTTGTTCTCCTCAACGCAGGCATGGACGCACTTACGGCAACCAATGCATCGACTCAGGTTCAGGGCGTAGACAAACTCGACGCCATCCATCGGTTTGACGTCGCGCAAGTGAGGGCGAACGTCGTAGCGCTGCTCGACTTCGGCGGATATGCGCGCGAGCGCTCGATCCATGTCTTCAGGGGACATCTCTTTGTAGTGTTTTTGAAGAAACTTATCGATAGAGAAGGAGTTCATATCGACATCAGTCAGGTCGCGGAGTGGTGAGAGGGCGCCTGCGATTGCAGCGAGGCCGCCGGTGACGCCTGCGGTCCGGCGGAGGAACGATCGGCGTGTCATTCCCCGGCGCATACCTTTGGGATGTTGCCCGTTGGAGTTCGAGCCGAGCGCGCCATTGCCTTCGTAGATTCGTAGAGACATCAGGGCGCCTCTTCTTTTTCTGGATGTTCCGGAGACTCAGGCGAGTGCTTCGGCGAGACATCCTGCTCCGCTTGCTGGCGCGAGTGACGTTCGGCTTCTCTTGTCCATCGCAGAAGGACATTTCGCTCCTCTCCGATTTCTTCGTGAACCGCACTGTCAGGGTTGCCCATGCGCAATGTGTTTGGGCCGGGCAGTGGCTTGATGGGTGGGTAGGCCGGGGAGTGCGGGTCGTGGCAGTTGGTGCATGTGAGCTTGTGTTGGATGCCTACTTCAGGGCTCCAGGCGCCAAGTGTCTTGCCGTGCACGCCGTTGTCCCAGTCGCGATAGACGGGCCCGTGACACTGCGCGCAGAGCAGAGCAACGTCGGTGAATCCGACGGTTGAATTGTCGTGCAACACCAATCTTTCTCGGTTGTCGACGTCATGACAATTGAAGCAATAATCGTTCATGCCGTGCTCGAGCGTGAAGTCGAGATGCTGCGTTCGCTCGCGTGTGCGATTCGGGTCGAGGACCGTCTTGAAGAGTTTGTGACAGGAGTTGCACCGCTGTTCGTAACCGTCGATCGTGACCATCGGAGGATCGCCGAGAATGGTTCGTCGCGGTGAAGGATCGATCTCAGAAATATCAAACGCGGGTGTCGCTGCGGAAGGCTGCTGGAAGGCAGGTTCGCCAAAGACGAAGTACACCCCGAGCGCGAAAAATGCCACGCCGATGAGATTCCCCCCGAAGCGCGCTAACGCGGGTGCACGGCGTTTGCCAAGTTGTTTGTGGGAGATCTCCGGCATGAGTGTGAACCCATCTAGAAGGAGTGGAAGAAAGGGAACAGCAGAACGAGATTTATCCGGCGTCCGCACGGTCGATCATGTCTGGTGAGATTGTTGATCCATCGGCGCGTTCAATATCCCAGACAACATTGACGATCCACCAACGCTTGCCGTCGTTGATGAGTTGGAAACCGTTGACGCCTCGAAGGTAGGGCGAGGATTGGGCATCTCCTCTACGGGCTTCGTAGGCGCTGAAGACTTGTGCGACGGAGCCGAACTGTGTGGTGCGCAGTCCGATCGGGGTCTCGAAGTATCCGCCCTTTTCAAAGTAGCGGTCGTTGGATGTGACGAAACGCGCCACGGTGATTGAGGTGACGGTTCGTGAGCCGTTGATCATGCGGGGTGTCGAGAAGACGGCGCCGGGCACGAAGAGGGAACGGAAGCGATCCCAGTTGCGAGCCTGTCCGCGCGGGCCGGAGATCGAGTCGTAGTAGGCTGTCACAATCGTCGCGGGACTGGTGACATCAGCTGGCTGGGCCTGGGGTGCGTCTGCGAGCGCGTCGGGAAGCACCGGCGTGGGCGCGTTTGCGGGATGGCCGGGCGGTGTGGTTGGTGTTGAAACTTCAGGGTGCCCGGAAGGAACGCGCGGGGGATCTGCGTTTGCGACGCCGAGCGCAACTGTGAGCGATGTCGTTGCAATCACGAATATTCTGAACGAAAGCATGGAAAGCTCCTTGTAAATTCTTGAGCTAGGAATCGTTTGTTCTGCTGGCGTTGATCTCCCGCTCTTGCGCAGCAAGGCGACGGGAGTGAATCAACAGTGAGATGGAGTAGCCACCCAGCAGCGCGAGTGCGAGGGAGTAGGCCAGGAATACATACTGCTCACCGGTCATGATGTGCCTCCTTCCAAGGCTCTGGCAGGTGGGTCGAGCATGACTTCTTCGTCGACGTAGCGCGGGCGATGGGAGGCGCGGTTCAGGACGAAGCGAGCGCGGATCATGCCGACGGTGAGCATGAGCATGGGGGCGAACCAGAAGAGCAAGGTTCGCTGCATGGCTGGTTCGAGTGTGATGCTCGCGGGGTGGATGTCGGGCATGAGTTTCGTAGAGAGATAGACCAACGGCACATCGAGAAACGCAGCAAGACCGTAGACAGCGCAGATGAGCGCGCGTCTTTGGGGGGAGTCAATCGACGGGCGGATCAGGACGTACACGATGTAGAGGAGCCAGAGCACGAGGCTGAAAGTCAGGCGCGGGGTCCAACTCCACCAGGCGCCCCAGGCGCTGCGGCCCCATGTCATGCCGGTGAGCAAGACGATGGTCGCCAAGAGCGCGGTGACAGCGCCTGCTGCTGCTGCGAGATCGTCCCACCAAAGCGATCGTTTGAGCAGGTAGCCAATGCTCGCGATGAATACCGTCAACGCAGCGAGAAACATGCATATCGCGGTGGGCAGATGGATGTAGAAAATCTTCTGCACGACGCCCATGCTCGACTCAACGGGCGCATAAAAGGCGACCAGCGCCAACCCGATCAGAAAGAGCGCTGCGGTGATCGTCCAATAGGCGGGGGTGGCAATACGTTTCAACTCCATGGTCAGCTCCTTACGGCTCGAGGACCAGATCGAAGACCATCCAACTTACAACGAGAAAAATGACATCAAAGAGAACGAGCATGGCGACGCCGTTAAGATCGATCGATCCACCTTCAGCAAGGCGCGCGCGAAGCAACTGTGTCGTGATGATGACGACGGGGAGCGTGAGTGGGAAGACCACCATTGCGAGCAGGCCGCCTCGCAGTCGCGACGAACTGACGACTGCTGCAAAGAGAGTGCCGACGATTGCAAAGCCGATGAGCCCCAGGCCGATGACCAGTGCGAACTCCCATATTGGCATGCCGAGATTGAACCGGAAGAGCACGATGGCGAGCGGTGTGATGACGAGACTGAGCGTCGCCATGAGCAACAGGTTGGCCAGCAGTTTTGCGAGGTAGATGACGCCGCGATCGATGGGAGCGAGCAATAATCCCGCCAGCGCGTCATCGGTTCGCTCTATTTCCATTGTTTTTTCAAAGCAGAGCGTGCCGCCGAAAAGGTAGGCGACCCACAACACGCTCGTCGCTGAAAAGCCAGCGCGGGCCGCAGTGCTTTCCCCGAGCCCCAGCCCGAGGACGACGACGATGAGCACGCCGAGGATTACGACCAGGCCGATGGTTTGCTTGGCGCGCGCCTCGATGCGCACGTCTTTCATGAGAAGGACGCCGATTTGTCGGATCGTTGTGTTCACGACCGGATCGCCTCCAGAAGTGCGTCAGCGTCACTGCACTCCGAGGCGTCGGCGTCGGCGTCGAGGACCAGGCGGCCGCTCCGCAGCGCCAGCACCCAGTTGGCCAACCCAAGGCTTTGCTCAATGTCATGGTTGGCAAGAACAATCGTTTTTCCTGATGCGTGCAAGCCGGACAAGATTGACTCAATCGACCGAACCGATGGCGCGTCGAGCCCGGTGAAAGGTTCGTCGGCGAGCAGTAGCTCTGGCTCGTGAACGAGCGCCCGGGCGATCGACACACGCTGCGTCATTCCTCGGCTGAATGTCGCAACGGGATCGTTTC
>CAYMQF010000025.1:0-15420 GCA_964392425.1 uncultured Phycisphaeraceae bacterium
ATCCAGGCATTTGGATTGCTGCTACGGCAGACAAACACGTTAGTACAACGAACATCCGAGTGCGTGAATACTTGCAACGACTCCCCAGACACCATCCGAGGAATGCGCCCCCAAACAAGCCATATGGAAGGAGCAGTAATTCAATAACTGAAGCAAGTTGTAGCATGAAAATTTCTTAGTCCAGTGTCAATATGTCACTTCTGCGAAACAGTCTCCGGCTCAGCGATGCCCAGTTGCTTGAGGAACGGCTTGATTGATCGCTCTCGGCCAAGAAAAGCGCGGATGGATTTTTCGACATCACGGCCGCCACCTGTTGCATAGATTTCGTCGCGGAGTCGCCGACCAATGTCGGTGGACAGGAAGCCGTCGGGCGATTGTTCGAACGCCGTCGCAAGATCAGCAGCGATGGAGTCGGCCCATGCGTAGCCGTAATACCCCGCGTCGTAGCCGGTGAGGTGCCCCCAGTAGGCAGCCATGTTCGTTCCGGCAGGCGCCGGGAAGAAGACGTCGGCCAGCGCGTCGTTCATGACCTGCTGCGAATCCTTGTATTCCCCAGATTCGTGCATCCGCAGATCGGCAAAGCCGAAAGCGAGCTGCCTGCGGTAGAGCGTCGCGACGGTCGCGAGCTTGGCTTCCTTCATGCGGGCAAGCGTGCCGGCGTCGATCTTCTTGGATGGGTCGCGGTAGTCGGCGGCGAAGCGGTTGAGCACGTCGGTGTCCCACGCCCACGCTTCGAGCATCTGCGATGGCGCCTCGACGAAGTCTCGCGGGACGTTGGTGCCGGCGAATCGGCTGTAGCGGGCGCGCGTCAGGATGGTGTGCATCGCATGGCCGAACTCGTGGAAGAGTGTTTCGACTTCATCGTGGGACATGAGTGAGGGGATGTCGCCGCGACCGGGCGTGAAGTTGCAGACGAGGGCGCAGACGGGTCGTTGGTATTGGCCGTTGGCGAGTTGTTTGCCGCCGATGATGTCGAACTGTGCGAAGTGGTTGTATTTCCCTTCACGCGGGAAGAGGTCGAGGTAGAAGAGGCCGAGCGGCTCGCCGGTGCTTGCGTCGCTGACCGCGTGGAGCGTGACGCCGTCGTACCACGTCCAAGGCGCCTTGAGCTCGTCGATGCGGATACTGAAGATCTGTTCGTACACATCGAACATTCCTTCGAGTGTGCGGTCGAGGGGGAAGTAGACGCGGAGGGCTTCGGTGTCGATCTGGTACTTCTGTTTTTTCAGTTGGTTCTCGTAGTAGCGCCAGTCCCACAGATTGATGGTGGCGTTGGGGTCGCCGGTTTCGGCGCGTTTGAGGGCGGCGAACTCGGCAATCTCGCTGCGGAACTTGGGCTCGAGCCCGTCCTTGAGATCGGTGAGGAAGGCGAGGGCGCGGGCGCCGGTCTTGGCCATCTTGGGTTCGATTTTGTAGTCATCCCACGAGTCGTAGCTGAGCAGGTGGGCGATCTGGTCGCGCACACGGATGAGTTCGTTGAGCAGTGCGGTGTTCTGCTCCTGCGCGGTGGAATATCGAGCGATTTTCAGGCGTTTGCGGGCGGCTTCACTTTTGAGATTTTGCATCCCGGTGATGAACTGTGGCGTGACTGTCGCTTTTATGCCGTAGAGCTGGACGCCGTCTTCGACTTTGCCCTGGTCCTTGGCGCGGGCGATGAGAAATTCGGGGGCGCCTGCGAGTTCTTCCAAGGTGTAATACACGGTGACGTCGGCGTTGGTGACGTTGGTGTCGAACGAGGTTGCGAGCGCGGTCAGTTGTTTTTGCAGAGATTCAACTTGGGCGCGCGTCACGGCGTCGAGATTCAGCCCGGCTCGGCGGTAGTCCCGCATCGTTTCGGTGAAGAGTTTGAGGTCTTCACCATAGAGGCGGGGTCGGCGACCATCGTTGTACGCCTGTTCAAACGCCTGGCACGCTTTGTAGACATCTTCGCGGTACTGCGTTTCGGTGAACCAGTCCTGCAGTCGCTGGACCTGCTCGGTCGCGGTCTTGCGGATGGCTGCTTCGGTGCTGGTTTCCTTGATAAGGAAGAGGCGATTGGTCGCGGTGATGACGGGGTAGAGGATGTGGTCGAGCGCGACGACGGTGGATTCAAACGTTGCGGCGGATGGCTGCTGCGCTGCAACCTTGTCGAGCTCGGTGTTGGCGTCTTCGATCGCGTCGTCGACAGTGGCGATGACCTTGCGGGACGATTTTTCAAAGACGGGGATGGTGATGAGGTCGCCAAAGCGAGCGGCGTCCCGCTGGAGGGAGGCAAGAGTGGTCTTGGACATCGCGTTGGTTCCTCTGCGGTGGGCGCCTGACATGGCGTGTCTTGAGGTCGATGACCGATCCGACGCTGAGGATCGAGAGCTTGCGTCGTTGGTGCAGGCGTTGACGCTGAGTGAAACGCCGAGAAGGACAGCCAAACCGAACGTGGTTCGAGTTTTCACAGGTGATCTCCTATCTGACTTGTTGCCCCGGTGGGATGCGGGAGCACATGCCGCCCGTCGCTGGGCAGTCTATCAGATACGGAGGTCAGGTTGAGCCGATTATGCCGATTTCAGGCGGCAAACTGACCGTTGGCGGGATTGGAGGATTGCTCGTCGCCTGTTGGATCGGAGACGCCGGGCTCTGAGGATTCGTCGATGTCTTCAGCGAATTCATCCTCCATCCAGCCATACTTCGCTTTGTCCTCAGCAAACTCGTCACTGAGCGTGTGATCCCACTGATCGAGGTTGGTGTCGTGGGCCGCTTTGGAGAGCATGTGACTGCCGATGGGCGTGGCGACAAAGATGAATGCGATCGTGATAAGCGATTTCATCAGGATCGACGCTGCACCGAGATGGAAGCATGCAGCGATGAGCATCGCGCTGAGGCCGAGCGTGACGCAGATACTTGCAGCGTGGATGCGGTGGTAGGCGTCAGGCAGGCGCACGACACCGAGGGCGCCGACGAACATGAAGAAGACGCCGCCGAGCAAGAAGATCGCAGAGATGAAATCGAGCGCGGCGCGAAATGTGAGATCGTCGAGAATGGTCATACCGCTCGCCTCCGTGCGATGAACTGGGAAAAGGCCAGTGTCGATGCGAATCCGAGAATGGAGATGATCAACACAGCGTCGAAGAACATGAGTGTGCGCATTCGGATGGTGAGGAGAATGGCGATGCCGACCACTTGCATGGAGATGGTGTCGCTGGCGAGGCCGCGATCAGCGAGCGTTGGGCCTCGCAGCAGCCGACCCAGGCACATCATAAATGCGATGGAGAGCGCGATGATGCCGAGATCGACGACGAAGAAAAGCGTGCTCTCTGCAGCAGTTTCGAGGAGAGTCTGCGTATGGACCGCTGCGTCGGTTGCGACATCAGTCGCAGCTTTGGCAGCAGGCTCAGCGGAAGCGAGAACCATCATCGGAAGAGTGAGAAGTGAATGGATCATGCGAACAACCCCTGTTCTACGAGAGCAGCGACTTCGTCCAGTTCCCGGATCGCCATGTCTCGGTCCTTTGCATACATGCAATGGACGTAGAGCCAGGAGTCGCCGGGGCTGACATCAATGACGAGTGTGCCGGGCGTGAGTGTGATGGCGCTTGCCAGCGCGGTTCGATGGGCGTCGGACAGATCGCCGACGGGGTAGCGAATGATTCTGGGAGTCTGGTGCATTTTGGGCGTCAGCACTTCCCACGCGACCTGGAAGTTGGCGTGGAACATCATCATGAAATATTTTCCAAGGCAGCGCATGAGCAGGGCGCCTCGACCGAGGTAGGGCGTGTCGCCGACGGCGCGGGAATAGACACTGATAATCATGGCGCCGACGAAGAAGCCAGCGAGGAAGTTCCACTCCGTCACCGAGGCGGTGAGCGCCATCCAGACAATCGCCAGTCCAAGATTCAGCATAAAACGATGCATCAGTGGCCTCCTTCCAATGTCGTCGCTTCGGTGGTCACGTCGTCAACCTGCGTGAGCAACTCGGCATGTTCCTGCTCTACTTCAGCCATTGGCACGGGCCAACTGCCCGGCCCCAGCACCGACGCAACATAGATGCGAGGCTCGTTGAGTTCGAAAGTCGCAGCGGTGGTGTGTCGCTGGACAGCCTCAGCTCCGAGCCCGAGCGTGAGCGCTCCAGCCACCAGCAGCGCCAGTGCAACATACATCGGTGCGAGCGCAAATCGCGAGGTTTCCTGTTGAACTTTTTCAGCAGCGGCTTCACGCAACGGCCCCCAGAAGACGCGCGCCCACACTTTGCCCAGCGCCAAGAGCGTAAAGAATCCGGTGATCAGTCCGATGACGGACAACACCCAATAGCCCTGACCAGCCAGGCGGAACCCTTCATTGAGCAGGATGAACTTGCCGAAAAATCCGGACATCGGGGGGACGCCGATCAGGCTGATCGCGGAGATGAAGAAGAACGCGCTGAGCCAAGGCGCCTGCCGTTGCAAGCCGCCCGTTTCTGCGAGGTCGCTGCTGTTTTGGTATCGCTCGATCAAGCCGCAACCAAGGAAGAGCGCCGCCATGACGATCATGTGCTGCATCATGTAATAGACGGCGCCTGACAGCGACGCGGGCGTCATGATCGCGAGACCAAACGCCATATATCCGATGTGGCTGATGAGAAGCATCGCAAGAACTCGCCGAACTTCGCGCATTGCGAGAGCGGCGAACCCGCCGAGCAGCATGGTGAGCCCGGCTGCGATCGGGAGGATCATGATGATTGATCCCGAGTCACGGATGTTGGGGGCGGCGAGAATCATCGGGCACAGGCGGATCATCGCGTAGATGCCGACTTTGGTGAGCAGGGCGCTGAAGATCGCGGCGACGCTGATGGAACAGGTGTGGTAGGTGTCGGGGAGCCAGAACCACAGCGGGAAGAGTGCGGCTTTGAGCGCGAAGACAAAGAGGAGAAGCAGCGCGACGACGCCGAAGCCGGGTGGGAGGGGAGTGCCGCCCGCCATGGTTGATTCGGAGACGCGCACCGCAAGGTCGGCGTAGTTGAGCGTGCCGGTCATGCCGTAAATGATCGCGGCTCCCAGCACGAAAAACGTCGAGCCGATGAGGTTGAGCAGGACGTACTTGTATGTTTGTGAGAGTTGTCGCTTCGTGCCTTCCAGCGCCATCATGGCGTAGCTTGCCATCAGCATGATCTCGAAGGCGACGAAGAGGTTGAAGAGATCGCCCGTGAGGAAGCTGAAGTTGACGCCCATCATCAAGAGGTTGAAGAGTGGGTGGAACCAGCCTCGCCCTTGCTCCTGCTCAGGCGAAGAAAGCCCGTAGATATAGATGCAAAGCGCGACGAAGGACGATGACGCGAGCAGCAGTCCGCTGAGTTGGTCAAAGACAATCGAGATGCCGAACGGCGCTGGCCATGCGCCCGCCTGCGAGACGAGCAGTCTGCCGTGATCGAGCATGCTCAGGAAGATGATCGACATCACGAAGCTCGACAGCAGCGACAGCACCGTGACGACGCGCTGGGCTGGTGTCCAGCCGCGAAACATGGTCGTCGCGATGGCGGCGGCCATGGGAATCGCGATGAGCAGGATGATCCAGTTGGAGCCTTGCATGGGCGCCTCCGAAGTGAAGTTAGAGCGTGGTGAGAACGGTGGGGCGATCGTCGTTGGCGAGTTCGTCAGCGACGAGATGGTTGACTCGGCGGTACGTCGCCACCAGCAGCGTCAAGAGAAACGCGGTGACAGCAAAGCTGATGACGATGGAGGTAAGAATGAGCGCTTGGGGGAGAGGATCGACGGGAGGCGCTGGCTGACCGAGGATCGGCGGGCCGAGCTGCGTGACGCCGGCGCTTGTGGTGCGCAGTGGCTGCCCGCTCATGGCGAGGATGCCGAGGTTGGCGCCGTGCGAAAGCAGGAAGAGGCCCATAGCCATCCCCTTGAGCTCCCGGCCCAGCAGCAGATAGACGCCGACGCCGAAGATCACGGCGACACAGATTGAAAGCAGCAGTGTCATTATTCGAGTTCCTCCGTCAGGCGATTGATGACGCCGACGCTGACTGCGACGACGACGATCAAGACGCCCAGGTCAAAGAACACCACCGTGGAATAGTGGTACGGGTCGGCCCCGGCGAGCGGGATCATGCCGGTGTGTGAAGTCAAAATCGGCATTCCAAAAGCGAGCGGGACGAGCGCGGTGGTGAGCGCGATTGCGAGGCCCACTGCTGCGAGCATGCCCGGTTTGATGGGCAGGAGTTGTTTGAGTGCGTCGGGGCCTTTAGCCATTCGATAGACCGCCAGCGCGACGGCGGCGACCAATCCCGCGATGAATCCACCGCCCGGTTCGTTGTGCCCCTTGAAGAACATGTATGCAGCGAACATCAAACTCAACGGCAGGATCAGCCTCATCGAAGTTCTGAATAAGGAAGTGCTCAGTCGAGCTGGATTGATCACATGGGAGGCTGCGCTTCGCGGGCGAGGGGCTGCAGAGATCAAGGCGAAGATGCCCATCGCGGCGATTGACAGGACGGTGATTTCGCCGAGCGTGTCGTAGCCGCGGAAGTCAACGAGGATGACGTTGACGGAGTTGTTGCCGCCGCCCCCTCGACCGCCGGTCATTGCGGAGCCGTGGTTGGAGTTGGTGAGGAACCACTCGCCGAGTTTGCCGGTGGCGCCTTGCCCGTCGACGAAACTGCCCGCCTGGAGAACCATCCAGCCGATCGCAAGGCCGATCATCGCGCTGAAGACCGCTCGGCCTGCTTCGCCGCTGATGCGCACTTTGGGTGGCTCCTCGGGAAGCATGCGCAGGACGAGCAGGAAGAGAATCACCGAGATGATTTCAAACATGAGTTGTGTGAGTGCGAGGTCGGGCGCCTGGTAGAGCAGGTAGAGCCCGGTCACGCTCATGCCCACGGCGCCAAGAATCATCACACGCGTGATTCGGCTCTTGAATAACGGCAACGAAATCGAGGTGACGCATGCCAACGTTGTCAGGCACAATGCTGCGAGAATGAAGCCGGGAGAGGCGCCCCAGAGGGAGGCCATCTTGGGCAAGTGCAGATACGCCGGGTCTGTAAAGGCTGCGGTGATGAGCCCGAGCAGGAACGCGGTCAGCAGGAAATAGATGTAATGCCTGATGTTTCCGGTTTGAATCCGTGCGAAAACTCCCCAGCCGGTTCGTCCCAAGAAGCTGACTGCAGCGGGGAACAATCGGTTGTGCGGGTCGACAACGGGTTTGCGTCCGAGGCGGGACACGCCGAGCATGATGCCTAAGAGGATCGCGACCGCGGACATGCCCAATGGCACGGATGGATGTGCGAACGCTTCAAAGACCGTCGGGAGCGAATCCCAATAGAGCCGATGCGTTTCGATGGGCGTGATGAGGCGCTCGAACACGGCGGGCGCGATGCCTCCAACGAGTTGCCCGGTGAGCAGGATCGCAGCAGGCGCCCAGAGCCAGATGGCCCAGTTGTCCTTGGCATGGTGCTCTTCACTGTTGATTCGATATGGGTCTTCGTCGGGGCGGGCGAGGAACGTGGTCAGGAAACGGATGAAGATTGCGACGTTGAACATCGCGGTCAAGACGGTCATGCCCGCGACGATCCACATCCACTCATTCCACTCGATCGCGTGAAACACTTGGTAGAGGAACGCTTCTTTTGCGGTAAATGAAAGCGTGAATGGGCCTCCGGCCAATGCGTAGGCAGCGATGAGCGTGATCCATGCGAGCAATGGATGCGTGCGGAGCAGCCCTCGCAAATCTCCAAGTTCTTTTCGGCCTACCGCGTGTGCGATCGCGCCAGCCATGAGGAACAACGGAGCCTTGTAGAGCGCGTGGTTGAGAATCTGCGTGATGGGCCAGATGAGGTTCTGTTCGTCGTGAATATGCAATGACCCAAGCCCGTACATGCAGGTGAACAGGCCGAGCTGGCTGACGGTGGTGTAGGCGAAAATCTTTTTCAGTTCGCAAGATCGGAACGCGAAGTAGCCGCCCAACAGCATGGTGATCGCGCCAAAGGTGATCAGTGTGACCGTCCAGAATTCGACTCCCATGAATGCGGGGAGCAAGCGGCCGAAGAGGTAGACGCCGGCCTTGACCATCGTTGCGGAGTGCAGGTAGGTGGAGACGGGGGTGGGCGCCATCATCGCGCCGGGGAGCCAATAGTGGAAGGGCCACTGTGCCGATTTGGTCGCTCCTCCTATAAACATAAGGATAAACGCCCATGGGAGCATCGATGCCATGGGGAGTGCGGTGGTGTGGTCGGTCATCGCAGCGACGGCGCCGGTGAAGGTCCATTCGCCCGTTGCCTGTGCAAAGAGGATGACGCCTCCCAGGAGAGCGAGCCCGCCGAGCCCGGTGGTGGCAAACGCCTGGACTGCGAGTCGGGAGGCTTTGACGTTGTCGCGGTCCCAGCCGATGAGGAGGAACGAGCTGACGCTGGTGAGTTCCCAGAAGAGGAACATCGCGAGCATGTTGTCGCTGAGGACGAGGCCGAGCATTGCGGTGGCGAAAAGCCCAAGCGTGGGGAAGAAGCGGAAGAGGCTCTCGTCATCTCGTCCAAAGTAGGCGCGTGCGTAGAGGACGATCAGGCAGCCGACTCCTGCGACGAGGAGTGCGAAGAACATTCCTAAGCCGTCGGGATTGAAGATCAGATCGAGGTGGAAGCTGGGGGCAAAGGCGAGCGTCATCGCTGCGGGATCGACGCTGCCTGCGCTGTGCATGGAGAGGAAGCTGAGCAGCGCAGCGACGCTGACGGCGGGGCCAGCCAGCGCGGTGAGCGTTCGGGCGCCGGTCACATCCTTTGGAACGAACATCGAGACGACGCCCATCACCGCGGGAGCGAAGACAGCGGCCATCATCAACAACAAGGGGGAAAGTTCCATGATCGAGCCTGCGAGTTAGAACACATGTGGAGTGGTGTTTCGGACTATCACGCTGTTCAAGAAGTGTTTCTTGAGTGTGTGGACCTGTATCTATCGGTCCAATGGGTCGCCCTGCTCAGCCGAAGTCTGGACATGGAAGCAAGAATCCAGTGGCAGCGGTATTTGGACGTTGCAACATGATGATCTCGCCCTTGAAAAAGAGGCTCAGGAAGCAGGTTCAGCAAGCTTTTTCAGGCCGATTTTGAGGATGATTGGGCCGACGATCTCGTGGATGGCGACGCTCGCCAGCGCGAGTGAATAGAGCACCGCAGCGAACTCGTACTCCGCAAAGGCGTCTGCAGCAATCGAAATAAGGGCGATCGCCACCCCCGCTTGAGGCAAGAATGACACCCACATCCACTGCTTGGCGGGGGCGCCTTCCCCCGCGATCCAGCAGCCCAGCTTCGTCGAGGTCCAGAGGGCGCCCGCGCGGAGGAAAACAATCGCCAGTGCGGCGGGCCAAAGTGTGGTGATCGCGCCGAGGTCGAGTTTGGCGCCCGCGACTGCGAAGAAAACACAATAGACGGGCAGGCTGAGGTCCTCGAGCGTGTGGAAGAACATGCCGACGCGTTCTTTCCACACGTTTCGCATGAGCAGGCCGGCCACGAGGGCGACGATGAGCGCTTCGAGCTGGAGCAGATCGCTCACCAGCGCGATGCTCAGGCAGCCGCACACGATGAAGATCGCCAGATGCTCCTTGACGGCGTGCATGTACCACGCGAAGAAGACGCCAAAGAGAATCCCAGCGAGCAGCGAGCCGAGCAGATGTTCGGAGAGCCCTTTGGCGAGCGACTCTTTCGGCATTTGGGTATCAGTGAGCACAGCGTCAGCGGTGTCGGCTGGCGCAGTCGGCGCCGTCTCGACCAAGCTCTGGGCGCCTGCGGGGTCATCAACAGGCGCGATGGATGAGTTGCGCAGAGACGCCGTTGAAAACGCGAGGACGATGGAGAAGAGGACGACCAAAAAGAGATCTTTGACGACCATGATCGAGAGCGCTGCTGCGACTTTTTCGCCGGTGGCGTGCAGCTCGTTCATCAAGGCGATGAAGACCGCGGGGGAGGACGCGGTGGCGACCGCTCCAATAATGAACGCGGTGATCGTGCGCGCACTGCCGGTCAGGCCGATCATGGGGCCGATCGCGTAGACGCCCGCGAGCACGGCCAGCAGAGTGATGACGACTTGCAAGATTGCGACCGATGCGATCAGCCTGCCGGCGCGTTTCAGGAAGGCGAGTTCGATTTCGCCGCCTGCGGTCAGCGCGATGAGCGCAATGGCGAGATTTTCGACGAGCTTCAGGCGTGGGAGTTGTTCCGCGGAGATGACGCCGACCAGTTCAGGCCCCAGAATCAAACCGAAGATGAGGTATCCCGAAATCTTTGGCAGGCGAATAGTGTCAAAGAGTCGGCCCAGAAGCCACGCACCCAAAAGCAGCAGGCCGAGCGACGCCGTCGTCCCCATCAGCCCCGACGGGAGCGGGTCAAAGGCTAACTGTAAGGCGTCGATGCTCGCCGAGGTGCTTTCGACGGAGCTGCGCCCGCTCCACCACTGGAGCGCCATCGTCAGGAGGGTGATGACACACAACGCTGCGAGCAGTCGTATTGATTTGATCATCGGGGGTCCTCCGATTGCGCGTTGTCAGGCGCCGGGGCCGGAGCTGGGGAGCGCAGCGAACCGACGACGCCGATCAAATCACAGAGAAGACCGGTCAGAGCGATGACGGTGAGGAGTCGATGGTTGAACGGGGAAGGCACGCTGAGTACGAGCGAGACACAGAGCATCATCGCAAGCGGGCTTTGGCGTATCGGCGCCAATCGGCGCAGTTGGGCGTCTTCATCTCCTTGCGATTCGTCGAGTCGGCGCATCTCCCGCTTGACCAGAACGGGCTTGATCGCAACGCGCGCCAGCACGAACATCCCCGCGATCCCAAGCACGTTCAGTTCGACTCCCACACCGAGTAGCGCGCCCGCAACCACCCAGAAGAGCGTGGCGACGATGTGTTCCGCTTCAAGGACGAACCGTTCGAACCGGCGCATCTCGCGCCCTGCAAGATTGGCAATGACCACGCCGGCCAGCATGGATGAGAACAACGGGGACATCCTCAGTTCGGTCGCAGCGCCCGCAATGAGCGCAACTATGCCAAGGAAGATCACCAGCAGTTCGGATCGGTTGGTTCCCGCTTTGCGAAGGCCAAACCGCGCGATGAACCCTAAAATGACAGCGATCAGCGCCAGGCTGACCAGGCGGAGAACTGCGGAGATCAGATTGAAACTGCCTGCGCTGGCGGCGTTTTCCTGTACGACACCGGCGCCGATGGTGAACACGATGATCGCGATGGGGGCAGCCAAGCTTGAAGCGCCGGTCAACATGGTCGCCTGCTGGGCATTGCTGGGTCGAATCAGGCGGAGTGATCGCATCTCCGGGTTCCACCCGATCGCGCACGCAGCAAGCAGGGCGACGGGAGTGATGATCGCAACCAACGACGCATCAGGAATCCACATGCGCATCCCGATCGTGGCGAGGATCGCAAACGCAACGATTGACACAACGGTGTCCAGCGCCATGAGCCTGAAGATGGACGCGGGCAATTGTTTGAGCAGTTCCCACCGGAGCTGCAAGCCGACCATCAAGCCGATCCAGCCGAGCCCAATCGTCAGGAGGGGAGCCGACTGGAGGATGAGGTCGCGGTTGATGACGTTGGTTCCGTTGGGCCCGAGCGCGAGTCCAGCGAGCACGCCGAGCCAGCCGCCACTGATGAGCACTCCAAAGAGCGTCGCCCGGCGGAGCTTGAGAAAGGTCGGGCTCGTTGCAACAAGCGCCAACCCCAGCAGCAGCAGGATGCCGACCAGAAGCCTCATGCGAAGCTCGTTTTCACATTCAGCCTCGGATTGATCACCGAGTGAGACCCACAGTTCCGAGCACCGGCGTGATCACAGCGATCGGGCGAATGTCCGCTCGAAGTTCCGTTTCGATGAAGTGCAGCACTTCGCGCGCCTGTTCAAGTGTGGTGATGGAGAAGAGCATTCGGCTGCCCGTTGAGCTTGGGAGAAGGGCGACGAGACCAGCGAAGATCGGCATCTCTTCGCGCAGTGCTGCAGCCATCCCTTTGCTTTCAACGAGTGTGGCGCCGGTGACTCCGATATCGAGGAGCCCCGTCAGCAGGTCATCCATCGACGTCGGATCCGACGCGATGACGATCAGGAGCACATGCTCCTGGGCGTTGGGGTCAACCTGGTTGGTGGCGCCCTGCGCGGGCGAATCAGCCATGCGAGCGATCCTCTTCAATGAATCGTTCGAGTAGTTCGTCGGGTGTATCCGCCTCGCGGAGTCGAGCCAGTGCCCCGGCGCCTCGCGAGATCCTCGCCAGTCGGGCGAGCATGCGAACATGCTCCCACGGCTTGGCTGACGAGCCGATCATGCAGAAGATCAGATCAGGCGGCGTGTCGGCATCTCCAAAGGGGACGGGGGGTTTGATTTTCGCGATGAGCAGCAAGGTCTCGGCAACATCGGGGAGCATTGCGTGGGGGAAGGCGACGCCTTCTTCTGTGGCGGTGGGCGTTTGTTCTTCGCGGTCGATCAGGGCGCGGAGGATGGCGCCTGAATCCAGCGATGGGGCGGCTTTTGCAGCTGCTTTGGCAAGCTGGGTGAGGACCTCATCGCGGTCGCGCACATCCTCGAAGACGAAGGTGAGATCAGACCGTAATAAGGGTTCCAGTCGCATGGCGTGCTCCAGCGGAAGATTGCAGCAAAAGGTACCTGAGGCGCCCCCTGAGGGCCACTCGCGCGGTTTTCGTATGAGGGCGGACGGAGCCTTCCCCATCATGCATAGTATGGAGGGCGGGGCAGCGGTGAAAAACATCGGCGCGGGTTCCGAATGAGGGGTTGCCTGAATGGGAGGTTCTGCAATGTGGACGCTGGCGGATATTGGAAATCAACAGATGGTGTTCGTCGTGGGTGGCACGATCGCTGTATTTGCCATCTTCATGGGAACCATCCGAAGAGTTGTCAAGACCAATGCACGAGAGCGGTCCCGCCGGGAGATCGCAGCGTACATTGCGGAGGGCTCGATGACGCCGGAACAGGGGGAGCGGCTGATGAAAGCCAATCCCGACGATGAAGGCCCGGGTTGCTGTTGATGGCGCCGACGCGCTGCTCACAAAAGAAGGGGAACAACCATGCTTGAAAACTTGTTTGGGGATAATCCTGGGATGCTGATTCCCGTGATCGCGGTGGGAGGCGGAGTCCTCGTCGCCATCGTTGCCATCGTCGTGGGAGTGGTGCATAGCATCGCCAACACGAAAGAGAAGGAGCGCTCACGGCGCGAGATCGCTGCGTACATCGCGGAAGGCTCGATGACATCCGAACAGGGGGAGCGGCTGATGAAAGCCAGCATCGACAATGAAGGCTCGGGTCGCTCCTGATGGCGATTGCTCGAAGGTTCACAAAAGAAGGGAAAGAATGATGCTCGAAGACGTGTTAGCAGAAGATCCAGAATTGCTGATCCCCATCATCGTGGTGGGCGGCGGCCTTGTCGTTGCTGTTATCGCCATACTGACTTGCACGATGAAAACTCTGTTCCACACCAAGGAAAGCGAACGCTCCCGCCGGGAGATCGCTGCGTACATCGCGGAAGGCTCGATGACGCCCGATGAAGGCGAACGATTGCTCAACGCGGGCAAGAAGAAGGCTTGAGCCAACGAACACGAAACGGGGAGCAGTGATATGGACGGTATTTATGAAGCGTTGGCCAATGATCCGGGGTTGATTGTCGCGCTGGTGCTTGGTCCGATTGCGATCGTGACGGGTGGGATCATCGTGACCGTCATCATGCGGACCGCTGCGAAGAACACTTTTGAGCGTGAACAGACTCGGCGCGAACTCGCGGCGTACATCGCGGAAGGCTCGATGACGCCGGAGGATGCGGAACGCATTTTGGTTCCCAGGCCTTGGTTTGCGTCATCGATTGCCTCAGGCGGGAAACACTTCAAAGAAGCATGCGAAGCAAGGCGGGCTGAGAAGAACCCGGCCGCCTGAACCAGCGATCTTGAGGGGCGGATCGTTTGTCAGGCCAACCCCGCGCAGCCAGTATTACATCAATACATCGATCATCCGACCTGTGATAGGAACAGGGACGGGAATATACACGCGCTCAAACCTCGCGGGGGGAGTTTGATTGGTTGGCTTTGCCAAACGCAGCGGGCTCGTTGAGGCGGATTTTGACGCGTCGTTGCGGACCATGCTTGCAGCAGGAGCGGTCGGGAGCGGCGCGCGATTGACACTCGGCGATTCGAGATTCTGCTTGCGGAGATATCGCGCAAAGGGGATCGGCCCACGGTTGCGATCCGACTCGAAAGAACCCGTGCGGTCGATCGGCTGAGGCCGATGGGTGGTTGAATCAACAGCACGCTCATCATTGATCGCGGGCGCCCGATCCAGCGCCAACGGCGGGTCGGTGAAACGGAACGCGGAATGAGTATGAACGTTGATTTGCACACTCAAAGAGGTGCAAGATGGGGGGCATCAGTCGGCGCCTTGGTTGGCAGCCGATAAGATCGAGACAGGTTCGCGCGTGATGCGGAAGCTGGGCGGATCGAGCCAGACGCGACGGGTCCGATTGTTCGGGCGCGATGCGTGAAAACATCATTGATTGTGCCTTTCTGTCATCATTTCTTGCCATGCTTCGCACTGACGATCTCGATTACGACTTGCCTGAGGAGCTCATCGCGACTCAGCCTGTGCATCCCCGCGACAGTGCAAGGCTGTTGGTGGTGTCGCGCTCCGATCCTGATCTGCTCGAACATTGCACCGTTGCGGATCTGCCGAGGTATTTGCGAAAAAATGATGTCGTGGTGTTCAACCGTTCGCGCGTCTGGCGAGCGCGTGTGCGAGGCATGCGCGACGACACCGGGGGGAAAGTCAACGGGCTATTTCTCGAAGCGATGGCCGACGGCGACTGGAAACTGCTGCTCAAAAGCAATGGGAAACTTCAAGAAGGAATGGTCGTCAGGCTCGTCGATCATCACGACCAACCCAGCGAGATCGCGCTGACGCTCATAGAAAAGGATGGCGCGTGTTGGCGGGCCTGCCCGGAGCCTGCGATTGAAAACGTGCAGGGCGCGCTGGAAGAGATCGGCGCGACTCCGTTGCCGCCTTACATTCTCAGTGCGAGACAACAGCGTGGGATCGAGATTGCTGACCAGCAAGATCGGGCTTCGTATCAGACGGTGTATGCAGAGCCGGCCCAATCGCAGACGGGCGGCTCCGTCGCAGCGCCCACCGCGGGGCTCCACTTCACCGACGATCTGCTTCATCAGCTTGACGAGCAAGGTGTCCGTCAACTCAGCGTTGATCTGTGCGTCGGGTGGGGGACGTTTGAGCCTGTCAAGAGCGAATATGTGCAGGAACATGCGATGCACACGGAGCGGTGTTGCGTGCCTGCTGAGACGATCGCAGCACTGCGCCATAGGCATACTGGAGATCAGCCCGACAGCAGACTTATCGCGATTGGCACGACGTGCGCCCGCGCGCTGGAAAGCGTGCCTGCCGATGTGATCGACAATGCAGAGAGCAAGGCGTGGGTTGGC
>CAYMQF010000025.1:15520-21945 GCA_964392425.1 uncultured Phycisphaeraceae bacterium
CAGCCGCCTCATCGGCATGCGCGGGCGTGCGATGCAGCGATAAGGGCTAAGAGGCGTTGTTTTGGTGGGCGATCGTCCGAAAAACCTGCAAACCGAGTGTCGATCAGCCGATCGGTCAGCGGAGTTTTTCCAATGCAGCGATCCGAAGCTCAGTCGGCGGGTGCGTTGCGAACATGTCCAGCAGCGACTTTCGCCCCGCGAATGGCTCGATGATGAAGAGGTTATTTTGAGCGGGATTGGGCTGGATGAGTGGTATTTTTTTGGAGTAGCTTTCGAGCTTTGACAAGGCGCCGATGAGCCCGTCAGGCGTGCCCGCAATGTGGGCGCCTGCTGCGTCGGCTGCATATTCGCGCGATCGGCTGATCATCGCTTTGATCATTCCCGCGGCGATTGCTGCTGCGATCACGGTGGCGAACATCATGAGTGGGTTGCCCCCTTCGCGTCTGCCGCCTCCCATGAAAAATCCCCACTGAGCGATGAAGGCGAGCACCCCTGCGATGGTCGCAGCGACACACGAAATCAGCGTATCGCGATGTTTGACGTGGGCGAGTTCGTGGGCGATGACGCCTGCTAGCTCGTTCTCGGTCAGCAGTTTCAGGCAGCCCCGCGTAACAGCGACAGCAGCGTGCGCAGGGCTCCGCCCGGTGGCGAACGCGTTGGGCGCTTCGTGCGGGCAGAGATAGACGCGAGGCATCGGGAGCCCTGCCTGCTGGCGAAGCCGATCGACCAGCGCGACCAGTTCGGGCGCCTCCTTCGAGGTGACTTCTTTGGCTCGCATCGAGGCAAGGGCGATTTTGTGAGAGAAAAACCATGCGAACACATTCATCGCCCCACCAAAGAGGAAGGCGATGATCATGCCGTTTTGCCCCCATTGCCCGCCGACCACGACGAGGAGGGCGGTCATGCCGCCGAGCAGGATGACGGTTTTCATGTTGTTGTAGAAAATGGGCATGTGTGAGATTCTCTGCATCGGGATGGTGTGGGAATCCGTATGATGGTAGCTGGCTGCGTGGTCGCGGTCATCGGCTCAAGCATTATAGGGAGAGCATCGAACATGAGACGCACATACACCTTGACCTTGGTATGCGCCCTGGCGGCAGTCTGTTCAGTTGCGGACGCACAGAGCGTGAAAGTCGAGTCGTTTACGCTCGACAACGGGATGGAGTTCCTCCTCGTGCCTCGGCATGAGCAGCCCAACGTGATTTCCGCGGGCTGGCTGGCGCGGGTCGGCAGCTCCAACGAACGCCCCGGCATCACCGGGATCAGCCACTTCTTTGAGCACATGATGTTCAAGGGAACCTCGACGATCGGCACGTCGGACGCGAAAGCCGACGCCGACTTCAACCGCCAGATCGCTGGCGTGGGCGAACGCCTTCGCAATCTCGCGCTGACCGTCCAGTACGAACGCTGGAAGAACGGCGAAATCGACGATCCGTGGGATCCCGCCAACGACACACCCGAGATGGAGACGCTCCGCACGCATCTCAAGACCGCGATGGATGAACATCGCAGCGTGATCGTCAAAGACGAGTTCGATCAGGTTTATACGAACCTGGGTGGGTCGGGCATGAACGCCTTCACCAGCAACGATGTCACGTTTTATTTCATCACCGTGCCGAGCAATAAGTTCGAGCTGTGGGCGTGGATGGAGTCAGATCGGCTGGGCAACTCGACGTTTCGTGAGTTCTACTCCGAGCGCGATGTCGTGCACGAAGAGCGTCGGCTTCGCACGGAGTCCACACCGATCGGCGCGTTTCAGGAGCAGTTCGATTCGATGTTCTGGCTCTCCTCGCCGTACAACTGGCCCGTCGTGGGCTGGCCGTCTGACCTGAGCAGCTACACGCGCGAGCAGGCGGAGGATTACTTCCGAACCTATTACAGCCCGAACAATCTGGTCGGCGTGATCGTCGGCGACTTTGATTCGGAATACATCAAGCCCGTGATCGAGGAGTATTTCAGCCGACTGGAGAGAGGCCCCGAGCCTCCGAAGGTCGTCACGCTCGAGATCGAGCAGCAGGCTGAGATGAGGCTCAACGCGGAGTGCGACTGCCAGCCTCAAGCTGAGATTCGCTATCACACGGTGCCGTTTGGCCACGCGGACAGCTTCGCGCTGGACATGCTCTCGCAGATTCTCAACGGTCGCACCGGTCGGCTCTACAAAGCCATGGTGGAGGGGAGCGAAATCGCGTCCAACGCCTTTGCTGGGCAGGATTCTCGCCGATTCGGCGGGGCCTTCTCGTTCAGTGCTGAGACGAAGGGGGACGCGACTCCTGAGCAGCTTGAAAATGCGTGGTACGAAGTTCTCGATGATATCAAGAACAACCCGGTCTCTGCGCATGAGCTGCAAAAGGTGAAGAACGGCGTCGCTGCGGATTCGTATCGTCGGCTGCAGAGCAACTTCTTCCTGCTGGTTCAGCTTGGGCTCAATGAGTCCGCGGGCAAGTGGGAGTACATCAATGAAGAGCCAGCCAGGCTTCAGCAGGTGACCGCAAGAGACATCATGCGCGTCGCGAAGAAGTATTTCACGAAGAGCAACCGATCAGTGGCCAGCTACACGCGCAAAGAGAACGCAGCCCCGGAAGATCCTGAACTGCTCGCGCTCGATCCTCAGTTTCGGCAGGTCGCCAAAGCAAACGTCGCGCAGATCAGGAACGTCACGGACATCGACCAACTGATGACGATGCGCGCCCAGATGGAGACAAATGCACCGCAGGCGCCGGCTCAGTTTCAGCCTGTGATTACGTATCTCCTCAAAGCGCTCGACGCCCGCATCGCTGAACTTGAGGCGGCCCAGCCGTCTGACTGATCTTTGAACCTCTTCACTCCAGACAAAGGAGCGACATTAGAATGTCAAATTCAACACGATTTTTAGTGGCGGGGGCGGCTCTCACCGGAGCGCTCATCGCAACGACCGCGCTGGGGCAAGTCCCCGCAAGACCGGAGCAGATCAAGTTTGGTCCGCTCGAGTTCACGCCTCCTTCTGCAGCGGATTTCCGCCATGAACTCACCTCGGGAGTTCCGGTTTTCATGTCGCCCAGCAATGAGTTTCCGTTGGTGACGATCACCTTCAGTTTCAAAGGCGGCGGCTATCTCGACGATCCGGGCAAGACAGGCTTGGCGCAGATGACCGGCGCCATGATCCGCCGGGGAGGCACCGAAACGGTCTCCGCACAGGACCTCGACGAACAGTTCGATTTCCTCGCTGCTCAGGTGTCAACGCGCGCAAGAGCAACGCAATCGACCGCCTCGATCAACTGCCTGACGGGCAACCTTGATGAAGCGTTCGCGCTCTTCATGGACATGCTTCGTCATCCCGGCTTTGAAAGCGACAAGGTCGAGCTGTACCGCAACGAAGTCATTGAGAACATGAAGCAGCGCAACGACAACGCGCAGAGCATTCTTTCCCGCGAGTGGGGGATGCTGATGTATGGCGCCGACCATTTTCAAGGGCGCCAGCCGACGATTGACACGATCAATGCGATCACGATCTCCGATCTGTTCGCATTCCAGAAAAAAGTCTTTCATCCCGGCAATCTCATCATCGGTGTGACGGGCAACTTTGTGCCTCAAGAGATGCTCGATCGTCTTGAGACGGCGCTCTCCGGCTGGGAGCAACGCGCCGCGATCGAAGATCCACCCGCGCCAAACGCGACTTTCGAGCCCGGTGTGTATCACGTCGAAAAGGACATCCCTCAAGGCAAGGTGTATATCGGTCAGCGCAGCGTGCAGCGCGATGATCCCGATTACTTCCCGCTGTTGGTCATGAACAACATCCTTGGCGGTGGCGGCTTCACGAGCCGAATCATGAGCAAGGTGCGCAGCGATGAGGGGCTTGCGTATTCCGCGGGTTCGCGGATGTCGATGCCTCCTTATTATCCCGGTGTGTTCCAGGCGTTTGTTCAGTCCAAGAATCGCACAGTTGCGCTTTCGACCAAGCTCATTCTTGATGAAATCAATCGGATCCGCACGGAGCCGGTGACTGAGCAGGAGCTGGAGACAGCAAAGAACTCCTTCATCGAAACATTCCCGCGCCGATTCGAGTCCAAAGGAGCGACCATCCGTACGTTCATCAGTGATGAATGGACGCACCGACCGGCGGGCTATTGGCAGACGTACCGCGACAAGATCGCTGCGGTTTCAGCAGACGATGTGATGCGCGCTGCGAAGTTCCATCTCGATCCGGAGACTCTGGCGATCATGGTCGTTGGCAACTGGGATGAGATTCAGCCCGGCGATCTGGGCGGTCGAGCGAGCATGGCAGACTTCTTCGACGGCAAGTACGAAGAAATCCCGTTGCGCGATCCCTTGACGCTCGAGCCGATGCCGAACTGACCGATTCGAATATTTTGATGCACATTCAAACGGGTGGCTCCAGTGGGGGTCACCCGTTTTCCACTATTTGGGGATCGCCAGTGCGACGCGCCAGCTTTCAGGCTGCGACCATCGGATCAAGAAGTTAGAGCAGCCCATATGAAGATCGCACGGTGAGACGGTACGCTATCGCGTTCACATAATCAGGAGAGCCCATGACGAAGACATCCCCGACAAGCTCGAAGTATCGAACCACGCCGGATCATTCCGTGACGGGAATGCCGGCTGGCGTGCCGTACATTGTGGGCAATGAGGCAGCCGAGCGGTTCAGCTTCTACGGGATGCGCGCGATCCTGACCGTTTTCATGACGAAGTATCTTCTCGATGCGACCGGCGCCGACGCGAACTTCAACGACGAACAAGCCAAAACCGTCTTCCATTTGTTTGTCGCAGCAGCGTATTTCACACCGATCCTCGGCGCGATGGTCGCTGATATTTTCTGGGGCAAGTACAAGACGATCCTTCTCATTAGTCTGATGTACTGCGTCGGGCATGGGTGCTTGGCGCTGATGGACCTCGGTCCGATCACAGGCGGTTGGGACATGAAGCCGTTCCTGTACGCCGGTTTGGTGCTCATTGCGATTGGCGCGGGAGGCATCAAGCCTTGTGTCTCAGCAAATGTGGGCGACCAGTTCGGGCACGGCAACAAGCGGCTGCTGACGCAGATTTTCAACTGGTTTTATTTCTCGATCAACGTCGGCGCCGTCGCATCGCAGTTGCTGACGCCGATCCTGCTGGACAAGGTCGGTCCGTGGTTGGCGTTTGGCTTGCCGGGCGTGCTGATGGGTATCGCAACGTTCATTTTCTGGCTCGGTCGAAAGAAGTTCGTGCATGTGCCGCCTGCTGGGTGGAAGAGATTCAAGCAGGAGACGTTCAGCAAGGATGGCATCCGGGCGCTCGTCAACCTCTCGCCGTTGTTCCTGATTTTCGTCCCGATGTTCTGGGCGATCTTTGATCAGACAGGATCAGCATGGGTCTTGCAGGCGGACCTGCTCGATCGCCAATTCCTCGGCATCTCCTGGCTCCCGTCGCAGATTCAGGCGGTGAACCCATTTCTGATTCTTGTGGGCATTCCTTTCTTTACGTACGTCGTGTACCCAGCAGTCGGGAAAGTTGTTGAGCCCAGGCCGCTGCGAAAGATCGGCGTCGGACTGTTTCTCACAGTCGTCGCGTTCGGGATCAGCGCGTTGATCGAAATGGGTATTGAAGCCAACAGCGTCGCCGCTGCTACCGCCATTTGGACAGAGGGAGGGTTGCAAGGCGTCGCTCCCGCATTGGTCGATGCGGTCAGGGCTGCGCGGGAAGCGGGTGTTGGCGAGGTCGTCATCCAAGGCCACCTCGCGGATATGCCGAGCGTGGGATGGCAATTTCTTGCGTACATCATCTTGACGGGCGCTGAGATTTTAGTTTCGATCGTGTGTTTGGAGTTTGCGTATACGCAGGCGCCGCCAAAGATGAAGTCGTTCATCATGGGCGTCTATTTCATGGGTGTCTCACTGGGCAACGTGTTTGTGGCGCTCGTGAACAAAGTGCTCGACGCATTCAAAGATGAGTCCGGCGCGACACCTCTTGACGGGTCAAACTACTTCTGGTTTTTCACCATCGGAATGTTCGCAGTGTCGGTCCTGTATGTGATCTGGTCGCAGTTCTACAAAGGTCAGACATATATCCAGGGAGATACAGAGCGAGAGATTCTTCATGCAGAGGCGGAAGCGGAAGGCATCGAAAAGTGACGATCTGCTGCGAGCGTTTGGAATAGATTGAAGTCTGCCATCGGGCACAACGGAGAGTTTGCTATGCGCTATGTACGACTTGGCGGATGTGGGATACTCGCAGCGTCGCTGTTGACGCTTGGCGCGTGCTCGTCGGGAGGTCTGAGTTCGTCTCGTTCGGTGCAGGGAGACTCAGCGGGGTCGATCGCAGACCCAACATTCCTCGAACAGTACGGCGCGACGATGCGGTTTTCGCTGGGTCGGCCTAGCTCGATCAAGCCGACGCCTCAAGGAGATGCGGTATTGTTTTTGCGGTCGGGCCCTCGCAGCTTTGTGCGCGAT
>CAYMQF010000026.1:0-8544 GCA_964392425.1 uncultured Phycisphaeraceae bacterium
CCGGACGAACCAGCAAGGACAACCCCTCTGACGCGCTCGGGCTGGTCCAGTGCGATCCGCAGCGCAATGTGCCCGCCGAGCGAATTGCCCACGAGCACTACAGGCGTTGAAAAATGTTCGTCGAGATAGGCCTGCACAAGCTCCGTCACACCAAGGATGCTGCACTGCGAGCCTCGCAGACTCAGCACCGGCGCCTGCACCAACCAACACTCGGCGCGATGTTTGATCTGTTCCGCTGACGGCGCGAAGTGTTCTTTCAAACCCAACAAGCCGTGCAGGAACACAATCGGGGCGCCCGAACCCAACCGATCGGTGTCAAACCCGGGCAATGACGCCCCGTTGGGGGTCTCGGTGATCGGAGTTTGTGGCGAAGGCTGAGGGTTCAAAGGCAGACTCGGGTGAAGGGTTCGCGGCCTCGGATCATGGCGCTCTGGGACTCAACGCCATACAAACAGAATCCGACACCTCAAGACAGACGGCGTCGGACCTGACTGATCAGATTAGCCGCCAAACCCGCTGCTGGCCAGTGAAGCCCGCAACACCCTTCCAGATTACGCTGCTTTCTTGCGAGGAGTAAAGACCAGGACCCGATCGCCTCCGGCCTCCTTGGCTGCGTGGACTGCATCATCAGCCGCATGAATGAGCCGTTCAGCACGGAGAAATGGTCCCCCCGGGGCGCCTTCGAACGTCGCGACTCCGATGCTCATGGTCAGATGAACGCTTCGAGCCTCTTGATGCTCCGCCGAGCAGGCCCTCGCCCCAACGTCCAAGCTCGTGCTGGACAAGGACTGACGAATACGCTCAGCAAACTTCGCTGCCTCCTTGCGATCCATCCCCGGCAGAGCCACAGCAAACTCCTCGCCGCCGAATCGGTATGGCTCGATTCCATCGGGCTCCAAGAGATCCTTCAACCACTGAGCGAGCCGAACGAGCACTACATCCCCAATCTCTGAGCCCAACTCGTCGTTTACTTTTCGGAAGGCGTCCACGTCCAGAAGAACCACGCTGAACGGATGCTTGCCTTCATTGGCGCGTTCAAATTCCATCTCAACACGGTCAACAAACATCTGGCGAACACCCAGACCGGTCAACATATCCACCTCAAGGAATCGTCGAGCTTCCTCTTGATTAGCGACCGCTTCTCTGGCGTGTTGGTTTTCCTCTAAAGCGATAGCTGCCAAACGTTCGCTCGCTTGTTCGACGATCGCAGCCTTGTCAGATTTTGCTCCAAGATGAATGTCAAACAAGTCTGCCACTTCTTTCGCGTCTTCGTTGACCCGGTCGAGCATTTCATCAGCTTCAGTCGCGGTCAACGAAAACCACTCATTGGCACGCCGATAGTACCTCGACAGCCAATAGGCTTGATCTTCCTGCATGAGAATATCTGCGACCAAACCGCCCAGAGCCACCGATCGAACGATGTTTCGGCCTGTCAACGGCGCCGACGTCGGGCGCTCGTGATATTTGATCGGCATGACCAGCGATTCGGGAAGCCTCCACCGCTCAGCGAGCATCGCCCCAATAAGCGGATGCTGCAATTCATACTCCTCATACTCCTTTTTCATCAGCGCGCGGTGATCGTCGCCACACGATCCAACGAGATCGTCATATTCCTTTCCGAGCGCCACGGACATCGCAATCATGCCAATATCCTGGAGCAGGCCACCCAGAAAAGCCTCTTCGACATCCCCGCTGCGCACCTTCGTCGAAACCGCCTTGGCGCCGACCGCTGTGTACATACTCCGACGCCAGTAGGACAGATAATCAAAGCCCGTGTCTTCTTCCGTTTTCAGACTTGACACCAACGAAAAACCGAGAGCCAGGGTTTTGATCGCATTGAGCCCGAGCAGCGTCTGGGCGTGCGCAAGCTTCGAACATTCCTTGGAAAGCCCATAGAACGACGAGTTCACCGTTTTGAGAACTTTCGCGGTCAGGCCTTGATCATTTTCAATGACCCCCGCGAGTTGGCTCATCGTGACATCTTTGTCGCTCGTGAGTTCGATGACCTGCACGGCCACAGCTGGAAGGCTGGGCAGTTTGGAACAGGACAACACTTTGCGAAGCAGTTGCTCGTTCACTCCATCCCTTTCTGTGATTGTTCTCTCTCGACGTAATCCGGGTGCTCGCCGATCAGCTCGACCGGTGAGGCGCGATCCTCTGCAAGAACCATCGTCGATTGAACTGGTTCGCTTCAGCGGGTGCTCGCGTGTTTGCCGGGATGATCGTTCTTCGCCGGCAAACCGGACGATCCGAAAACAGAACCGCCGAAAATGAGTCGCATCGTGCGCGGTTCTTCGCCGATGGACCACCGGATGCACGCTGCCAAAAACCGATTGACGCGCTCGATCGTTTCGGACGCATCTTCGTTCCAATGCTCGTTTTCTTCGTTATTCAAGGACATCAGGCACTTCACCGTGGCGCCTCGAATGCGCCAGCCGTTGGATTGTGCGGGGTGTGCGCTCTCTTCGGCCAATGCTCCCCGATCGGGGTCGTAGACGAATGTGCGTTCTGCGTCGTGTTTACCGATCGCCTCGCGCCCGACATTCAGGTCCGGCCGATAGCCCGTCTCCTCGAGAAGCGCCCATTGAAATCGAGCCAGCGTGAACTCCACTGTATTTGGTGAGTCCAGCTCATCGAGCGATTGAACCGTCGCGTTCCATAACGCCCGATGCGGGTCGACATCGTGCAGGGCGCACGCGATCAGGTCCGCAAAGTAGTGCGCGATCTGGAAGGCTCGCACACTCCGCCGAACTCCGGGATACACACGATGAAGGTCCCATTCGGTGAGCGTGGCAAGCTCCGTCGTCGGTTTGACGATCGCAGCGACCTCCCCGAGCGTCAACGGTTCAA
Organism: uncultured Phycisphaeraceae bacterium; assembly: GCA_964392425.1. Taxonomy (GTDB): domain Bacteria; phylum Planctomycetota; class Phycisphaerae; order Phycisphaerales; family UBA1924; genus CAYMQF01. The sequence continues at coordinate 2,851 of CAYMQF010000026.1, forward strand.
AGCCGCCGCTGAACCGTCCCTTGGGCCGTTTGGCTCCTTTGGCCAGCCCGCGAAGGAGGCCGTGCTCTTTGCAAAACAGCAGCGTCGTCTGGCTCGTCTCCGACCAGTCCCACCGTCTGAGCACGATTGCCTCGTCGCGAATCATTGCAGCGCGTCAGCGTACCTCAAAGAGCACTCGATGCACGGTGCTGAGACACCCACGGATTCGAATCCGTGGGCTTGGAGGTCAAGACCTCTGCGCGCATTGAAAAACCGCTGCAGGACACAAGCCCTGCAACGGCGATTGGTGCGAGAAGAGAAAAGTGTTGTATCAGCGGATCGCGATTCGCTCAGGAGCCTGCTTCACTGCTGGAGCAGTGGGAACGTCGTCGCTTGATTCGATGATGGTTCTGCCGTTGGGGGCGTGAGCCTCGATCTGCGAGTTGGATCGCTCGAAGCGGAGCTTGGATGATGCCTCGGTGTCGATCTGCAGCTTGGCCCGCTCTTCGTAGTTGACCTGATCCTCACGGCCGGTCAGAGCCTCCATCCGGGCGTCCAGTTCCGCGACTCGGCTGGCGAGATTCGACTTGAACTGATCCAGACTTGCAGCCTTGTAGCGGCTCAGCTGATCGATGCGGTGCTGACGATCTGCAACCATCTTGACCATGCGCTCCTTGCGGGCAACCGTGTCGATCTTGCGATCAAGGTCGGCCAACTGCATCTGAAACTCGGTGTATTCGCTTTGCAGCTTGGTCAGGAGAGACTCCGTCTGCCTGGCGTCATGGTTGAGTTGATCGAGCTCGGTGGTGCATTCGTTGAGACGAGTCTGATAGCTGGCGACGGTCCCGACGATTCGATTCGCCTGGGTGTACGCCTCATCGAGATTCATCGCACGGTCGTTGAAGGAGATGGTGACCAACTGTCGGCCCGATCCCTGATAATCATCGCGGGCCTGCTCAGCTCTCGCCAGCAGATCCTTCATATCGTTGAGGTCCGCCTGCGCCAGATTGACGACACGCGAACTGATCGACTGGTCGCGTTTGACCTGACGGATCTGCTCATTCAACTCGCCGAGCATGGAGCGAGCCTCAGCGATTCGCTTGGGATACGTTGCCTCCAGCCCTTGCAGTTGGGTGCGCATCGCGATGGGATCGTCGATGTTCCGGTCGATCGTCGCCATGAGCTTCATTTGGATCTGTCGGCCGATCGCCTGAACTCGTTGAGGTCCTGCGACGAGCACAACGCCTCCGGTCAGCAACGCCCCGACCACGCCAACCCTGATAAGTGATTTGATGATGCCTGCCATGACTTGGTCCTTTCCGAGAGCTCTTTCTCGCTTATCCGCCTGCTACAGAAGGCGGCTGTGTATGTTCCACCTAAGTCATTGGGCAATCCCACTGCCTGATTTCACACCCAGCTGGCAGTTGCAGACCTAAAAAAACACACCCAGCGGCGCGATGTCCTACAAGATGAGGATTGGGACGCGCCACGCACGATTCAGGCCCTATGCTGTAATCAATGGAAACTATTGTTCTCCGCCTCGGTATTCCTGTAGTGGGTCAAAGGGTGGTTCAAAATTCGGCTTGGGGCGCCGCTCATGCTCAATAATCTCACAACCGGATTTGTTGGAAGGCTCAAGGCTCACGACGAATCCGCCTGGTACGAGCTATGGGAAACGTTCGGCCCCGTCCTTCGCGCCCAACTCTCCAAGTGGGGCAAGGGACGCATCGGCCCCGAAACCGTCCGCGATCTTTCTCAGGAAACGCTCGCCGCCCTCTCTGACTCGATCGAACGCTTCGACCCAACGCGAGGCGCCCGCTTCAGCACCTGGCTGCTCGCCATCGCCAAACACACGCTCGGCGACGAAATCGACAAACGCATGGCGCTCAAGCGAGGGGCTGGCAGCCGAGGCGTCCACCTCGACGAAACATGGATGTCCGGAGCCGCTGGAGACGGCGTAAGCCCCGACGGCAACTACGAAGCAGCCGTCTTCTACGCCAAGGTTTCCGCTGCGATCCGTCTTGTTGAAAAGGACTGTGAATTCCTTGATTTCGAGATTTTCCGCCGGCGCGTGCTGGAGTCTCAAAATGGCAAGGAAGTCGCCGCCGCACTGGGCACCAGCGAACCGACCGTCAGCCGACGACTGGCCAAAGTCCGCGACCGATTACGCACTCGATTGAACGAGGTCATCTCCACCTACAGCTTCACACCGGAGGAACTCGCTGAACCTGAACGAAATGGACTGGTCCTGAATCCCACCAAAGCAGATGACGCCTTCTTCGATGAGGCGATCGCAGACATTCACCACCGCCAGCTCGAGTTGAGTCGACAAGACGAAACTCAGACCGGCTGACGGGATTCAGAACCCAGGAGTCGGACCATCGCGTCCGGCGCCGACAGACCATAGAGAGAGCGGCCATGCCCGAACTAGCTGGCGTCATCCTGTTCGCCCTCGCCCTTGCCGTCGCGGTGCTGTTGATTATCTATGTCGTGGTACCGATGTTCGCACTGGCTGGAAAAATCGTCGGGCATGTCTTCGACTTCATTGGTTCAACCTTCCGCGACACGCTCCGCGCGATCAGCGCGATCATCACAATGGTCGTCCTGGCGCCAATGATCGTTGGAACCATCGTGATCGGGCGATGGTCATCCACCGCCCACTTCGGCCACGCCGTCCAATACGAATGCGTCATGTTTGGACGATGCCTGTACCGACTGGCGATCGGCAACCCGGCCCGCCTGCTCGGCTTGAGCGTGCTCACCGAAGGCATCGAAAAACGCATCCCCGAAGCGGTGGGCAAAGCGCCGCGCGCTGACAAGCCCTCCCGCCGAACCGGACAGTTCGATGGGTACACCATCGTTGGATCACTCCCTGTCGGTGGTTCAGGCGCCCGCATGTATATCGCTCAGCCTGACGAGAAGAAGCTCGCCTCCTTCACCCGCGCCGGCCACGCTGACCTCGATCAAGTCGTCATCAAATCGTTCAGTGTTCGCGACGGGTCGAGCCTGCCACAGATCATCCGCGAAAGCCGGGCGCTCGAGGCTGCCAAAAAGCTCGGCCTGATCCTCGATCACGAACTCAACGAACACCGCTTCCACTATGTCATGGAGTACATCCCAGGAGACGACCTCTCCGTCACCACCCACAAACTCCACGACGAATCCGGCCCAAGCGGCCTCGGCGACGAACAACTCGATCTTGCGATCGGGTACACCGCCGACCTGCTCTCCATCCTCGATCGCTACCACCGCGGCGGCCTCTGGCACAAAGACGTCAAGCCCGACAACATCATCATCAGCGATGGACAAGTGCACCTGGTCGATCTCGGCCTCGTCACTCCCATGCGCAGCGCCATGACGCTCACCACGCATGGCACGGAATATTTCCGCGATCCCGAAATGGTTCGCATGGCGCTCAAGGGTGTCAAAGTTCACGAAGTGGACGGCGCCAAGTTTGATCTCTTCGCCGTCGGCGCGGTGCTCTACTCCATCATCGAAAACTCGTTCCCCGCGCACGGCGGGCTCTCCCACTTCACCAAGAAATGCCCCGATGCCCTTCGGCTCATCATTCGCCGGGCAATGAGCGAATACAACTCGCGCTATGCGTCAGCCCCCGAAATGCTCGCTGATGTTCACAAGGTGATGAACGCTGCGAATCCCTTTGACGTCAAACCCGCTGACCTTCCGTCCATGAGCGGCGATCCGGTTGCAACGTTCGCAGCAGTGGAAGAGGAAATCCAGCAGTCACATTCGCCAGTCCAGCCATCACCCGCAGCGGACCCAGCCTTTTCACCAGCGCCTCCGGCCCCTGTCGCGCCAGCCGCACATACTCCTGTTGGAGAAAGAAATAAGCCTCGCCTGCAAATCACTAACTGGATGCGGGGCCGATATGTCTCCGACAGCGCACAAACCCCAGGCGCCGACCAGGCGTCCTATCGAGCTGCGCCAGTCGCATCGCCCGTTCGCCGCTCTCCCCGTCCAGCCCCACCAGCTGGCCCACGCCGCAGCGCCGCTGAACAGCTTCATAGTGCGCAAACCCGCGCCAAGGCCGCCCGCAAGCGCGCCCACGATCGCATGCGCAGCCATCGAAGTGAACGCGGCCACTACAACAACAAACCGAATGTCGGCGTCGCAGTCGGGCTCGGCCTGTTCGCCATCATTTTCGTCGGCTTATTCGCTTTCCCCTTCGTCATGGGCGCCCGGAATCTCAGCAAGAAGCCACAGGTCACGGTGCAGGTCTCCCCCGCGCCACCTACGCCGCCCGCCAACGATCTTTCGGAAAACGAAGTCGCCCGCCGAATCGTCGAGTCGGTGTACTCAACGCTTGAATCCATCGACACGCTCGATTGGGAACAGATCCGCCCGCAACTCAAAGAGACTTTCCAGACGATCCTCGCGGAAGGCTCCAACTACAAGAAGGGCGGCGGTTCGAGTGCTACAAGCGCCACAGCGACCGTCTCCGCCTTCGTGCCGACCAAGGGTGAACTGCTTGTCCTTGACGACCTCAGCCCAGCCCCTCCCGCCGCTCACAAGGACATCCTCAAACAACTCGTCGGCAACGCTCATCAGGTCGGCTTCGCACTGCGAGGGCTCGACACCAATGATGATGAAACCGAACTGCTCGCGCGGGCTCGATTAGCCTTTGGAAACCCCGCAGAAGATGCGTTCCACCCGCAGGTGCGTCGCTGGCTCACCCAACAGCCTGACTCGCTCAAAGGCGTCGTCCGCCTGCACTGGGTCGGCACGGACGACGATCAATCCCCCGCGATCCAGGTCATCACACGCGCCAACATGGACGCCACCTGGCTCCGGAACCAGCTCCGGCCCGAGTGAGCCTCCCGCTGCCTCGCTTTGGGCGCCGGTCTTTTCGCGAATATTTCGATATTGCATCGACGCCGGTGTTTGCCCAACGCCGATGCCTATCCTACGCTCCAAGCACGATACACAATCGTGTTCACCCACTAGGAGAAGAGACCGCAATGACGGATCGAAAAGCCACCAATATCACCTGGCACGACGGCGACATCACACGCGATGAGAGATGGAGCGCGCTCGACACCACCGGCGTCACACTCTGGTTCACCGGGCTCTCGGGTTCAGGAAAGAGCACCATCGCCTGCGCCCTCGAACAGGCGCTCACCAACATGGGCCTCTTCTGCTACCGACTGGACGGCGACAACATCCGCCACGGGCTCAACAAGAATCTCGGCTTCTCCGCTGAGGACCGCACTGAGAACATCCGCCGAATCGGCGAAGTCTCCAAGCTCTTCAGCGATGCGGGAGTCATCACGCTCAGCAGCTTCATCAGCCCCTACCGTGCTGACCGTGATGCGGCGCGCGAGCTGCACGAGAAGGATGGGATTCGCTTCATCGAAATCCTTGTGGACACTCCCCTCGAAGCGTGTGAAGCGCGCGACACCAAGGGGCTCTACGCCAAAGCTCGTGCTGGCGAGATCAAAGGGTTCACCGGCATCGACGATCCATACGAAGAGCCAACCAATCCTGAACTGACCATCGCCACAGTCGATGTCCCCGTCGCCGATTGCGTTCAGCAGTTGATCGACTATCTCGAAGCGGAGAAGCTCATCAAGATCGGGAGCCCAGCGTGACCCAAACGCAGCTTCCCGACGCTTTGCTGACTTCCGTTGCTCGCGCCATCACCGATGCGTGCCGAGTCTGCCGAACGGTTCAGAAAGATATTGAGAGCGTCCGCTC
>CAYMQF010000026.1:8644-21572 GCA_964392425.1 uncultured Phycisphaeraceae bacterium
CGAGGTCAGCAGTACGCCGTCAGCTTGGCGAAAATCGAAGACGGCAAGCCGGTGCTGGGCCTCTTGGGTTGCCCCAATCTTTCCGCTGACCTGAGCAGGCCGTTTGATCAGCCGGACGCAACGGGCACGATTTACATCGCATCGCTTGGCGCCGGGCTTTTGCAGATGTCCGCTGATGATCCAGATGATTCGCCGATTGCCGTCGATCGTCCTGCCTACGACAAGACCACATCCCTCCGCCTATGCGAATCCGTTGAAAAGGGCCACTCCAGCCACGACGCCACCTCGCGGATTCTCGAAACGCTGGGGCGAGGCCGGGACTCCCAACGGCTCGACAGCCAGAGCAAATATGCCGTCGTCGCGCGCGGGCAGGCCGACGCCTATCTCCGCATGCCGAAGAAGGCCGGATACGTCGAACGGATCTGGGACCACGGCGCCGGCGCCATCGTCGCTACCGAGGCTGGTGCGATCGTGTCCGATATCCGGGGCAAATCGCTCGACTTCAGCCTGGGGCGAGGTCTCGAACACAATCTCGGCATCGTCTGCGCCCCGCCCACCCTTCACGCTGAGCTGATCGAGATCATCGCCAAGCTCGGGTTGGACGGCCCACCCACCGAGAGCTGATCTTGGCTCACCTTGCGATCCCCTGACATCCGATGAACACTCTCATTCGCGAGAGCGTTTGTGTGAGTGTGATGTGATGTGAGGCGACATGGATCTGCTGAGCCACATTCTGGGGCAGGACTGGGGCGCGACGGTGCTCCTGGGCATGACTGCGCACACATGGGTGACCGCGCTCGTCATCACACTGATCGTCGGCGGGTTGATCTCAGGCAGATTCGGCGCTGACCTGATCCTGCTGGGCGGGCTGGCGGCTCTCCTCTTCTTCGGGATCCTCACGCCTCAAGAAGCGTTGCACGGCTTTGCCAATCCCGCCGTCGGCTCCGTCGCGGTGCTCTACATCGTCGCAGCGGGATTGCGCGAGACGGGCGCGATGACCGCCATCACGTCGGTTCTTCTGGGCCGACCCAAAACATTGCTTGGCGCGCAGATCAGGCTCACCCTCCCCGTCGCAGGCGCCAGCGCACTCGTCAACAACACGCCGATCGTCGCGATGTTTCTTCCCGTCCTCAGCGGCTGGGCAAGAAAGAACAATATCTCCACGTCGCGCCTCTTCATGCCGTTGTCTTTCGCCGCGATGCTTGGAGGCATGTGCACGCTCATCGGCACGAGCACCAACCTCGTCGTGGCGGGGCTTGTGCAAGACCACCTCAACGCTGGGGACAACGCCACCACGATCCAGCCCATTGGAATGTTCACGTTGACAAAGGTCGGGCTGCCCGTCGCAGCGGCGGGAATCGTGTACATGCTGCTCTTTGGTCGTCGACTGCTGCGCGATCGGGACCGCCGGGCGCCGTTGAATCAGGACCCGCGCCAATACATGACCGCAATGCGTGTCGAATCTCATTCCTCAATCGTCGGAAAAACAATCGAAAACGCCGGGCTTCGCCAACTGCCAGGCTTATTCCTGGCGCGCATCGAGCGAGGCAGCGACACTCTCTTTGCACCATCGCCCGAGCAAAAACTCGCTTCTGAAGATGTTCTTGTATTCGTAGGCGTGATCGACTCGGTAGTCGATCTCCAACGACTGCGAGGGTTGACCCCCGTCGCTGCAGATGTGCCGGAGGGACAAGACGAAAGCGCAGCGTCACCAACGACCAGCCGGAGAATCCCTCGTCGATACGCAAACAAACTGATCGAAGCCGTCGTGTCAGGCGCCTCCCCCCTGCTCGGCCAAACGATTCGCGATGCTGGTTTTCGCTCGCGGTATGGCGCCGTGGTTATTGGGGCGCACCGCAACGGGCAGCGCATCAGCGGAAAGCTGGGCGACATCAGACTCCGCCAGGGAGACACACTGCTGCTCGAAGCGCCGCGCGATTTTGCTGAAGCGCACAAGAACTCGAAAGACTTTCACTTGGTGAGCGAACTGCCGGGAGCCGCAGCGCCTCGCCACCATCTTGCGCCGGTCGCCATCGCGATCCTGATCGGCATGGTCGTGCTCATTACGATCGCTCCGGCACAGGTGATGACGTTCACACTGATCGCAGCGCTCTTGATGATTCTCACGCGTTGCTGCACCGGGCCACAAGCGCGCGCCAGTGTGGACTGGCAAGTGTTGCTCGTCATCGGCGCATCGTTCGGGTTGGCGCGCGCGATGGAGTCCACGGGACTCTCGACCGTCATTGCCAGAGAATTTGTCAGTTGGGCGGCGCCGATGGGGCTGACCGGACTGCTTGCAGCGATCTTTGTCATCACCGCGCTCTTCACTTCGGTCATCTCGAACAACGCCGCTGCGGTCCTGATGTTCCCCATTGCGCTGGAGACCGCCCGGTCCAACCACCTCCCCTTTACCCCATTTGTGGTGTGTCTTGCCATCGCTGCATCATCCGGTTTCTCGACGCCGTTGGGATACCAGACAAACCTGATGATCCTCGGCCCTGGTGGTTACAAACCACACGACTTCCTCCGCTACGGCGGGCCACTGACGGTGCTCATAGGAATAATCACAGTGGTTCTGGCGCCACTCATGTATTGAAATATACGAAAGTTGCGCACTTCGGCGCGAACCAACGGCGCCTATTGCGCACCACTTAGGCCCCAATCGAGTTATTGAGACACCCAAGCGGATGCATTGCAATTCGTAGAGCCAATCTCGACGTGTTGCATCTTGTTCGCGACAAGTTATGCACCGCGAAGTACGCCGCAATCAAGTTGTCAAAGCACAATGTTGTGGTGTCTTTTTTACGCATTTTCATAAAGAAATGTGCGCTTGCGACCGATAAAGGTTATCATCAGATAGATCTCTCTCTCCTCCAGCGGGGCGCCGTCTCGATCATGGCGCCCTGCTTTGCGCGCCGGACCATCTGTTTCCGATCGCCACAACCGAAACCCACACACAAGTCTCACACTGCAGTTCAGCCTCTCACTCGGTCTCGTTTCGCGCCTGAATCTCGCCTCTGAGTACGCAGAGTTCTCGGGCGTCAACCGTCGATCGGCGCGCATACCATTGACCGGCACGATGCAATCAGGCACATCAGGAGAGACGTATGACAACTCCAATTCGCACCTTCCCATTCCTGTTGATCGCATGCGTCGCAAGCGCGGTCACCACCTCCGCCTTCGCAGCAGCCCCGGTCCTCAAGCGAGGCGAATCGCGCGATTGGATCCTCTGGCTCCGCGTTGAAGCACAGTCCCAACCTCTCTTTGTCGTTCTCGACGACGGAGAAACACCAGGCTTCGACACCTCCACAGCGTTTGACATCGAGTCTGCCACGTTCATTTATCCGATGATCAAGTCAACCGCTACGAGCGAGTCCCACGCGGAGCAGTCCGTCTCATCGCTCACCGTGGACGGCGTCGTCTACGACACCACCGTCACACTCCTCAACGACTACCAAGCGGGCGAACGGCTCGGCCGATGGGAGCTTCCCAAACTGCGAGGCAACCAGATGCGCTTCGAGCTTTCCCTCCCCATGACGACCTACGCCGTCACGTTCGATGAAGCTCGCGCCCGTCGCATCCCTTGGCCGAAGAAGCCGTGGCCAGCGATCGCCGCCTCCGCGCTCCTTCCTCAACTCTTTGTCGAATCCGACGATGAAGCGGTGCGCGCCCGCGTTCGGCAATGGACGCGCAACAACCCAGGCGCCGTCGCTCCTGCACTGCTTGCAAAAATCCTTGCTTCACGAGTGATGGAGTCGTACCGCCAGGACAACGATCCCAACCACGTCAGTGGACGTCAGGGTGAGTTTGCCGGGTTGCCGGTCAAAGGCGCCGCCCAAACCGCGCGCGATGGATTTGGCACGCCATTCGATCTTGCGACGTATCTCTGCGCGGTCTATCGCGCCGCCGGGCTCCCCGCCAGGATCGTCGTGGGCTACGACATCGCTGCCTCATTGGGTGGACAACTAGGCATCACGGAAATTCGCCCGCCTTGTGAAATCAACACCAACCGCAACGGCATCTCGTTTCCCGTCCTTCGCGTCTGGGTTGAATTTTTCTTGTACAACGAAGCGGACCAGCGAGGCGAATGGATCCCCGTCGATATCGCTCGGCAGTTTCGGATCTCCAATCGGCCGCCGCCCATCAATCAGCACTGGGACTTTTTCGGCGACAACGCGTGCCTGAAATACGTCGCTCCGATCTCGTTTCATCTGCACCCGCCGACGACGGTCGTCAACGCGGGCCCGCCTGCTCTGTGGGGCTGGCTCCCCCTGCCCTCGGCGCCCGTCCTCGAACAACGCCTCGATTTCGGCGCCACCGAACCCACCGTCCGAGGTCGACCGTAAGAAGCCCCGCGATGGCGCTATGCTTGAGTCGGCAGGAAGAATCCTTGAAGTCTGCCAAGCCCACGGATCAAAATCCGCTGGTTTTTGAGATCAACTCCAGAGCGAAACCAACCCGCCGGGCCAGACTCAGGTAGAATCTTCCTTTTCGACCGAGTCGCTTGTTCACCCATTCAGCCATGAAAAATATCCGCAACTTTTCCATCATCGCCCACATTGACCACGGCAAGAGCACGCTCGCCGATCGGCTGCTCCAATCCACTCGCGCCGTCTCCGCGCGCGAAGCCCGCGAGCAGATACTCGACTCGATGGACCTCGAGCGCGAGCGAGGCATCACGATCAAAGCGTCGTCCGTGACGGTCACCCACGTCCACAACGGTGAGACGTACATGCTCAACTTCATCGACACGCCGGGGCATGTTGACTTTGCCTACGAGGTCAGCCGAGCGTTGACCGCGTGCGAAGGCGCCGTCCTCGTAGTGGACTCCACGCAGGGGGTCGAGGCACAGACTGTCGCCAATGCGTATCTCGCCATCGAAAACAATCTGGACATCATCCCCGTCGTCAACAAGATCGACCTCCCCGCCTCGATGCCTGACGATGTTGCGATGATGATCGAGCAGGCGCTGGGATTGCCGGCGGAGGACTGCATCTACACGTCCGCCAAGACAGGCGCCGGGATCGACGAACTGCTCACGGCGATCTGCGACAAACTTCCACCGCCGCGCGAGCCGGTCACCGACAAAACGCGAGCGCTCATCTTCGACTCCCACTACGACGACTATCGCGGCGTCGTCGTCTTCATCCGAATCTTCGATGGCACGCTCAAGATCGGTGACCGCATCCGCATGATGGGCGCCGGGCGAACATTCCACATCACCGAACTCGGCAAACACACACCTAAACCAACTCGCGTCGAATCGCTTGGCCCAGGCGAAACCGGCTATCTCGTCGCAGCGATCCGTACGCTCAAAGATGTCCGCGTCGGCGACACCATTACGCTCGACACCGACCCCGCGGACGAAGCCCTGCCCGGCTACGAAGAGCCGCACCAGATGGTCTTTTGCGATTTTTACCCTGCAACGAGCGGAGAAGGCAAAGGCGGCGACATCGAAGTCTTGCGCGAAGCGATCGAAAAGCTCAGCCTCAACGACGCCTCGTTCACCTTCCAACCCGTCCATTCTGAGGCGCTGGGTTTCGGCTTTCGCTGCGGCTTCCTTGGGTTGCTCCATATGGACATCATTCAGGAACGGCTCGAACGCGAGGGCGGCGCCGAGATCATCCAGACCGCTCCCACCGTCACCTACGAACTCGAACAAAACGACGGCAAAGTATTTGAGATTCACAATCCCGCGGACCTTCCCGACCCCTCTACATGGAAAGAGCTGCGCGAGCCGATCGTCCGCCTCGACATCATCGTCCCCACCGACAACATCGGCGACATCATGGCTCTCTGCGGCGACCGTCGCGGCGTCTACAAAAGCCAGACGTTCCTCTCCAAAGACCGACAGATTTTGATTTACGAACTGCCCCTCGCTGAAATCATCTATGACTTTTACGACAAGCTGAAATCCATGACGCGCGGCTACGGCACGATGGATTATGAACTCGTCGCGTACCGCACGGACAGCCTTGCCAAGGTGGACATCCTCATCAACGGTCAATCCGTCGAAGCGCTCTCCTTTATCAGTCATCGTTCTAATGCTGACAAGAGAGGGCGAGTCCTACTGCAAAAACTCCGCAAACAGATCAGCCGACACCAGTTCGAAATTCCGCTCCAGGCAGCCATCGGCGGCAAAGTCATCGCGCGCGAAACCATCAAGTCCATGGGCAAGAACGTGACGGCCAAATGCTACGGTGGAGACATCACGCGCAAACGAAAACTGCTCGAAAAGCAGAAAAAGGGCAAGAAGCGGATGAAATCCATCGGCTCGGTCGAAGTCCCCCAAGAAGCCTTCATGGCGGTGCTTCAGCAGGAAGAGTGAGCCTCGGTCAATCGCCGTACCACAACTCCAGTCCATCCCGGCTCTGAACCCCCCGCTTTCCTTTCAAGACGAGCCTGACAAGCGTGCGAAGAAGCACCCATCCGGAATGATCGCGCAGTTTGCGCCCAGATGTGATGACCTTCGCATTTCCTAGGTAATGTTTGCCACCGGCTTTTTTCAGTGATCGCGCGAGCAGCGTTTCCTCACCGGCAAAGACACTTTCATCGAAGCCTTCCACCTGCTCGAACAAGTCGCGACGCACCACGAAGAAACATCCGGGCGCCAGTTTGGCTGCACGATATACCAGTAGGAACAAAGGAAGCACGACAGTGGCCCATCGCGGGCAAGGTTTATCGAAACGAATTGATGCGCCACCATAGGTGCGCCCCCGCGCCATCGCTTCGGCTGCTTGCGTGATGGCGTCCGCTGTGACAATCGTGTCCGCATCGATGAAGATCAAAACATCGCCGACCGACTCGTGCGCCCCGGCGTTGCGCGCTGCAGAAATCTGTTTTTTATCAATGGAGATCACCCTAGCGCCAGATGCTGCCGCGATTTCTGCAGTGGAGTCCGTCGAGGCATCGTCAACGACGATGATTTCGCTCCAATCAACCGAAGCCTGATCGATCGACTTCCCGAGCGCCCCAAGCGTCGCTGGCAGGCATTCCGCTTCGTTGTGTGCAGGAATGATGAATGAGATGCGCATGAGTGTTCCTATCAGCTCGAACCAATCAGCGTCATGCAATTATCGATGCCCAGATAACAGACTTCTTCACGCGCAAGAATCCTGTCACGGGCACAGACCCCAGCTCCCCAGAAGAGTCGCCAAGTCCGTGCTGTCGACGATGCCGTCGTTGTTGAAATCGGCGATGCCCGGCAGCCCCCAACCTCCCAGCAGAATTGCCAGATCCGGGGCGTTGACGGAGCCATCACCGTCCAGATCATTGCATGGCGCAGGCGGAGGACCCAAGTTGATCGTGTCAGTAAAGATTTGCTGGCCGTTGAACGTGTTGCCGGTCCAGACAAAGTGCGCCTCGTTATTGGCAATCACAACGCCGTTGTACTCGCCGATGCGCAGCGTCGGAGGAGGACCAACCAACCGTTGTGGTGCGCCCAAATCAGGATCGAATGGCAAGTCATTGACCTGAACGGGAGCCGTAAAGGTGCCGCCCTGATCCTCGCTGGTGACATAGAACAAGTCGAGTAGAAAGTTTCCACCGCTATTGAGCGCCTGTGAAGCGTTGCTATACCACGAGACAAGGATTTTGCCAGTCGCTTTCTCAATCGACGCAGTAGGCATCACTTCAAACAAACCCAAAGCCCCCCCGTCGATCTTCACTGGTAAAGTCCACGAGAGCCCATTGTTGGGTGAACGTGCGATTACAACGTCGGCGTCGTCTCCCAAGCCGTGCGCATTGTTCGGATCATCACTCGCAATCACATACACGGCGCCGGGATTCACCGGATCCGGCAGAACCCAAGGCTGGGCTGACCCTTGCGTCCAGAAGCTCGTTTGAGGGATAGTGCCTGTTGCGCTTTGCACATTGAACGTGATGTCCGCGGAGCCGACGGCGAAGGCGAGATTTTTCTGGGGATACGAGACGCCGCCATTGGAGGATCGCGCCACGAAGATTTTCCCGCTGGTTCCGGTTGGGTTGCCGCCTAGTTCAGGGCCGCCGGTGAAGGAAATCTGTGAGTGGTATGCAACATAGACGTCCCCATTGGGCGCCACGGCGTTGTGCGAAGGCCAGGTGAACCCTTCGCCCGCCGATGAAACCTGAACCGCCGTAGTCCACGTCAATCCCTGATCGGAAGAAGTCGTCGTGAGAACCGGACGATCTGCAGCACTGAACTCAGTCCAGCAAATATGCATGCGATCCGTGAACAAGCTCGTGCTTGAGCAATCAATAGCCAACCATTCCTTGTCATTCGTAAAACCAACTGTGGCTGCTTTGCCGATCGCGCTGGTGATGTTGACCGGATATCCCGGAAGCGTGGCGCCAGTTGTCGGATTCAACTGAGCAACAAAGATATCCAGGTTGCCACCCACGAAGAGTCCACCCAAGTACGCCCAGAACAGGCGCCCTTGGCTATCGAATGCGAGCGAAGGATCGCCAGCACAGAAATGCGTTGCAGGAAGAGGAGGCGCGATCGCCGCGGACCATGTTGCACCGCTGTCCGTAGATATTCTCGCCTCCCACAGCGACGCCAGAACAACATTGGTCGAATCGAGAGGGTTGATCGCGAGGGTCGGTTCGCGCGAACCACCGAGCGGGATGTCAACACCTGGCGCCTCAGCAGGGCCGGCAGGAAGCTTTGAATGAACCACTTTGCCGGGAGGTGCGCCGGACGTTCCGCCACCTTGAATGACGCCTTGCCCCATAGCCCCCGTCGGCGCCATCAGCGTGAAATAGATCGACACACACAGGCCGTAACCAATAACAATTGCTCGATGCTGCACGCGGGTTCTCCTCCAGGCGCCTGCTCACCGTTGTTGAAGCAGGGAAGCATGAATAAATGTGGAATCTCGATATATCATAGTGGATACAGGCGCATTTTCGATATTTTTTTCACCCTTTTTTTGAACATATTCCACACACCTGAGTGGACGCCGTGCACAACCGTCTATGGTCAGGCTCAATCAGGTGGACCATTGTCGTTTGCCAGCTCGATCGCGCGGGCGATTGCCTGTCGCACTTCCGCTTCGTGTTTCCAAGGCAGGCAATGGTCGGCGCCTTCGATCGTCATCACCTCCACCGCACGGGCATTGACAAACCGCTCCACCATGTACTCAACATTTTCATAGGGAACGAGTTGATCAGCCGTGCCGTGGATAATGACCACCGGGCAAGTTATTTTGTCAAGCTTCTCGCTGAGTATCTCAAGTTCGTGTTCAAGGGGGATCAGCTCCCGGTTGGCGGTGCGCAGATGCTTGGGAAGCATTAGCGAAAGCGGAAAGAGATTGACGATGCGCTGAATCGGGTACACCCGTTCGAGAGACGGATCCAGCGCTCCAGCAACGATCACCAGCGCTGCAACTTTGTCGGGATAATCCGCCGCGATCTCAGCAACAATCGGCCCGCCCAGCGAGTGCCCAACAAGAATCGGCCATTGTCCGTCGCGTTCTATAAGCAACGGCGCGATCGCCTTTGCCTGCTCCTCAAGCGAGGGGACCGCGCGAGCCTGTTCCGAATCACGAAACCCCAGGCGGTCCATCGCGACGGCTTCATGCCCTTCGACGGGGTTGAGCAGATAATCCCCCCACCCGAAGGCGCTGCCGGGCGTGCCATGCACATAGATGATGCGCGGGGCGGTTTCGTCGCCGCCTTTGTAATACGTCAATGTGTGCGCCCGTTCGCTTGCGGTGGTGTAAGAAAACGGCGCCAAGCCAAGCTCCGACCCTGCGCGCATCATCTTCATTCGCGCACAGCCAGGCGTTATCACCTGAAGAGCGATCAGCAGTGCCAACCAAGTTTTCATTCGCGTCAAGGAGGACGGCATTCAGACCATCCTACCGACAGTTCGATCCATCGGTGGCGCCAGACTCTGAACTGCGTCAGTCATAATCAAACAGTTCGTTGGAGTCGCGCTCGCCAAACCACCCGAGCCCGACGGTCGAAGCGTCTACGCCATACCCAAAGCCCGCCCACGAGAACGTCCGCCGATAGCTCTCGACATGCCCATCGAGCATCGCCGCATTGCACATCCGCGCATGGCGAAAATGAATCGACGGGTTCGGCCGGGCGCTGGGATAATCCGGCCAAACGCGAGGCTCCGCAAAGCTGTATTCAATCAACCCATCGACGCCTGCCGAACTGGCAAACGCTGCATCCGTAAACGCAATCGTGTCAGAAGGATGATCGAAGCGAGTCTGTTGCGAACCAAGATCATCGCGTTGCACACGCCAGGCGCCCGACGCGTTGAGTGTCCGAACCGTGCCGACAAAGGCGTTGTTGTAGCCGTACCCGCCGCTGGAACCTTCAAAGCCGATGCCAGCCTCAGCAAGCTCTTCCAGCGTTTTTGCAAATGACGGGCAGGCGCGCACCTGCGCGCTGACAGAATCATCTTCGAGATACGACGTAATCGGCGCCCCTTCCGCGCCAAACGGCTCACCCGCATGTTCGCGCACACCATGCCAACGATTGAGATTCGCCGACGCAATGCCGCTCGCGCCCGGCATAAACCGATCTTCGTGTTCGCCCGCATAGAGCATGTTTGCGAGTTGCAACTGGCGAAGATTGGAACTGCACAGCGCCTGCCTGGCGGTCTCCCTGGCCGACGATAGAGCCGGCAGCGAGATGGACATAAGCCCGCCGATCAGTGCGATGACGATCAGCACTTCAAGAAGTGTGGCGCCTTTGCGAACCATGTCAGCTAACTCCAGTTGGCCAAAAGAAACGCAAGATCACCCGCGTCGACCACGCCGTCGTTGTTCAGGTCCGCAGCGGGATCGTTTGTCCCCCACACGCTGAGCAGTTGGGCGAGGTCGCTCGCATTGACCACACCATCACCATTGAGATCCGCAGGATTGACGGTCGGCGCCACGTCCGCAACCGCGTCCAGCTCCGCGGAAATCTCACCAAACGGCGTGACCGAGCGAACTCCTGTAGACAGGCGGATGAAGTCAAAGCCCGGCAGATTGGCAAGCGCACCGGTGACGGGATCAATCGCCCATGCAATGTCAAAGGCGTCTCCCCCGCCACTGGTTGGATCGATCCCAACGGCGAATGGATCATCAGGCACGGTGTAAAAAGAAGCCGGGCTGATCGCGGGATTGTCTTCAGGATCAGTCAACGAGTTGTCACCAGCAGAGCCATTGGCGCCGGACATATCACCGAGCAACATCGTCGGCGAAAGCTCGGCGTATCCCCACACGCCTTCCGTTGTCGCGGTCGGCCCATTGGGATTGTTGACGATCCCGGTGTCAAAGAGCGCAGGCAGAACAAAACCAGCCGTGGTCATCGGGCTTGGCGCGCCAGCGGGGTACCACGCGAGATCGGCGGGCGGCGTCGCAGTCACCGGATCATTATCCCAAAGCTGTGTTAGAAAAACGCTCGCAGGGTTTGGGATATGCGAGCCGGGTATGAGAAACCACGGGTCGTTGGGCAAGCCGTCGTTGTTGAGATCGATGCTGATTTCGATGTGCGCCGCCTCGGCAAACCGCGCATTGGGATCGCCACTGAGCCAGAAGACGTTGGAAAAGATGATGCAGTCCAGCCCGAGTTTGTTTTGCGGATCGTCCATGATGCGATGGTCAAAGCCAAGCGTGATGGAGCCGCCGAACCCGCCGAGTGAGACATAGCCGGTGCTGGGCGGTGAAAAAGTTCCTCCTCCAACGGGTGGACCAAGCATCTGCGCAGGGTCGCTGAACGCCGGGTTGTTGACGATCTGGCCAGGCGCCGGGTTGTAGCTGAAGACCGTTGTTGCAAAGTCACTTTGAGCTGATGCAGCTCCGGACAATGCTCCAAACGGGACCGACGCAGCGATCGCGCACACCAAACTTCGAGTGGACAAGACACAGTTCATGGAAAATATCTCCGCTTCACTCTGATTCGCGCAGAGCGGCTCCCGGCCAGAAATCAGGCCCTCGCAGCGGGGTTGGACACATCCGGGCTGGTTGAGCTGATCCGCGGGAAGCGCACGGCAACTGAGCCAGCCTCCCCGAAGACGCGAGGGAAGCGCAACACATGTCAGTGGCAGGTCTTCCGGCTTAGGGCTCGGCGGGCTCCAGCCTTCCCGTCGCATCAATCAGCGACAGTGGCGTTGTGAGCAGCCCGCGTTTGCAGCCCATTACGGCGGCGCGTCCGCAGCGGATTTTCACCGCTTTCCCTTTTCACCCCAAAATCAAAACCGACACTTCAGTCCTGATCGGGGAACCATCAACATCCCCACACTACCACCAGCGAAGATAGGATGTCAACATACATTCACCGAGTTCGGCGCCTCCTCGCCGACGACGGGTCGGCGGATGTCGCTGAGCGCTTCACACTCCGTGCAAGAGGGGCTCACATGGAATTTCTAACTGAACTTTGGCTGCCGATCGTTGTCTCCGCCGCAATCGTCTGGATCGCCAGCGCGATCAACTGGACGGCGATGCCTCACCGAAAAGCAGAATGGAGCGACCTTCCCGACGAAGAGGCGTTCCTCTCACTTCTCAAGCAGGGAGGTTTCAAGCCAAGCAACTATATGTTCCCATGTTGCAAGAACCAGCATGAAAAAGGCTCTGACACGAAGAAGCCCGCCGATGGACCCATGGGATTTCTGAGTATCTGGCCGCAGCGCCGATCGATGGGTGCCTGCATGATCGGCAGCTTCGTCCTCGATGTCGTCATTGGCGTCTTCGTGGCGTATATCGCGTGGCTCGCGCTGCAGCCCGGCGCGGAGTACATGAAAGTGTTTCAAGTGGTCGGCGCCTTGGCATTCATGGCGCACACCTTCGCAACGCTGGGCGGCGGAATCTGGTTCGGCATGTCACTCAAATCCATGGCGTACACCGTCATCGAGGGGTTGGTCTACGCCTTGCTGACCGCGGGCGCGTTCGCCTGGCTCTGGCCGAATATCGCAAACGCCGCCGATGCGCTCAACGCCATGCCGGGTTGA
>CAYMQF010000027.1:0-9182 GCA_964392425.1 uncultured Phycisphaeraceae bacterium
GAAGCCAGTCGAGAGCGCGCCGTTTGCGGCAGCAGCGCCAACATTGCTGGGCGGGCTTGAGTTGAACCAACCACCAGCGATGTTCGTCGCGGTGATCGCAGCGTCAGGATCGGTGGAAACACCGCTTCCGCCTGGATCGTCAGAACGATTGGCGCCAATAGTTCCCCATGTGTCAAACGCCAGATCGGGAACGATTCCCGCAAAGAAGTTGGACGGGGGTGTGTCGGCGCCACCACCACCGGTGGGAACGTTGAAGAACGTGCCGCCACCAACGGTGTTGATGTTGCTGAAGCCAGTGCTCAGCACGGTGTTGATGGCTCCGTCGCCGGCGCCATCGAAGACTGCGAACAACTGGAACGTAATCGCTCCGGCGCCCGCGCCTCCAGCAGCAGCAGCAACGCTGTTGCCTTCAACGAACTCAATGCCGACGAAGGCGGCCTGAGCGGCGCTGGCGCTGATCGCCAGACCAGCAGCCAAGGTAAGGGTACGAATCATGTGAGACTCTCCTCTTCTTGAATATACTCTTCTTCTCTTCCACGCCATAGGGTAAGAGTGACCCTAGACGCGTATAACAGTGACCGATTGACCGGGCACACACGATGCATCAACCAATATACCAGAATGTGGTTCAGAATCTAGCCCCTTGTGGCATTTTTTTTGATTTTTTTGGCTGGATCAACGTCATAACACGACATTCGTAGGGCATACGGCTTGTTATTGTGGCCCTCAGAAAGACCGAAAAGCGCACAACAAGCCTTGAAAGGCTGTTTTCGGTCTTTGTCAGGGATGGAGGTGACGCCTTGGAAGTCCCATACTACGCCCGTGGGCTTGTCGGTCGGTTTTTCAGTTGAGGTGGGAGGCGTCGTTGCTGGAGTGGGATGAGTAGATCTCCGCCTCGACTTGGGGGCGTTGGAACTCGAACCACATCCGCCAACGGTCATCCTGCTCCTGACCCAGCGCGATTTTGAGTCTGCGGAGCGTTTCCTCGGTGGCCATGCCGAGCGTTCGTTCCGCCCGGATGGCGCCTCGCAGGGCCTGCTGGTATCGCGAATCGCGTTCGAGGGACTGTCGATAATAGCGCAGGGCGTCTTTGATGTAGCCAGCGCGTTCCCATGTGACGCCGAGGTTGTAGAGCGGTCTGGGGTCAGCGGGGGAGAGCTCCGACGCGGTGACGAACGCCTGCGCCGCGTCGAGGTACCGCTGTTGATTGATCAACAGGACTCCGAGATTGTTCCAGACCGGGGGCAGATCGTGATAGGTCTCGATTGCTTTTCGATACAGAGCGATCGCTTCGTCGGGGGCTTCCGTTTTCTGGGCCTGTTGGGCGATCTGATGAGCCTCTGCGATTTCAGCGGACTGATCGGGGATGGAGATCTGCACCGGCTCGATCGACCGATTCGACGAGACGCAGCCCAGCGTCAGCGCCATCACCGGCGACAAACAGATCAGAACCAAAGTGAACGAACCAGGCGTCAAACGTTTCATGGACGGAGCTCCCACCGAGCGACTTGCACGCGGACCGTCCATCCCTGCGGATTGGGCCGAAGATCGATCGCGCTGATGAATAGATCGGGAATAATTTTTTGCGCTTCGTTGATCCACTGGAAGTCCACTTCGAGAGGCGCGTTGGCGAACGTGACATCGACACGCCTTTTCTCGATGGGTGAATCGAGTTCACTGATGGCGCGCTGTTGGACCAAGGTGGGCTGCGTCTTGAAGTCGAGCCGACGGCCGATGGCTTCGAGCTTGCTGAGCTGAAGGACGCGCTGATAACGATTGGGATGTTCCTGGCGTTCGCCAGCCGATCGCAGGTGTTCGATCTCGCCCGCAATCCGGGTCACTTCAGCCTGGCTTTGGGCCAGTCGGTCCAGCTGGGCGCGAGCGCTTCGGGCGCCAGCGACGTTCACCGAAGAAAAAATGATCGACGCGAGCAGCGCCAAAGACGCCAGCGCGACCAACGCCAACGGGCGATTTCGGCGGGCAGCAGCAGCAGCGAGCGTCTGCACCTCGCGAGCTTCCTGTGGCGTCAGAGGAATAGTGGTCATACGTCCTCCTCGATCCATGTGGCTCTGAGCATCTGGGTCGTGGGCGGCGCCCCGCTGAAACTGCTGCTCCAGCGAAGATATTTCTTATTGGCGAGGAGGTGTTCGATGATCGCTTCGCCGGTGGCGAAATCGGGAACCGCGATCTGCACATCAACGGATATTTCGTCGAACTTGATCGAGCGGACGTGCGCATCTTCGGACTGGCCGATTGTGGCTTCCAACGTTTGGCTGAGCTGGGCCAACGCTTCGAACATGGGCGTCGGCGGGGAAGGCGCCTTGATGGACTGGTTTTCGTCGCGCGCCTGGGCAAGAACCGATCGAAGCGCCCGCGCAGGGTCGGCGTTGTCCGCCAGCGCAGGCTCAATCGCAGCGACCTGATCGCGGATGGACTGCTGCATCTCACGAGTGATGCGGCGAGCCTCATTTGCTGCAAGGTGTTGGCGCCAACCCGAGCCGGTGATCGCAGCTGAGAGAAGAAGAATCGCCGCGACCGTCCAGACCGCGAGTCGCCGATGGGCCCGGCCCGGCCGATTGCTTAGAGCGGTCAGGCACACGCGCGGGTCGTCCGTTGCGATAGCTGCGCGAGTCAAGGCATCGAGTGTTGTTGCGATTGGATGTTCAGCGTCGCGCCCGTCGATGCCAACGCCCGGCCAGAGCGAGGTCAACTCCTGCACAATCGGACGTGAGTCCGTTGCGATCACGATGACGTTCGCCGGCGACACGCCCAGCTTGGCGCCCCAGGTGAGCCAATCCAACGGCAGGCGCTGCGGGATGGGAGAGGGCGATTCATCGCTGGAAGCAGATACTTTGAATGCGGCGCCCGCAGCGATCAACTCGCCACCCTTCGACCAGGTCCAGACGCATCGGTTCGGCTGATCGAGCAGAATCGCAGTGATCTCGTCGGGGTTGGCGCTCTTGCCAGCCCATGCGTTGACCAGCGCGTGCCAGAGTGTGAGCACGGGCTCCGCGCTGACGCCTAGCCGATCCAACTCGTCGAGCCAGAGTCGAACGGGCCCATCGCGAAGATCGAGCACGGTGAACTGGCGCGAAGCTGATCCAAGATCGTTTTGTGAAGCGTCGCGGGATCGAGTTTGCCGGGCGGGCGGCGACAATGCTTCAACCGTCGAGGCGCCGATGGAGGAGAGCCAATCCTGTTCGCGCTGATTCATTGCAGCGGCGATGACTTCTTTATTGGGGCTGGGAGCCGACACTCGTGCGCACAGCGCTTCGTTGAGGCCGATGCAGACGGCTCCCAATCGGTGGGCTCTGCCCAGTCGACGCGTGGTCCACAGTGCCGCCTCCCGCGCACGCGCCGTCACGAGCGCTGTAGAGGAAACGGGCGCTTCTTCTGAAGCCGCTGGGGCGCGCCACGTCTCGTCCACGCCGTCACCGATCAGGCGGATCATCGAGAGATCAGATTCAATAAAACATGCGACACTCACGGGCTTTGCGTTCCTCCCGGCCCGCCATTGGCAGCGTTTTGGCTCGCTTCGCGGAGCCTGCGGTTGCGCTCGGCTTCGAGTTGGAGTCGTTGTTCTTCGAGGTTGATGTTTTGACCCAGCGAGGCGGCAGTCCCCGGGAGTGCGGGCGAAGCGGCGCGCGAGGCGCTGGTGCTGAAGGGAGCGGGCAAGGAGCGAACGACTTCAAAGCGTTGGTCGTCGCGCTTGAGAAGAACGTGCGTAGTGGTGATGTTTGAGATCAGGTACGAATCAAACTGCATGCCTGCCCGGACGAAACGCTGAATGTTGTTGATCGTGACGAGTGCGGACAGGCGTCCATCACCCGATTTGGCGTAGCCGAGGTATTGCCAGCCGGGCGGCGCTGGTTGAGGACGGGGTTCGTCGGGATTGTCAGGGTCGGCGTCTCCCGTTTGCCCCGATGCCGTGGTTGTTGTGCCAGGGGTATTGGCGCTGGCCGTGGTCGTGCCGGTCGCGCCTGCGATCGGATCGCGAGCAGCATTGAGCGCGACTGAAAGCATGGTCCAGTCTTGGGGCTGGACCGGCGTTGAAGAGGACGTACTTGAAGCTTGGGATTCGTTCGGATCGGCTGGCGTCTGGGTGGGGGGCAACTCGATGACCGGCGCTTCGACGGCTTTGCGAGGAGCCATAATCACCACCGCCAATAGCGCCAGCGCAGCGAGCGCCGTAATCTGGGCTGCACGGGAGAGTTGGCGGGCGGATTGTCGGTGAAGCGACATGGTTTAGGGAGTCCTCTTTGAATCACGGCTCCGGCGTTTTCCGGAAGATCGACTGGATCGGCGACGGGGCTTGTCCTGCTCCGCTTTGCTGTCAGAGCCAGCCAGCGCAGCGCCTTCGAGCCAGTCATACACAATCAGGCTGTTCTGACCCAGTTCCGCCAGCATCGCAAAAAACCGTTCTCCGCCTCTCTGGTCGGTCATTTTGATGCCAACACGCCAGATCACAGGCTGAAAAACGATCAATGGTCTGAGTTCGTCAGCAGCGGCTCTCCCATCCTTCGCCTCTTTGAGGAGGTCGAAGAAAGTGGATTCCGTCAAAGGCGTCTTCTCCCGCAGCGCGACAACTTCCTCGGCGAAATCTTCCCCGCCATCCTCAAGAAACGCTGCGAGCACCTCAGGGGGCGAGGACTGGACGCTGATCTGCGGCGGGCCATACGACCGAACCAGCCCGTCAGTGTCTTCAGGCAGCCGTTCGAGCACCTTTTCATAGACATCACGAAACACTTCAGGGGCGAGCGAGGCGTCGGACAGCAGCGTGCCCTGCCCATCGATCAGCGTGATGGAGATGGTCATGCGTTTGCCGATCTCAAATCGAAAATCTTCACCCTTCGAGGCAGCGAGCCGAACCATGTCCGCGGGAGTGAGTTTGCGCATCCATTCCTCGACGATGGAGCGGGCGCCGAGGATGTCATGGTGCATCTGGTAATCCTCGACTTGGCGCGCGACGGTGAGCGTCTGCGCGTTTTGCCGGGTCAACGCGGCTCCCAGCATCAGCGACGCGACCAGCGCGAGGATCAGCACAAACGCCATCGCAAACCCACGCCGAGATGAGTGCATGGGCAAGCTCACAGCCCGCTCCTTGCCTGGACAATCGGCTCAAAAAGCCAGTCCGCGTCGGCGCCCGCCCACGACTTGAGCTGAACATGGATCGCGCGCGGAAAATCGCCCACATAGCGGGCTTCATATTCGTCCTGCCACTCCATGTCATTGTCCAGCGCCTGCCAGCCAGCGAACTTCAGCGCATCAGCCAACACGGTCGGCTTGCCCGGCGGATCAATCGGTGTCCACAACAGCGCCCAACTCAACTTCCCCTGCTCATAGAAGTACGGCTCAAGGCGATACGAAACCAACTCGAACGCGCCATACCTGACCCGCGGGCCCGATGCTGCTCCCGCAACCGGCGATTGGAGCAGGCGTAGCTCGATCTTCTTGGGGGCATTGTCGCCGCGCTGTTTGGGCACGGTGAAGCCGATCACAAAGGTTTTCGTTTCTTCCTCATCGCCGAACATCTGGTCAGCCAAAGACTGATCGCCAAACCGCTCGCGGGCAAGGTCGGAGCTCAAGCCAGCGGCTGGCGTCTCGTCTTCGGGTGGATCGGGAGCGCCAGCAAGCGAACTCATCGCCCGGCGGATGGTCTGCCTTGCTCGTCCCAGCTCAGCGATGTCGTCAAACCGCGACGCCAATCGCCCGTCCATGCGCTCGATGTACCGCATCAAGCCGAACGTCGTCAGCACCAGCACCGATGCGATCGCCGACGCAAGCGTCACCTCCAGCAGTGTGAACCCTCGCGCTCGCATCATGGACGCCTCGCCGGTGGCCCGTTGGAGGAGGGGAGTGTGATGTTCGTGCCCATCAGTTGCTGCACCTGCCGGAGGAAGATGTCTTCATCCTTGTTTGGATCGATGGGGTTGTAGATGCGCGTCACCGTGGCTAGCGGCGTGTTCAGGTCGGAAAATCCGCTGTCGCGTGTGTGATAAATCTTGACGGTGACCATCTTGAGCCCGGCGCCAAGCCTTTGGTTCTTCGTGGCTTTCGATTCGAGCACCGCTTTACGAATGGCGACGTTGTCATCGTCGGAGTCCTCCTCGATCAGCATCTCGGTGATGAGATCGTGGCGAAAGAAGATGTCGTCGCCATAAGGGATGCGCTCGCCCGGCTCAGGCAGCGACTCGGGATCGAGCAGGTAGTTGAGAATCAGCCGATGGGCGACTTCCGTCGCGTAGAGCCGATCCTGCTCGTGGGTGGTCATTTTGCCGATGCTGTCGTACGCCGTGGTGATGACACCCGCCAGCCCCGCAAGCAGGGCGACCGCCAGCGCGACTTCGACAAATGTCACACCCCGCCGCGCGCGCATTACTCCGTGTCCCAGACCGAAATATCGTCAGCGGTGTTGGGCAGCCCGTCGGAGCCCATGCTGATGAGGTCGTACGGGCGGTTGGGATCTTCCGTTGGGGCGAAATACTGGAACGGCCGTTTCCACGAATCCTTGATCGCCTTGTCCTCGACGTAGCTGGGGACGAGCACCGTGAGCCCCTCGACGGTCGTCGGATAGGCCCCCTGGCTGGAGTTGTATTCAAAGAGGGCGCTCTTGAGCGTGGTGAGGGCGATTTTGGTGGTGCGAGCCTTGGCTCGTTCCCCAGCCCCCGCGAAGTTGTACGCCACCGCAGCGACGAGGGCGCCAATAATCAACAGCACCAGCATCATTTCCAAAAGGGTGAAGCCGAGCTTGCGAGAGCGATTCTGAGCCGAGTGTGGCAGGTGTTGCGTTTGCATCTTTTTCCGAGTCTCCTTGAGCGTCGAACAACTCGACGGCCTCCCACAGAATATGAAACGCACGACCCGCCTGTGGGTTCCGCTTGTTTCCTGCTCATCGGGCCTTTGCCCGCCTGTGTTCGATCTGCCCGCCATTATTCCAAGCGGGCGCCCAGCGTCATCAAAGGCAGCATCACGCTGATCAGCACCGAGCCGATCACCAGGAACACCGCCACAATCAACATCGGCTCGAGCAGCCCCACCGCTCGCTGAGTCTGGGTGTCCACGCGGGCAGCCATATCCTCAGCTAACGCATCAAATACCTCGTCCAGATCGCCGGAGCGGTCCGCAGCGATCAGCAGCCGGCGTGTCGCCAATGGGAGCGCGTCGATCTGCTCGAACAGCGTCGAAAGCACGCCTCCCGCGACCAGACCGCGCCCGAGTTCTTCGAGTTGGTGGCGAAGTTTGGGATGCGTGACCACGCCCGTCGAGACGGAGAGCGCCTCCGCCAAAGGCACGCCCGTTCGTGTCATCGCAGCCATCACCGAGAAAAAACGCGCTGATTCACTGGTGAGCATCACCGTCGAGAACAACGGCGCCCGTCGCAGCACCGCGGAGAGAATCTGCATCGCCGTCGAGCGAAGCAGTATTGCGATAATGAGGACCGACCCGACAGCCAGCGCGATGGTCATCGTGTTGTTCTTCAGCGCCATGCTCACGGCAAGGACGACCTGCGTGTACCAAGGCAATCCGCCCGCCGCGTTTTCAAGCGTCTCTGCAACACGGGGCACCACGGCCGTCAGCACAATCAAAGTCACAATCACCGCGACGGAAAAGACTACCGCGGGATAGATCATCATCGTGGCGACTTTGCTCGCGATCAACAGCCTGCGTTTGGCGGACTCCGCGAGCCTGCGGGCGCTTTCGCCCAGTTGCCCTGCACGTTCAGCCGATCGGTACACCGTTGAAACAACTTCGTCGAAGGCGCCGCTCTTTCGGCACGCGTCAGCGAAGGAGTCGCCCGATGAAACCGAATCTCGCAGTTTAGCGATGGTTGGCGCCGACTTCTTCGACACGACCGTCTGCGCGACTTCAAGCGCTTCGACCAACGGCACACCGCGATCGACGAGGGCGCCGAGTTGTTCGTTGAGAGCCGCCTGATCTTTGAGCGAGAGCCGATCGACGCGCGCCGTCCAGCTCGGCATTCGCCAGGAGCGCAGCAGCAGCAGATTCCTTTGCGAAAGCGTCGTCGCCAGTTCGGATTGGGTCGACGCATAGCGCATGCCAAGCGTTCGCCCGCCGGTCGGTTTGACGGCGAGGAATACAAACGGCGTCGTGACAGCGGCGGAAGTCATGCGCTATTCCCCATGGAGCACCCGTCGGAGTTCAACTTCGGAGGTCAGGCCCTTGAGCGCTTTGGCTCGGCCGTCTTCGATCATCGGTTTCATCCCGTGCGCCACCGCCGTCGCAGCGAGTTCGAGCGCGTCGGCGGAGCGCGTCGTCAGCTTGCGCAGTTCATCGGTCATCAGCATGAGTTCATAGATCGCCACGCGTCCAGAGAACTGCGAGCCGAAGCATTTTTCGCACCGCTCGCCGTTGACTTCGCCCGACCCGTTGCACACAGAGCACGTTCGGCGGAGCAGGCGTTGGCCGAGCACCGCGAGCAGCGAGGAACTGATGAGGTACGGCTCGACGCCGATATCTTGCAGCCGGGAGATCGCGCTGGGCGCGTCGTTGGTGTGCAACGTCGCCAGCACAAGGTGCCCGGTGAGCGACGCCTGGATCGCAAGATGTGCAGTTTCTTCGTCGCGGATTTCGCCAACGAGGATCACGTCGGGGTCCTGCCTGAGCAGCGAGCGAAGACCCGACGCAAACGTCACGCCTCGCTTGGGGTTCACCTGCACCTGCGCGATGTTGTCGAGCCGATATTCAACGGGGTCTTCGATCGTCATCACGTTGCGCGACGTGCGGTCGATCTGTTCGAGCACTGCGTAGAGCGTGGTCGTCTTGCCCGAACCCGTCGGCCCCGTGACGAGAATGATTCCGGTGGGGCGCGACACCAAGCCGACCAACTCGGCTTTCATGTCAGGCGTCATCCCAAGCGTGTCCAAATGGAGCTTGGTTTGGCTTTGATCGAGCAAACGAAGGACCAGGCGTTCGCCGAAGATGGTCGGCACGCACGACAGGCGGATGTCGATCTTTTTCGAGCCGATGCGCACGGTGGTTTGTCCGTCCTGCGCGGAATGACGGTTGGCGATGTCCAGCTCAGCCATGACTTTCAATCGCGAAGAAATCGCCGCAGCGAGCGACAACGGCGGGCTGAACGCGTCAATCAACATGCCGTCCACGCGGTAGCGGATCAGCAGTTTGTCTTCGAGCGGCTGAATGTGCACATCGCTGGCGCGCCG
>CAYMQF010000027.1:9282-13077 GCA_964392425.1 uncultured Phycisphaeraceae bacterium
GGCTGCATCGGCTGGGCGGTGGCGATGCGCATGATGGCGCCGTCACTTTGAAGCCCGGCGATGAGATGCCTGCGCGCCGCCGACGCGGGCACGCGCTCATAAAAATGCTCCGATGAATCGTCGAGCTTGGGTTCCGCGTCAAAGGCAAGTCCGCACCGCCGGGCGAGCGTTTGCAGTGCGGTCTGTTCTTCGACACCGATGGTCGAGAGCAGCGCATCCCAAGGCTCATCGTCGGCGCCTGGCAGTTCGCCAAAGCCTTGCAGCTGCGCAGGCGTCACCGCCAACGGGCGGAACTGTTCGGCAAGACGGCGCAGCGACGCGGAATCCACCGTCGGTTCGCTGGCTGATGCGATGACTCCGTTGGACTTGCTCTTACTCACAGGCCGGCCTTGCTGATGCTCACCGGCGAGCTCGTCTCATGGTCAAACAGCGGAATCAACGCGGGTTTCAGGGGAGGGGTGTCTTCAGCGATATCCAGCTCCTGCATCGGGCCACGTGTCAACAGCCGAAGATCCGTAAAAGTGTCATCGCGCAAAATGCGAGGCGTGATGAACACATAGATCGTCTGCGACGTGCTGCTCTTGACTCGTTTCTGGAATGCGAGACCCAGCAAAGGGATGTCGCCGAGGAAAGGCACTTTCCCGATCGAGTTGTTTTCGTTCTGGAGGGTCATGCCTCCAATGACGATGGTCGTGTCAGAAGGCACCATCACGATGCTGGTGAAGTTGTTGGATTGTTTGTTGGGCGGAAGGTTGGGGTTTGGCTGAACGCCGAAACTCGATAGTTCAATGGTGTATTCAAGCCTGATCGTGCCGTTCTCGCTGATGGTCGGGCGGACACGGAGCGTGGTTCCGGCGCTGACGTTGCCACCCGTCGAAGTGATGGAAGGCGCCCCCGCGACCTGGCTCGTCGAAGCGAACGAGACTTCTTGCGTGGCGCTCAGCTCGGCTTCTTCGTTGTCGTTGACCAAAATCCTGGGCACCGAAGTCAGTTTGGCGTTTGCCTCATTGGCCAGCGCGTTGATGACAATCGGCGTATAGCTGTTTCGCAGGAACGCCGCGGTGATTCCCTGCGAGCTGCTGGGCGTGGTCAGCGTGTCTCCAAAGGGGATCAGCCCAAAGTTCGTGAAGATGGGAGTGTCACTGCCAGGCGATCCGATCACGGTGTCGATAGAGAACTGGAAATCCCGCGTTGAGTTGATCGAAACAATTTTGACTTCGATGTACACCTGCGGTCGGCGTTCATCCAGTCTTTCAATGATGCGCGCGAACTCGCGCTGTTGACGTCGAGGCGCACGGATGATGATCTGGTTGTTCGGTTCGTCAGCGATGATGGAGACACCCACGGCCGGCGTGATGGTCGCTCCTTCTTCGCCGTCCGCCGCCGGAGCGCCGCCATCTGCGGGAGGCGCTTGCCCTGCTGCTTGCCCACCGAAGGGATCGGCGCCAAGGCGGGTGATCCCGCGCTGCGAGCCTTGGTCAAGAGAGCCGGGTAGGAAAGGCGAATCGGCGGTGTTTGATTGATCGTCCTGTTCGAGAAGCGTTGAGAGGAGATCTGCGGTGTCCGCCGCGGACACGTTGCGGAGTTTGTAGAACTCGACGACGAGGGTTTCTTCGCGCGCCTGGTCGGCAAACTGTTCGACGAGCTCTCGCACCTGGTGGTGCTGCGCGTCGGTGCCGTAATAGGTGAACGTTTCGGCGTCCTGAGCGCCGAGTACGAATCCACTGCCGAAAGCCATGGCGCCTCCGCCTGCCATGCCGGGTCGACCGGCAGCGCCGCCGCCTGCTGATTGCAGAGTTGGGCCAAGCCCTTTGCGCTCACCGACTTGGCATATTTCGCTCGCCGTCGTGCCCGCGTAATATCTTTTGACAATGAGTCGGCTCGGCGTGTCAACGATTTGCACATACTGCCGAACGACATCAGCTTCCTCCGCGGCGCCTCGATAGATCAACGCGTTGGTGGGGCGGTCGATGAGAAGACGGTCGCGCAGATTGCCAAGGTTCGCGACGCGGCCAGTTGGCGCTCCTCCTCCTCCGCCTCCCGCGGGCGCCGCCGCCTGAAGCGCTTGCCCGGTCAATTCGAGCACGCGCGCTTTGGCTTCAGCCGCTGCGATGTGGACCAACTCGATGCGGTGCAGCTCCTGGCTCTTGATCTCGCTGATGATCCGGTTGACCACTTGCGTGATTGCTTCGTTCAAACGAGGCGGCCCCGTCGAAATGAGCAAGCCGAGTTCATCGAGATAGACGATCTTCATCGAGGACATTGAACCGCCCAGCGCAGTGCTGATCGCCGTCTGCAGGCTGCTGGGATTGACCAACGGAGTACGGATGATGCGCGTGGGAGAAAAATCGCCTTCGCTGAAATCAATCGCCGCATTGGCAGCGGGTCCGACGATGTAGAACCCCTCGGGGCTGCGCGTCAATGAAAAATTCTTCGGCGTCAGCAGCGTCTCAAGGAGTGAAAGCAACGCGCTCTTGGGAGTCTGGATCGGAGCGCTGAACTCGACGAACGCCTGGTTGAGCGGCGACGCGTCGGTCTGCATGATGATCACGTCGAGCTCGCCTGCGATGAAATCAATCAAAGCCCCAATCGAAATCGGCTCCGCGAACTGGCTGAACGACACCATTTCGTCCGCTGCGGGAGCCGGTGAGGCTTGCTTGAC
The DNA here is from genome assembly GCA_964392425.1 of uncultured Phycisphaeraceae bacterium. Classification (GTDB taxonomy): domain Bacteria; phylum Planctomycetota; class Phycisphaerae; order Phycisphaerales; family UBA1924; genus CAYMQF01. The sequence continues at coordinate 11,945 of CAYMQF010000027.1, forward strand.
CGCTGAGACGGGTTTGTCGACGGGTTGTTCGGCTTGGTTTTGATCGCCTTGCGGATTGGGGTTCGCTGGCGACTGAGGCTGGGCAACAGCGGTGGACGGCTCACCAGAAACGGGTTGTTCAGCCTGTGCGAAGGCGTGAACACTGATGCTGAGAGCGAATCCCATCGCAATGACTTGGCATAGGGCTGTTCGCCCCGTATGGTTTTCGCTCATCTGATCTATCCTTTCTATACACCGCTGGGCGAGCCAGATTCGGCCCTTCACGGTCTCCTGCCGTACTATCACCGCATGCGGGTAATCAGCCTTCTTCCATCTGCCACTGAGACGCTTTGCCTGCTTGGCGGTTCCGCGATGTTGGTGGGCCGGAGCCATGAATGCGATTTTCCTGATGAGATTCGGGATCGGCCCGTGCTGACATCTCCCACTGTGGGATTCACGACCTCAGCCAAGATTGACGACCACGTTGGGCAATCTATGAGCTGCGGTGAATCGCTCTATCGGCTCGACGCCGCTCTTCTCGCCGACCTTCGACCCGATGTCATCCTCACTCAAGACCTCTGCTCGGTCTGTTCGATCGATTTGGAGGCAGTTCAGCGCGTCGCTGCCCAGCTTGACCCCGCCCCAGCGATCGTCAGCGTGAATCCGACGACTATCGAAGACGTGCTCGATGACGCACTGAAGATCGCCGCCGCTGTCGGGCTCGAAGCAGAAGCTCAATGCCTCGTCGTCAGTCTCCGGGATCGGCTGCACCGGGCGGGTGATTGCATTCCCGCATTTGTCGATGGGCCGAGCGTGGCCGTCCTCGAATGGGTCGATCCGATTTACGTCGGCGGGCACTGGACGCCTCAACTCGTCGAACGGGCGGGGGGCAGCCATCCGCTCAACCCGACGAGCGCGATCGCTGATGCTGGGTCAGGCGTCGCCGCCCAACTCGACCAACGCGTGGCCGGCCCGTCCATTCGGATTGAATCCGAGCAACTTGTCGCAAGCCAACCCGAAGCGATCATCATCACGCCGTGCGGCCTTGACCTCGCAACGACCAGGCGAGAAGCCGTCGCGCTGACACAACAATCGTGGTGGGCGGAACTGCCCGCGGTGAAACAAGGCATGGTCGCGCTCGTCGATGGCAATCA
>CAYMQF010000027.1:13177-19499 GCA_964392425.1 uncultured Phycisphaeraceae bacterium
TTGGCGGCATCAGCGGCTTGACATGGGAAGCCTCGACCGACACATGGCTCGCCGTCAGCGATGATCGACGCTCGCCTCGCGTCTATCGCCTGCGCGTCAATCTCGATGAAAAGGATGGCGACAGCAACGGAGCTTCGACACTCTCTGTGCGAATCATCGAAACAATCCCGCTCGTGTGCGATGCGCGCGATGCAGAGTCCATAGCCCCGGCGCCAGACAGTGGCTGGTACGTCGGCTTCGAGTCACCCCCAACCATCTTCCATTTCAAGAAAGATTTCTCGGCTCCAGTCGAACTCACCGCTGCACGCGATGCCGCTGGCCACTTGCAGAAAAATAAATCGTGGGAAGCAATCGCGCTCATGCCAAGCAAGCCAGCCCAGTTGCTTGCAATCAGTGAACTCGGGCCAGCGCCGACCAGGGAAGACCCCAAACTATTTCGCAAAACCGTAGCGATCGTGCTCGACGCGAAGACCGGAAAACGCATCGCGCAGGGGGAATATCGCATCCCGCCGCCGCCCGGCATTGGTGTGACGGGAGTTGCCGAGCTTGAGCCAACCGCGCCCGAACAGTTTCTTCTCTTGCGCCGGTCGCGCACGATCCGCAAAGGCTATGACGCTGCGATTGACATAGTTGCTATGAAAATCGATGGCGACAAGCTCGCATTCACCACGACCCGTCTCGGATCATTGCATGCTCTGGGCGTCAACAACCTCGGCAACATCGAGTCAATGGCGCTGGGGCCAACCCTCGAAGCTGGCTCACGACTGCTTCTTCTCGTCAGCGACGACAACTTTGGCGCCGACGGCCAATCTCGCACACAACTCATCGCACTGCGCTACACACCGGCTCCGTAGCGCGCGTGTTTACTGCCGCTTGCCTTTGTTTTTTCGGTTGGCGCGGTGGTCGCTTTTGCCTTTGTCCCGGCTCTTGGACTTTCGACTTCGGCGTTGTGAGCCGGTCATGGACTTGAACCCGGCGCCCGCGCCAGCATCAAGGCCGCCACCTGCATCGCCCAGCGTAATCGTCTTGCCAATGCCGGCGCGTTTCTTTGCGTCGTCTGCGGGGATGACCAACTCCATTTGTCGCGCGGGCAGGTTGACGCTTGAGACAACGAGCTTCACTCGGTCGCCCAATCGGTATGACCGCCCGGAGCGTTCATCGACGAGGGCGCCGGAGCGCGGATCGATCTTCCAGCGAGGCGGGCCTTTTTTCCCGGGTGGAATAGGCAAATCGACCGCTTTGATCAATCCCTCGACGAGGTATTTGTCGATGCGAGCAAAGACGCCCGCTGGGGTGACGCCTGTCACGACGCCCGCGTGGACTTCGCCGATGTGTTCGGAGAGCAACTGCATCACGAGGAAGTTGCGCAGGTCGCGTTCCGCGTGGGTGGCGTTTTCTTCTCTGCGATTGCAGGCGCCTCCTATGAGCATGAGCGCGTCTTCGTCGGGGCAGAGCGGGTCACGGCGCATCGCCTTGCCGAGTTTCTTCATCGCGTTTTCATCGGACGGCGGTTTGGCGCCATTGTCCGTGCGTGCAGCGTAGGCAGCCAGCGCGCGGTGGACCGTCAGGTCGGGGTATCGACGGATGGGGCTGGTGAAGTGCGCATACGCTTTGCTCGCCAGTGCGAAGTGACCGATGATTGCAGGTGAATACTGCGCCTTGGTGAGCGAGCGGAGCACGGAGAAGTGCACCGCAGGCGCCTCGGGTTTGCCTCGCGTTGCGTCGAGAAGCTGTTGCAAGTCGAAGATGTCAGGCTCTTTGGGAATCGAAAAACCCGCTGCTTTGAGGTATTTTCGGAGACTTTCAAAGCTGGTGGACTCAGGCGCCGGGTGAATGCGCCGCAGGAGCGCGACACCGAGGCGTTCAAAGAGCTGCGCAGCCGACTCGTTCGCCTCGACCATGAACATTTCGATGAGCGTGTGCGTCCAGGCGTCGTCTTCAGGCTCCGCGTCAACGACGCGCCCTTCATCATTGAAGATCAGGCTCACTTCGGGGAGATCGAGATGGATCATGCCTTGCGAGCGACGGCGTTTGTGAATGAGCTTCGATAGCGTATTGAAATCGCGCAGCGTCTTGATGAGTTTGTCGGAATATTCAGTCTCGGTCTTGGCGTGTTTTTTCGCCTCTTCAAGATCGCCGTCGATGAGCGCCTGCGCTTCGAGATAGGTGAGCCGTTTGGCGGAATGGATGACCGTCGAGGAAAACGCTCGCCCGGTGACTTCTCCTCGCTCGTCGTAGGCGATGAACGCGCTCTTGCAGAACCTCGGCACGCCTTCCTGCAGCGAGCAGACGCCGTTGGATAGCAGTTCGGGGAGCATCGGGATGACGAGCCGGGGCAGGTAGACGGAGTTGCACCGATCGACCGCTTCGACATCGAGCGGCGAGCCGGGCGTGACGAAATGGCTGACGTCAGCGATGTGCACGCCAAGCTTGAAGCCGGACTTGCCGCCCTTGGTTTTGATGCGTTCGATGCTCAGCGCATCGTCAAAGTCGCGCGCGTCGGGCGGGTCGATCGTGATGATGAACGTGTCGCGCAGGTCTTCGCGGTTCTCAAAGCCGGCGCCTGACTGCGCTTTGCGGACTTCTTCCTCGAACGCTTCGGAGACTTTTCGCGCTTGGTCAACGCACGCTTTGGGAAACTCGCCGGGCAGGTTGAAGGCAGCGATCGTCGCTTGCGTCTCCGCGTCGGGTTCGCCCGCAGCTCCGAGCACGCGCGTGATGACGCCTTCCGCGAGCATGTTGTCCTCGGGGTAGTGGAGCAGTTCGAAGACAACTTTGTCGCCTTCCGTTGCGTTTTTCGCACCGGGGTCGGAGACGAGGACGGGGTCAGTGAGGGCGCCTCCATCGGGGAAAACCATCCAGCGGCCGCCTTGCTTGCGCAATTCGCCGGCGAAGCAGGATTGTTTGCGAGTGAGCACTTCGACGATGACGCCGGTATAGTCGACGCCGCCCGTTCGTCCTCGGCGTTTTTTCACTGCAGCTCGAACGATGTCACCCGTGAGCGCATCTCCAACGGCGTCGGGCGGGACGAACAGATCGCCGTGCGCCATGGGATGGCTGGGGATGATGAACCCGAAACCGCGCATGTTCTTTTTGAACGAGCCAACCACTTCTTCACCCATGGGCGGGAGCGACACGGATTGGTCGCTGTTGACGAGCACTTGCCCGGCTTGTTCGAGTTGGATGATTGCCTCGCGAAACGCAGCGGAATCTTCCGGCGGGACACCGAGATCGTTGGTCAGCGCGTCGATCGCGCTGGCGCTGGTCTCGGCGCTGGACAGGCGTCGAAGGATGCGGTCCTTATATCTCAGCGGCATGCGTCGCTCGCGCGGAGGTTGGTTGGAAGAACGTGGGTTTCAAGAGTTGGCGCCGAGTTGCGCCATCGAGAAGAGCCGGGCGATGGCTGATCAATCAATCTTCTTTTCCTCTTCGTTGTCGTCGTCCAGCGTGGTGACAAAGCTCTGGAGCTTGCGGGAGCGGACGGGGTGTTGAAGTTTGCGAATCGCTTTGGCTTCGACCTGCCGGACGCGCTCGCGCGTCACTTTGAAGATTCGGCCGACCTCTTCGAGCGTGTAGGTGTACCCATCGCCGATGCCGTAGCGCAGCTTGAGGATTTCGCGCTCGCGGTAGGTGAGCGTCTTGAGCACCTGTTCGATGCGCTGGCTGAGCATGGTGTTGGCGGTGGTGTTTTCCGGGGCTTCCTGCCGTTCGTCCTCGATGAAGTCGCCGAAGAAGGAGTCTTCGCTTTCGCCGACGGGTCGATCCAGGCTGACGGGGTGGCGACCGATCTTCATCACGCGCTGCACTTCCTCGACGCTCATCTCGGCGAGTTCGGCAAGCTCTTCGATGGTTGGCTCGACGCCGTGCTTTTGGACGAGTCGTTTTTCGATGCTGCGCAGCTTGCTCATCGTTTCGATCATGTGGACGGGAATGCGGATGGTGCGCGCGTGGTCAGCAATGGCGCGCGTGATCGCCTGGCGGATCCACCACGTTGCGTAGGTGCTGAACTTGTACCCTCGCTTGTATTCGTATTTGTCGACGGCGCGCATGAGCCCGGTGTTGCCTTCCTGAATGATGTCGAGGAAGGAAAGCCCGCGATTGCGGTATTTCTTGGCGATCGAGACGACCAAGCGGAGGTTGCCCGCAGAGAGATCTCGCTTGCCCTGCTCGTACTCCCAGAAGACTTCATCAAGCTCGAGGACGCGCTGTGCGAGTTCGTCAGGCTCTTCCATGACGAGCATGCGCAAGCCTGACATTTCCTCGCGCATGACCATGACGTCTTCGGGGTCGAAGCGGTTGGGGTGCTTCTCTGCTTTGGCCAGTGTGTTCTGAAGTTCGAGCATCTTCCGCGACAGGCTTCGCAGCTTGCGGTGGAAGGGATTGATCCGGCTGGTGCGCAGGCAGCACTCTTCGGCGAGGGCGGCCATCTTTCGGCGTCGGCTTTCGATTCGGGCTTTGACGTCAGCGATGACTGCATCGCTACCCGCTTCAATTGCCTCTTCCAACTCAGCCCATTGCGCTTTGCCTACTTCAAGCAGATTGCGGAGTGTGGCGACGTTGTAGGGAATCCGCTGAGCGATGATTTCCTTGTGCCCTTCGATGGCGGTGCTGATGCGCATCGTCCGGTCAAAGGGCAGGCTGCCCTCGTGGACCTTGCACAGCGCTTCGACTGCGAGCTGCACAACGTAGTCGTTCTCCTGGCAGCGCCGACGGAAGATCATGCGCGTCAGTTCGATTTTCTTGGCGAGCCTGATCTCCTCAGCGCGAGTCAGCAGTGGGATCGTGCCCATCTGCGTCAGGTACATCCGCACGGGATCGTCGATGCGCTTGCTGGCGGACTCCGCCTGGAGCACTTTGGTGATTTCAGCAGTCGCTTCGGTGTCCTCCCGGAGCTCGTGGATCACGGGGATGTCAGCATCAGGAGCCTTGTCGCCTTTTTCCTCAGCGCGCTTTCGGCGGGCAGCAGCCTCCCGGCGGGCTTTGGCCTGCTTCGTGCGGAATCGGCGAAGGTCGATCATCTCCACCTTTGCTTCGTCCACCAATGAGAGAAACTCATGGAGGCGTTGCGGATCGATCAGTTCGTCTGGAGCTGTGTCATTGAGTTCGTCGTAAGCGAGCCAGCTGCGTTTGCGGGACAGCTTGAGAAGGTCTTCAACAGCGGGGTGGAGTTGGGTGATCACAGTGCTATCTCTCCCTTGCGGAGGTCAGTTCCCGAAAAACGCTAGTGCGCTCATCCCACGTTCGGGCGCGGAGATGGGCCAATCAAACTTTTCAATCCGACGGTTCAGCCGTTGAGCTGATCGCCGACGAGGGGTGGACTGTCTGAGTCAGTCCGGCGTGGAGCTTGCCACTTTGGGGCGGGCCAGTGGATCGCTTCCATATTTGGTCATCACTTGCTGGCGGCGCTGGAGCTGTTCGAGGATCGAGGCGCCGACTTGAGTGTCTGTCGATTCGATGTTTGTTGAGGGTTGGTCTTGCTGCTGAACATCAAACAGAAGCTCCGTTCGTTTGACGCATTGAAGGAAGTGTATTTCGAGTTGATTGGTGTCGCCTGCGGTTTCGCGTAGGACAGCGCCGACGAGTCGGGCGGCCAGTTGTTTTGCCTTTTCATCCCTGATCCGTTCGATCACCCACGCGGTCCCCAGCGTGTCCGATTCGTTGCACGCGCTGGCCAAAGCCTCAGCGATCTCGCGCAGCAACCCGGGAGGGTAGGCCGCTGGATCGAGAATGTCCTGCTGGTCAGCGGACAACTTGTGGCGGAGGGAGAGATCCGCGAGCAGAGCGCCCAGCGCATGAGCAGCGGGGGAGCGCTCTTGAGATGGGGTGAAGGACTGCTCATCATCGGGAGCGGCGTCGGGTTGGCGCCGATGCGGGCTGGCGTTGGCGATCGCTTTGACAATCGCGTCTTCCCCGACCCCAGCCAGATCAGCCAGACGGCGAATAATGAGACGACGGCGCAAAATCGGCAGACGATCCAGCCCCAGCGAGTTGAGCTGAGCCATTTCTTCTTCGAGGAGCGTCGCTCGCTCGGAGAGCCCCGCATTGGTGAGCCTGCCCCGCAGCCGGTCGAATCGGAACTCCAGCGCTTCGCGAGCCTGATCGAGCGCTTCCTGGAATCGCGCGTTCCCATCAGCAGCGCTGAGCAGGTCTGCCGGGTCGCTCCCAGCGGGGAGGACCGCGATCTTGACATCCACAGGCTGACTGAAAAAGACCATGACAGCGCGGTCAGCCGCTTTGGCGCCCGCTTCGTCGCCATCGAAGACGAGAACGATCGACGAGCACAGGCGTTGAAGGATGCGCGCATGTTTCGGCGTCAGTGCCG
>CAYMQF010000027.1:19599-21423 GCA_964392425.1 uncultured Phycisphaeraceae bacterium
ACGATCGACGAGCACAGGCGTTGAAGGATGCGCGCATGTTTCGGCGTCAGTGCCGTGCCCAGCGTGCCTACCGCGTTGACGAACCCCGCCTGATGGCAGGCGATCACGTCGGTGTATCCCTCGGTGATGATCGCGAAGCCTTGGCGTTGGATCTCCCGCGACGCGAGGTGCAAGCCGTAGAGAGTCGAGGATTTGTCGAAGAGGGCTGACTCGGGCGAGTTGAGATATTTCGGCTCTTCATCCTTCTTGAGGATGCGCCCGCCAAAAGCAATCGGCCTTCCGATTTGATCAAAAATGGGGAAGATGAGTCGATGCCTTTGAGCGTCGTAGCCGTCGCCTCGCCCTTCACGCGGAGGCTTGGCAAGCCCCGCAGCGATCATGTTGGTCGCTGAGATGCCTTTCTTCCGTGCCGTCGAGATGAGCGCGTCCCACGAGTCGGCTGCAGCTCCGAGCTGGAACTGTTCGACCATTTCTGCAGAGATGCCTCGTGCCTCGATCAGCTTGCGAGCGTCGGCGCCAACCTCGTGATGGCCCAGCGTCAGGCGGAAGAACTCCAGCGCGAACGTGTTTGCAGCGAGCAGTTCGGCCCGGCTCGGACCGTCGGTGGACGCAGCAGTTGCATCGTCTGCGCTCCGGCGAGTCAACTCGATATTGGCGCGTTCAGCAAGATGCCGCAGAGCCTGGAGAAAATCCATCTTGTGATAGTTGATGACAAAGTCCAGCGCGTTGCCCCCGGCGCCGCACGAAAAACAGTGGTAAATCTGCTTGGCGGGGACGACGTACATCGACGGTTTATGATCGTCGTGGAACGGGCAGACGCCGACAAATTCGCGCCCCTTTGCCTGGAGTCTGACATGTTCGCCAACAAGCTGAACAATGTCAGTTGCTTCGAGCACGAGCTGGCGATCATCGGTCTGCAAAGTTCCTCCTATGGATCCCGGCGCCTGCGCAAGCGCCCCACTCGACTCCAAATGGTGCAAGCCCGCACTCGGCCAGCAGGCGCATTGGAACGCGCACTGGATGTGCAAAGACTTCACACAGGAATCGTGTTCGTTGTAGAAGAAGGCCGAGGGCCAGATGACCATCGGTGCTCGCGGCTGGCCGGAATCCGTACCTGATCGTCGCACAGCGGAGTCCGCTGGCGAATGCGATCCATGACAATGGCGCAACCGAGCAATACAACGCTAGCACGTCGAAAGCGATCGTCAACTTCTCGGGCCGAAAAAACCGGAATATCTTGCCTTTTTTTACCAGGTGGCCCAAGCCCTAGAATCGGCGCAAGCTATCGTTATCCCGAGCAGCAGGTCCGATGATGGGGTAGAATGCGGATCATGCGATACGAGGGTTCATTTATCGGTCGAGTCCAGGGGGTGGGGTTCCGCGTCACCGCCCACCACCTCGCTGAGGAGTACGACGTCGCTGGCTGGGTCCGAAACGAGGCGGATGGCTCCGTTCGCCTTGTCGTCGAAGCTGACGAAGAAGTCCTCAATAAATATCTCGATGAACTGAGAGCAAAGCTCAAAGACTTCATTCAGGACGAGCATTCGACGACCTGCGCCTGCCCAAACACCGACCGATACTCCGGCTTCGAGATCCGCTGAACCGCTGTCCAATGATCTGCTGTCGGGCATGCGAGCGAGACGTAGGGCTGTCCATCCGCCGATCATCTCATGTGAACGGATTCACTCCCGCGTCATCCCCAGTTGGCGAGGAGCGTGGCAAGATCCATCGAATCAACAACTCCGTCCGAGTTCAGGTCGGCGCTGCACGCATCGCCTCTCGCGCACGGCCCCCAGTCGGCCAACAACAATGAGAGATCAGCGC
>CAYMQF010000028.1:0-17820 GCA_964392425.1 uncultured Phycisphaeraceae bacterium
TCGAGTGTGTCATCACGCTCATGGAGGATCAGGCGATCGCGCAGGCGAAGCAGGCAGACCGGGAGATCGCAGCGGGCCGATGGCGCGGGTCGTTGCATGGGTTGCCTTATGGCCTCAAGGATCTGTACGACACGAAAGGTGTGCGCACAACGTGGGGGGCGGCGCCTTTCAAGGATCGCGTGCCCGATGACGACGCAACGGTGGTCAAGCGACTGAACGACGAAGGCGCGGTGCTTATCGCGAAGCTGACGATGGGCGCGTTGGCGTACGGCGACATCTGGTTTGGAGGAAAAACTCGCAACCCGTGGAACCTCGAACAAGGCTCGAGCGGCTCCAGCGCAGGCTCGGCGGCGTCGGTTGCTGCGGGGTTGTGCGCGTTTACACTCGGCACGGAGACGTATGGTTCGATCGCGTCGCCGTCGGCGCGGTGTGGGGCGACGGGGTTTCGCCCGAGCTTTGGGCGAGTGTCGCGCACGGGCGTCATGGCGCTGTGCTGGTCGTTGGATAAGGTGGGGCCGATCTGCCGAAGCGTCGACGATTGTGCCTATGTGCTCAATGCGATCGTCGGGCAGGATCCGGGCGATGAAGCGACGGTCGATGTGCCGCTCTTTATTGACATGATCAGGGAGGTGCGTGGCACGCGCGTCGGCTATTTCAAAGATGAGTTTGAAGGCAAAGCGGCGACCGGCGAAGACGCTGCGACGCTGGCGGCGCTCGAAAAGCTGGGGTGCGAGTTGGTTCCCGTTTCGCTGGAGTCGGCGCCTTACGGCGGGATTATCTTCTTCATTATCTCCGTCGAGGGCGCAGCCGCGTTTGATGAGCTGACGCGATTCAACCTTGATGACCAGTTGAAATGGCAGGATGATCAGGCGTGGCCCAACACGTTTCGGACGACTCGTCTGGCGACGGCTGTCGAGTATTTGCAGGCGCGTCGACTTCGCCGGCGGTACATGAAGCGAGCAGCGGCGCTCTTTGATGGGGTGGACCTCGTGATCGCGCCGCGTCGGCATGGCGCCATGCATGCGTTGACGAACATGACCGGTCAGCCTGCCCTGACGATTCGCCAAGGGTTTCGGGAAGATGGCACGCCACTGGCGATTACGCTGTGGGCCGGTTTGTACAAAGACGCCGAGTTGCTGCGTGTGGGATCGGCGCTGGAGCGTTCGCTTGATCTGTGGCAGAAGCGCCCGCCGATTTCGTGAGTTTCATCGAGTGCGTTGGCTCTTCGGGGATTTCTTGCAATCGGCTGACTCAGCCTGCTCACAGACGGTGTTGATCAGCGCCCGATCCACTGTTTCGGGTTTCCAGTCATCGCGCCCCAGCATGGTGAATCGACTCATGTTTTGGTTGAGGATTTGTTGCCAGTCGATGGCGTCGAGATGGATGTCGATGATCGCGGTTGAAGCGAAGATGGCTATGTCACGTTCGTCGGGGGGTTGTGCGAGAAACGCCTCGGAGCGGGGGTCGAGCTTGGGCTCTGGCTCGTCGCTCTTCATATGGGCCGCATCGTAGTTCGAGAGCCAGGCGGCGGTTTGTTCGACGTGTTGTTTTTGGATGCGTCCCTGCGTGTGCACGGTGGCGCAGCCGTAGAGCCGGAGCTGGACGCCTGATGCGGGTTCGTAGGCGACGAGGCAGACGCGCTGGTGTTCTCGAATATGTCTGAGTTTGTGTGTGTTTGGATTGGTGTGCATCCAGAGTCGTGCGCTGTTGCGGTCGGCGCCTCGCAGGACCATGAGCCTGGCGTCGGGATGACCCACCGAATCTCGCGTGGCGAGAGTCATGAGCCGGATCGGATGGGAGGGAGAGTCAGCGGCTTGTTCGAGCCATCGCCACAACACCTCGGCAACGTGCTCTTGGTCGATGATTGGGGCATGGCTCATGTAGGGCTCTCGGTGGAAGGAATGTGAGGAGATGGGGGAGACGATCGGGCTGCGTGGTAGACCCGCCAGTCGAAGGCTTCGATCAGTGCGTCGATGGTTTCATGTGTGGGCACGGGCACATTCAATTTCTTCGCATGTTCGAGGATTTGCCGGTTGAGCTGGCCGACTTCGCTTTCTCGACCTTTGCGGATGTCCTCGACCATGGAGGGGACATGGCTGGCGCCTTGTGCATACATTTCAAAGGCGTTTTCCAGGAAGTGATCGGGTGGCGATATCCCATGCGCGCGTGCGACAGCCATACTTTCGGCGAGCAGTCGTCGGACGACAGCCGATGCGGGTGAATCGAGCACTTCTCCGATGGAGCTGTCGACCAACGCGGCAACGGGGCTCATCGCTGCGTTGAGCATGGCTTTGATCCAGACAGCATGTTCGATGTCCGTGTCGTACTGAGTGGGGAAGTCCGCGTCGGTGAGGAGTCGCGCCAAGCGTTTGCAATCATCGACATGTTCGGATTGGATGCAGCCGATGGAGTGGGGCGGATCCATCATTGAGATTCGTATGACACCGGTTTGCTCATCGAGTGTGGCGCCGTAACGGAGCACCATGCGCAGGACGTGAGGCCAATCGAGCAGGTCGATGATTTCCCGCCCCGGATCAATGCCGTTTTGGTAGCTGACGATTCGAACCGGTCGTCCCTCGGCTCCGAGCTGATTCAGGAACGGTTTGAGATCAGCACAGATAGAGGGGATGCCCGTGGTTTTGGTGGCGATGAAGATTACGCTGACGTTGCCCAGCGCCGTCAGATCTTCGATGCGTTTGACGATGAGAGGGTGAGCTCGTGCCTCGATCATTCCCTCGACGACGACGCCTTGATCGAAGATTTGTGTGGCACGGTGTGGGTTGCGAACCACCATGACTGTCGAGGCGAATCGACTGGAGATCGCGGCGAGGCTGGAGCCCATGGCGCCAGCTCCGATGATCCCGATTCGGCTTGATTTCGATGGCTCGCTGCTGAACACGGGGGACTCCTCACCGCGAATGTGTTGATCTGTCGATAAGGATATGAGTGTTGGGTTTCATCGCGTGGGTCGATCGGAAAAGTACGGTTGCAATACGACACAGAAGTAGATAAATATATCCTGTTGTCGAGAATGAAGTTGCGGTTTGTTTCTGATTTGGAGTCCAAAAAAACTGGTCTAGGCTTGCTTTGCCAGTGAAAAAGGGGGTTTGGAATGCAATCGAGCGGATTTTTAGTTGTTGGCGCCGGAACGCTGGCATTGGCATTTTCAGCAGCGGGAGCGGATCGATCGAGCCTGAATCTGACGCCATCGGGGGCCTCTGCTTCTGATGAAGTGAGGGCTTTGGTTGCTGAGATGCTTTCAGATGCTGAGAGCCGCTCCAGTTTGCTGCAAAGCAGTGCGACGGCTGGCCACGACGGGCAATTTTTCCTTGCCTCTCCGGACGGCTCGTCTCGGTTGAACATTTCGGGGCAGCTCCAGACTCGCTATACGGTCGCCACTCGAAATGACCAAGGAAACACGGTCGACGATCTTCAGACCAGCTTTACGAATCCCCGCATGGTTCTCCGCTTTGATGGGAAAGTGTTCGACAACTTCATCTATGGCATCCAGGCGGTCTTCGCGCGGAATGGATCCGGGATCGTGCTGGAAGACGCCTTCGTTGGTCGTGCCTTTGACAACGGGTTGCTCTTGATCTGGGGTCAGTATCGCGAGCCGGTGCTGTGGGAAGACGTGCTCAACGATAAATTCAGTCTCGCGGCGGACCAATCCGTGGTCAACATGGTCTTCGCGTCTGGCTACAGCCAGGGCGCGTGGGCGTTTTACAGCGCAGACAAGTGGCGAATGTGGGCAGGTCTGAGCGACGGCATTCGGTCGGCGAATACGGACATCGGAGCCGACCCTGCGGAACTCGGATTCACCACGCGATGGGAATACAAGTGGGCGGGCGACTGGACGCAGTTTGACCAGTTTTCCTCGCCTCGCGGTTCGGAATATGCAGGCAAATTCGGACTCGGATTCCACTACGAACAAACCACCCATAGACCCGGTCCTCTTCCCCCCGCCGGCATCGGAACCTTGGAGACCGATCTGATTGCCTACACCGCGGACTTCATGTTGGAGGGTGACGGATGGAACTTCTTCCTCATGGGCGTCGGCCTCTATACGGACACCAACGGCGGCGTGGGCAGCTTCAGTGATTTCGGATTCATGGCGCAGGGCGGTATGTTCCTCGCAGAGAATATCGAAGCGTTTGGCCGCTACGACGTGGTGCTCCCGGACGGAAAACGGGTCGCGGACGGCGCCTTCAACACGCTCACCTGCGGGATCAACTATTACCTGCACGGGCAGGCGGCGAAGTTCACGTTCGATGTCCAATGGTTCCCCGACGATGTGGCTGGCAACGCGTTGGTGGCCGGAGCAATCACTGGCGCACCCAATTCGGTGGGCAATCGCATCGGGCTGTTCCCGTCGGCCAATTCAAATCAGTATGTCTTCCGTGCGCAGTTCCAGTTGCTGTTCTAGGCACAAAGAGGATTCTTTCTGTCCAATGTGCCGACCCTGAGCGGTTGGCCTGGGGCACATCAGATTGAATACATCAGAGCTTCTGAAGCACCCTCGTAGGCCGGGTGGTGGTGGCGATGTTTCCACCGTTTCTCGCTGCCGCCATGGGAGAAGGTTGAAGGCGATCGGTTTCTTCACGGCTTGATGACGAGGGCCAGTTCGCTCGGTAGTATGCCCATTGAATTTGATTTTCTGGAAATCAAAAAATGGGCCAGCGAAGGTTGTCAGTTCCAAACGGCGGAGCTATTGTCGACGGCTGGCTCGATAATCATTTGAAGTCACAGCGCCCCTGTGATTGTCTGCAACCGAGTGCGGATGGAGAACGGACCATGAATGGGATTGGCGACAGCCTGCAATCGAGCAACCAGCAACCGGCGCACTCCGTCAGCGCGCACAGCGCCCACCACGGGGCGTCAGCCAAAATGATGTTGTTCATTTTGATCACGTTGCTCTTCCTCACCGCTCTGACGGTCTACACCGCAGAGTATGTGAACTTGGGAGCAGCGGGGAACCTGGCGGTCGCCATGGTGATTTCGCTCACGAAAGGAACGTTGGTCGTTCTGTTCTTTATGGGTTTGCTCTATGATCGGGCGCTCAACGCGGTGGTTCTCTTTTTCTGCCTGCTCGCGATTCTTTCGTTCATGGGTTTCACGTTGATCGACATGGGGTCGCGCGGCATGGTCAACGCTTCCAGCGCCGGTTTCATCAATCCACCCACGGTGGTGTTCGACGCGAAGATGCGCAACCCTGAGGTGGCACAGGGGTACGACCTGTTCAAAGCAACGTGTGCCTCATGCCATGGAACGGACGCCAAGGGGTTGCCCGGACTTGGCAAGGATATGGCGACTAGCGACTTCATCGCCTCGACCAATGACAGCGATCTGCTCAAGTTCATCAAGCACGGCCGAGACCCAGGCGACCCCATGAACACCACCGGCGTTGCGATGCCTCCGCGAGGCGGAAACCCCACGCTGGATGACAATAAACTGAAAAAGATCATTACGTTTGTGCGTATTGTGCGCCCCTACGCTGGTGAACCCGGCGAGGGAAGTTCCGAAGGTCATTGACGTTTCATACACCACGAAGCGGCCCATCGGGGCATCTCTTCGCCGTTCAAAATTAGGAGAGTTGATCATGCAACGTTTTATCATTCCCGGCGCGATCAGTGTCGCTTTGGGTCTCGCTCTGGCAGGTTGTGGCGGCGGCGCCCCAGCTACCAACGCGAGTGATCATTCATCAGACAGCAGCAGCGGAGCGGGCGGCTCGTCAGGGTTGTCTGCCAATGCGCAGGCCGTCGCCAAAGAGCGCAATCTGTCTCCGGACGATGTTCTCGCAGCGGTCAAAACGTACACGCCCAGCGGCCAGCACGACCCCTACATCATGTTCGCCTCAGGCGGGCACAGTGGGCAGGTCTTTGTGATTGGCGTGCCGTCGATGCGCCTACTTCGCTCCATCGGCGTCTTCACGCCCGAGCCTTGGCAGGGATGGGGATTCAACGACGACAGCAAAAAAATCCTTGCGGATGGCGCCGTGGACGGCAAGACCATCACCTGGGGAGATACACACCATCCAGCTTTGACCGAAACAGATGGCGACTACGACGGCCAGTACCTGTTCATCAATGACAAGTCCGCCGCCCGCATCGCTGTTATTGACTTGCGGGACTTCGAGACGAAGCAGATTGTCAAGAACCCGATCGCCATCAACGATCATGGCGGAACGATGGTCACACCCAACAGCGAGTATGTCATCGAAGGCGGGCAGTACGGCACGCCCCTCGGTTACGGATATGCCCCGATCGAGGAGTATGAAAAATCCTATCGCGGCCAAGTGACGTTTTGGAAGTTTGATCGCGCCAAGGGACGCATTGACGAGAGCAAGTCGTTTGCGCTGGAGCTGCCGCCGTATTGGCAGGACCTGTTCGACGCAGGCAAGCTGGTCAGCGATGGCTGGATCTTCGGCAACTCATTCAACACCGAACTCGCCACCGGAGGCACCGGGATAGGCAAGCCCGCGTTCGAGTCAGGCGCTTCTCAGCGAGACATGGATTACCTGCACATCATCAACCTCAAGGCTGCCGAAGCCGCCTTCCAAGCCGGAAAATTCACCAAAATCAAAGGCTTCCCTGTCATCTCGTTGCAGACGCTCATCGATGACAAAATCTTGTTCTTCGCACCCGAGCCCAAGAGCCCGCACGGCGTGGATGTGACCCCCAAGGGTGAGTTCATCGTCGTTTCCGGGAAACTCGATCCTCATGTCACTATCTATAGCTTTGAAAAGATCCAACAAGCGATCGCAGATGAAAACTGGACCGTCGAAGGGTACGGCGTGCCGGTGCTCGACTTTGACGCGGTTGTGGAACAACAAGTCGAGGTCGGTCTTGGACCGCTGCATACGCAGTTTGACAACAACGGATATGCCTATACGTCGCTCTTCCTCGACACCGAGGTGGCGCGATGGACGCTCGGCGGCGATTACGGCGATCTGAACCCAGAGCCGGACTGGACGCTTCTTGGCACCATCTCCGTTCATTACAACGTCGGGCACGTCGCAGTGGTAGGCGGTGACACCGTCAACCCAGTCGGCAAATACCTCCTTTCATTGGACAAGTGGTCGGTTGATCGGTTCTTCCCCGCAGGCCCGCTGCTGCCTCAGAACCTGCAGTTGATCGACATCAGCGAGGGCGGCGACAAGATGCAACTGCTCTACGACATGCCGATTGGCTTCGGCGAGCCTCACTACGCGCAGATTATTGCTGCCGACAAGCTCAAACCGTGGGAAGTGTATCCTGAAATCGGTTGGGATCCCGGCACGCAATCGGTCGATCGCAACGCGCCCAAGAGCGAAGACGACGCCCGAATCGTGCGCAATGGCAGTCAAGTCGATGTGTACATGACCGCGATTCGAAGCCACTTCAAGCCTGAGCACGTCGAGATCAACCAAGGCGATCATGTCACCTGGCATATCACCAACATTGAACGCGCCAAGGATGCAACGCATGGCTTTGCGCTGCCTGCCTACAATATCAACCTGAGTCTTGAGCCCGGCGAAACCAACACGTTTGAGTTCGAAGCGGACACCGCCGGGACGTACCCCTTCTATTGCTCGGAGTTCTGCTCCGCGCTGCACCTTGAAATGGCAGGGTATCTGCTCATTAAGCCCTGATTGAATCCGTTGTCGGGCATTGCGGCGTTTCCGCAGCCTTGGAGCAAAAACGTCATGGGAAAGATTGTTGAGCGAGTGTTCGGTCCGCGCGTTCCCCTCGAGGATTTATCCGCTCATCGTGGGCGGTACGCGCTGCCAACAATCATTCTCATGTTCGCCAAGGCTTTGTTGATGATCTCGATCTTCCTGCCGTACTGGCATATGAAGCTGGAGGCGCCGCAATACCCGGACGGTCTCTTTGTGACCGCGCATTTGAACTCGCTCTCAGGCGATGTGCGCGAGATCGACGAGTTGAACCATTACATCGGCATGAGGCCGCTGGGTGAGGCGGCTCAACTCGAGCGCTCACTGTCCATCGCCGCCATCATCGCGCTGATTTTCCTAGTCGAAGGCGCCGCATACATCCACAGCAAGTGGGCGCTGTTGCTGACGCTTCCGACGATCTTGTTTCCCGCATTTTTCATTGGCGATCTGTACTTTTGGATGCGCGCGTTCGGCCAAAATCTGGATCCGACCGCGCCCCTGTCCGGCGCCATCAAACCATTTACCCCGCCGGTGCTCGGCGTCGGAATGGTCGGGCAGTTTCGGACGATCGCAACGCCTGGCTCGGGGCTCATTCTCGCGGTCGGCGCCTCGTTTCTGACAGTTCTGGGATTGTGGTTCCACCGGCGCGCCTACAAGCCGCTTGCGGACTCCATGCAGAAGAAAGAAAACGGCTCGGAATGACTTTGCTGCACCGCGTCATAGCGCTCACACTGCTGGGGGCGCTTTCGTATGTCTACGACGCATCAGCGGCACAGATATTTGATCTGTCTCAGGCGATCGCGCAAGCGGCGCCCGGAGACATCATCGAAGTTCCTGCGGGGAACTACGACGGCCCGATCCTGATCGACAAGCCTCTCACCCTCGTCGGCATCGGACGGCCGATCATCGACTCCCATGGAGTGGGCGACATCATCCAGGTGCGGGCGCCTCAGGTGACCGTTCAAGGCTTTCTTCTAAAAAATTCGGGGCATAGTCTTGATCGGGAAAACGCCGGAATCTCCATCACCCAATCTGGAGCGGTGATCCGTGACAACATCATCGAAGATGCGCTCTTTGGAGTGTATCTCAAGAACGCGCCCGATTCGGTCGTAATCGGCAACGTCATCTCGGGAAAAAAACTCGACATCCCTCGGCGAGGCGACGGCATACGTCTGTGGCAGAGTCAAGGCACCCGCATCGAAAACAACCACGTCCTCAATAGCAGAGATGTTGTCATTTGGTTTTCAGATGATGTCATTATCAAGAACAACCACATCGAGCACGGCCGTTACGGCCTGCACTTCATGTACAGCGATGACAACGACATTGAAGAGAACTTCATCGATGGTAATTCGGTCGGCGCCTTCCTGATGTACAGCAAGCGATTGACCCTCCGTGGCAACGTCTTTGCGCACAACCGCGGGCCCAGCGGTTACGGCGTCGGGCTCAAAGATATGGACGGTGTTGAAGCGACCGACAACCGATTCATCGCCAATCGCGTCGGACTCTATCTCGACAACTCCCCGGGATCAGTCGATGTGCACCAGCACTTTACCCGCAATGTATTTGCTTACAACGACATCGGAGTCTCGTTTCAGCCGTCGGTCCAGCGGAACATCTTTCTCAATAATTCCTTTCTCGAAAATCTTGAACAAGTCGAAGTCAAAGGCGGCGGAAACTTCCACGGCAACTTCTTCTCCGAAGATGGCGTCGGCAACTACTGGAGCGACTACGGCGGCTACGACCTCGACGGCGACGGGATCGGCGACCTCCCCTACATCAGTGCGAGCCTGTTCGAGAACATGATCGACCGCGAACCCAGGCTTCGGCTCTTTCTTATGAGCCCCGCTCAGCAGGCAATCGAGTTTGCGTCCAAGGCGTTTCCGATCGTCAAACCCGAGCCGAAGTTTCGTGATGATTCGCCCCTGATGGTGATCTCGGCGCCGAATGTTCCACCGCCGCCCGGCCCCGCGTCAGGACCGATGTATGGTGTCGCCGCGGGCGTGCTGCTCGTATCCTTTCTCTTGGTTGGAGGGGGGTTGCTTGGCGCCTTGACCGGTGGTCGCCGATCGCCATCCACTCCAAACGCACCGGTGACGCCCACAATGAACAACGATACTGCAGCAATTTCAGTTCGCTCGCTGACCAAAAAGTACGGTCGGTTCAAAGCGGTGAACGCCGTTTCGTTCGACATCGCGCCGGGACAGGCTGTCGCGCTGTGGGGGCCCAACGGGGCCGGCAAAAGCACCATCATCAAATGCCTCGTTGGGCTGCTCCGTTTTCGCGGTGATCTCCGAGTGTCAGACATTCGCGTCACCGTCAAAGGTGGGCGCAACGCGCGAAAAATCATCGGCTACGTTCCCCAGGAACTGGCGCTCTACGACGATCTAACCGTGTCACAAACATTGCGTTTGTTTGCACGACTGCGCAAGGCGCCTCGCAGTGCGGAAAAGCGAGCTTTGGAGGAAGTCGATCTCGTCGAGCACAAATCCAAGCGCGTCCATGCGTTGTCCGGCGGCATGAAACAACGACTGGCCCTTGGAGTAGCACTGCTCGCTGATCCGCCGATTCTTGTTCTTGATGAGCCGACGTCGAATCTGGATGCAATCTCGCGCGACGCGTTTCTCGCGCTGCTGCTTCGGCTCAAAGAGCGAGGCAAGACGATCCTCTTCAGCTCGCATCGACGAGAAGAAGTGCTGGTGCTGGCCGATCGTGTGATGATGCTCAGCGAGGGCAAGCTCGAACGGATCTGTGCTGCCGACGAAATCGGCGCCGAGTTCGATGATCGATTGACCTTGGCGATCGTGGTCCCCGAGTCATCGCGCCAGTTCGCTTGTGACACGCTCGAAGCAGCGGGCTATTCCGCCAAGATGAACGGGCACGCGGTGCTCGTCAGTGCTGAACGAACGAAAAAAGCAGACCCGCTTGTGGCGCTCGCACAGGCGGGTGTCGAGGTGCACGATTTTGAACTCCGAACCGAATGATCCATCCCGGGTTCGCCTGACGAGACTGACGCAATGAATGTTTCAACACTCACCACACTGGCCGCCAAAGAGCTGCGCGATTCGCTGCGCAACAAGTGGTTTCTGCTCTACACGATCGCATTTGGTGTCCTGTCGCTCGGGCTTGCGTACCTCTCGCTCGCGGGCGTGGGGACCGCAGGGTTTGGCGGGTTTGGTCGAACCGCAGCGGGGCTCATCAATCTGGTCTTGCTGGTTGTCCCGCTCATGGGTTTGACAGTCGGCGCCACCGCGATCGCAGGAGAGCGCGAGCGAGGAACACTGGTCGGCCTGCTCACCCAGCCGATCTCCCGCGCGGAGATCTTTCTTGGCAAATATCTCGGGCTTGCTGCAGCGATGCTCGCCACTCTTGGCATCGGCTTTGGACTCAGCGCCTTGATGATGGCGTGGCGGGGCGGCTCAACGAGCGCGGGCGCCTACCTCACACTCATCGGACTCGCATACACATTGTCATTGGCAATGCTCGCGGTAGGAATGCTCGTTTCCGTGATCGCGTCTCGCAGCGCAGCAGCATTGGGCGTCGCGGTTTTTCTCTGGTTGACCTTTGCACTGCTCGGCGATCTTGGTTTGATGGGCGGCACGCTGCTCTTCAAACTCCAGGCGTCAGAAATGTTTCACCTGGCGCTGATCAATCCGCTGCAAGTCTTCAAAATGGCGTCAGTGCAAAGCGTCGGAGCATCGCTCGATGTGCTGGGCCCCGCCGGGCTGTACGCGACTCGGCAGTTTGGAAACTGGCTCCCCTTGATCTTTGCAGGTTCGCTGTCTGGATGGATCGTTGGCCCACTGCTTGTTTCGCTGGTTGTCTTTTCCAGGAGCTCCAGGCGATGAAACCTCGCTGGGTACGCGACAAAGCAGCACCGGCAATGTTGGCGATCAGCGTCGCGACAGTCGGCTGCAGCAAAAAGATCGAGCAAGGCCCGCCCCAAGTGCACTTCGGTGAAGACGTCTGCGCTGCGTGTGGCATGATTATCTCTGACCAACGATTCGCCGGCGCGATCGTCACGCACGATGAGGCGGGCGAACGTCAATCCTTTTTATATGACGACATCGGCGGCATGGCTTCCGATGTCACAGCACGATCGACGGGCTCAGGCGATGAGTTCTTCGTGCATGACTACCTTAGCAGTGAATGGATCGATGCAGCCCAGGCGTTTTTCGTGCGCAGCGAGGCTCTTTCGACGCCGATGGCGTGGGGCATTGCTGCGTTCCGATCCCAAGCTGACGCGCAGAACATGATCGACGAAATCGGTGGCGAACTGCTCATCTGGGACGAAGTCCAGATGGTGAAGTTCAAGCAGGACGAGCCGGGCGATGCGGGCGGAGTTTGATGATCCGCTTGTCTCGCTCCGCGAGTGATTGATCGCTGGGACGGTTGGTATCATTGCTGTATGTCCAACTCTCCGAAATCCTACAACTGGCTCGAACGGTACCGCTCCTCCTTTATTATGACGCTGCGTGTGCGTTGCCCGGACCGGTCGGGGGGCTTGGCTCGTGTGCTCGAAGCGATTGCGCGAGCGGAGGCGCCGTTGGGCGACATCCGCATCGTCGCTGCGGACAGCCAGACAAAAACGCGCGACATCGGCGTCTTCTGCGTCGACCGGGAGCACCTTGATCGCGTGGTCAGCGAAATCTCAGCGGTTCCTAATGCGGAGGCAATCCGTGTCGTCGACGAAGTGCTTGAGATGCACCGAGGCGGCCCGATCCGGACGACGCTGACGGTGCCTTTGGAAACCGTCATGGATCTGCGCATGCTCTACACGCCCGGCGTTGCGATGGTGTGCGACTTGATCAAAAAGGACCCCGCCGCTGCGTGGGAATACACCACCAAGGGGAACAAAATCGCGATCGTCACCAACGGCACCGCGGTGCTCGGCTTGGGTGACATCGGCCCCTTGGCGGGACTTCCCGTCATGGAGGGAAAGTCGGCGATCATGGCGCGGTACGTCGGTGTTTCCGCAGAGCCGATTCTGATTGACTCCAAAGACCCCGAAGAGATCATCAACATCGTCTCGAAGATTTCGTCGAGTTATGGCGCGATCCAACTCGAAGATATTGCAGCGCCCGCTTGTTTCGAGATCGAAGACCGGCTGTCGAAAATGCTTGATATTCCGGTGTTTCATGACGATCAGCATGGCACCGCAACCGTCTGCATCGCCGGGCTTATCAATGCGCTCAAGGCGACCAACCGCACCGCAGGCGATTGCTCCTCGCTGGTATTGGGTGGAGGGGCCGCCGGTCTTGCGATCGCGCAGTTCCTTCTCAAGTTTGGTGTGGGTGATGTATTGGTGTGCGATTCGCATGGCGCCATGGCTCCCGGGCGCGAAGTCGGCATGAACCCCTACAAAGAAAAAGTCGCACAACTGACCAATCCAAAGGGTGTGACTGGCTCGCTGGAGGAAGTGATCAAAGGTCGCAATCTCTTCATCGGCGTCTCCCGTCCCAACCTTGTTTCTCAGGACATGGTGCGATCGATGGGCGCCGACGGGATTGTCTTTGCGCTGGCCAATCCGGTCAGCGAGATTTCCGCGGAAGATGCGATCGAAGCAGGGGCTGCGGTGGCGCTGGATGGTCGCGGCATGAACAACGCTTTGGCGTATCCGGGCTTGTTCCGCGGGGCGCTCGATGCGCGAGCGAGCACGATCACGCATGAAATGAAACTTGCCGCTGCGGGCGCGCTCGCTTCGCAAGCGACGGACGGCGCCTTGCTCCCGGAAATGACCGATGAAGCGGTCCATATGGCCGTCGCGAGCGCGGTCGCCCAAGCATGGTCCAGCAAGACTGGCCGCGATTGAGTGAGATAGAGAAACGGCTGGATAGATTGGAAATGCTGGAAATACGCACTTATTTGCGTGGATAGGCGCCCGTCTTCAGTTCGTGCGACAATCTCTATCGATGGCCTTGCGGATTGAACAACACATGCTGGGTTGGGACGAGCCGTTCTTGCAGCGCGCAGCGGTGTGGCTGCTGGACCGCGCAGACAACAAGTCGGGACAAGCCGATCTGGGCGATTTGATTTGCGTGCTGCCCGGCTCCCGCGCTCGGCGTGTGCTCGTCGGCATGCTTGTTGACCTAGCGCAGGAGCGAGACTGCGCACTCGCGCCGCCCATGACGCTGACGCCCGGTGAACTGCCTGCTGCATTGCTTGGCCCGCCCGGCGAGTTGGCGTCTGACATGGTTCGGCGGTTTGCATGGATCGAAGCGCTCAAAGGTTTGGCGCCTGACGTCATCGCGCCGCTCTTTCCCCATGCACTGGACGAGGACGATCTGCCGGGCTGTTCCAGACTTGCCGGGGCGCTGGAGCGCGCAGCGGACGATCTCGCGGGTCAGGGATTGCGCATGAACAATGTTGCGGGGCATGCTGGGGACGCACTCCCGCCTGAGGAAGTCAGTCGATGGAGAGCGCTGGGCGAGGCGCAGGATCGCGCGGAACTCTTGCTGCGCGATCGGGGATTGGTTGAAGATGTGATTGCGATGAGCGCTAAAACGCTCGATCCCAAGGCGCCGGTATTAGCTCGAATACACAGAGTTGTTCTCATTGGCGTGCCTGAGATGAACCGTGTCGAGCGTGCTGCGATTGTGCGGGGGGCCAGCTCTATTGATGCGTTGATCTTTGCGCCCGAGTCCATGCGCGATCACTTTGACGAGCTGGGCTGCGTCGATGTGCCCGTCTGGGCGTCGGCGGCGGTGGAGCTTGATGAGGCGCGAGTTGTCTTTGCAGACGATCAACACGATCAGGCTGAACGCGCGCTGGTCTGCCTGGCGCAGCGAAGCGAAGAAGTCGATGTCGGCGAGGTCGTGGTCGGCGTGGCGGACCCTGCTGCTCTGCCTGGTCTACGCCGTCGTGCTGAACTGACATCAGGGGTGACGCTTCGCGCGGGGGTGGGGGAGCGAGCTTCGAGTACGCCGCCCGGGCGGTTGCTCTCGTTGGTCGGCGCCTATTTGCGCGATGGCACACTCGACGCGATGACTGCGCTCGCCCGCCATCCGGATGTCGAATCGGCTCTCTTGAAACGATCACTGGAGGTGAACTCAGACGGGAATTCATCGACGGAATGGTGGCTTGATCGGCTCGACGCGATCCGGCGCGACCATGTATTGATGGACCCGAGAGCGGAGCCAACGGTGATGCGCGATAGTGACGCCAAGGCGTTGCGGTTTGTGCGTAACAATCTCAGCGAGCTGTTGGGCGATCTGGCTCGGGCGCCATCCGCGGCGCGCCCTCTCGGTTCGTGGGTCGAAGCGATGGAGACGGCGTTGACTTCGATCTACGAAGATCGCGCGCTCCGCCCTGACGACGAGACGGATCGCCGAACCATCGCGGGATTGAAAGCGGTGCAAAGCGCACTGGCCGGCCTTGCGGAAGAGTCGGCGGGCGCAGCGATATCGTCACCGGTCGCCACCGCGCCTCAGATGATTGCGCTGTTGGAGGAGCAGTTGGAGGGGAAGTCCAACCCCGAGCCGATGACTCCCGGCGCGATCGAGACACTGGGTTGGCTCGAACTCGCGCTCGATCCGGCGCCGATGTGTGTGGTCATCGGGCTGACCGAAGCGAATGTGCCCGGCTCGGTCACGCATGATCCATTGTTGCCCGGCTCACTGCGTGAACAGCTGGGGATGACCACCAACGAAGCTCGGCTTGCGCGCGACGCCTACCTTCTTGCTGCCATCAATGCATCGCGCAACGCGGTCTTCATCACCTCTCGGCTTGGCGCGCAGGGGGATCCGCAAATTCCCAGCAGACTCCTCTTTCGCTGCGCTGGGCCAACACTCGCTCAACGTGTGCGACGGTTTGTGCACGTCGAGCCGGGACAAGCAACGAACATGCGATTGGCGTCTCGGTTGCGAGCGGGAGAGGTGGATCGCTTCTCGCCGGCGCTCGTGGTAGGGGCCGACTATGAACCACCTACGTCGATGCGAATCACTGATTTTGATGCGTATCTCAAGTCGCCGATGGGTTGGTATCTGGAGCGGCACTTGGGTCTCAAGGATGACGATGAGGCGCCTCGCGAGTTGTCGCCCGGGCAGTATGGTTCGCTGGTGCACAAAGCGTTTGAGCTCTTCGGTAGGGATGAATCCACGCGCGATCTCGACGATCCCGATGCTGTGGAACGCGCGCTGTGCGATTTGTTGGATGTCGCTGCGAAGCAACAGTTGGGCGCCAAACCTCCGACCGCGGCGACCATCCAATTGGAGCTGGTGCGCAACTCGATGAAATATTTCGCGCACAAGCAGGCGATGCGCAGGCAAGCGGGCTGGCGGATTGCGCATGTTGAATGGTCGCCGGACCAGGGTGATGCGCGTGCAGCGATTGACGTGGATGGCGAGCCCATGATGCTGCGAGGCAAGATCGATCGGATCGATGTGCACGACGACGGACGATGGGCGATTATCGACTACAAAACAGGAAAAAACGCTGACAATGTAGAAAAGGCGCACCGCAAACACACGGGCGAATGGACGAGTGTGCAGTTGCCGTTGTATCGCAATCTTGTGGAATTGCTCGGGCCGCCTGACGATGTTGAACTCGCGTACGCACAGTTGCCAGGTAGCGAACATGCTGATGTTTGGTCAATCGCAAAGTGGACCGCGGATGATCTCAGTGCAGCCATCGAAGTGGCGAAGGGCGTCGTGCGATCCATCCGTGCGCACCGCCCCGGCGACGTGATCGAACCGGGCAAGAACCCGCCTGAGCGCGGCGCTTTTGGATTTCTGACTGGCATGCGATTTGACCTTGGTGGGCGCGCCGGGGCAGGTGATGCTGAAATGGAGGAAACTCCGTGAAGCCGGGTGATGGTGACTTCATCCAGAGCCCGCATCGGTTGGTCCTCGCGTCGGCGGGGTCGGGCAAGACGTTCCAGTTGACCAATGTGTATCTGCGTTTGCTTCTTGCTGGGGAGGAGCCGAGCGGATTGTTGGCGACGACGTTCACTCGCGCCGCTGCGGGCGAAATCCTGCATCGAGTGCTGGGGCGTCTCAGTGACGCAGCGATTGATGACGGGGCGCTTACGGAGCTGCGCGAGCATGTCAATCCCGAACTGACGCGGGAGCATTGTCAGCGGACGCTGAGCCGCGTGGTGGAATCGCTGCACCGCTTATCGGTGATGACGATTGATGCGTTCTTTTCCCGTTTGGCGTCGAGTTTTGCATTTGAGTTGGGCCTGACGCCGGGCTGGCGATTGATCGAGGATGAGGAAGATGAACTGTTGCGCGCCGGCGCCGTGGACGATGCGCTGCGTGAGTCTTCGACGGCTGAGATCGTCGAACTGCTGCGCGATCTTCAGGGGCAGGACGTTCGGCTCCATGCGCACCGCGCGATCATGGAGGTCGTAAAACAGGGGTACGACGCCTATCTTGCAACGCGTGGCGAGTCGGCGCCTTGGCGAGCGATCCAGGCTGTTGGGACTCTTCTGGACAAAGAAGCGTTGGCTAGTGCCTACAAGAATCTGGCGAAGATAGACATTCCAAAAACCAAAACAGGTTCAGAGCGAAAAAACTGGGGCAAGGCGATAGCCAAGGCGAAAGAGTCGATCGTTGCGGGTGATTGGGAAGAATTTGTCAAGAAAGGGCTTGCTAAGAAGATGGTGGCAGGTGAGTCGGAATACGGCGGAGCTGCTATTGAAGATGGCCACTACGCTGCATTCTCGCCGATGATTGATCATGCGCGGTATGTGCTGACGCTGGAGCATGTCAAGCGCACAGCAGCTGCGTTCCGGCTTCTCAATAACTTCGACACATCGTATGGGCGAGCCAAGCGTGTGCTGGGTGGTGTCACCTATGCTGATCCGCCAAGGCTCTTGCTTGAGGCGGACACGACGGGCGACCTGACGCACTTGTATTACCGACTCGATGCGCAGCTGCGCCATGTGTTGCTTGATGAGTTTCAGGACACATCGATGGCGCAGTTTCGGTTGCTCGAGCCGATTCTCGATGAGCTGATCAGTCACACGGGCGAAGGGCGGAGCGTTTATTGCGTTGGCGATCCCAAGCAGTCGCTCTATGCGTGGCGTCAGGCTGAGCCGACGCTTCTTGCGGCGCTGCCCAAACATTGGCCAACTATGGTGCGCCAAACGCTCAGTCAATCGTGGCGGTCGTCGCCTGCTGTGCTCAATGCGGTCAACGCGATCTTCGATGGGATGGACAACAACGCGG
>CAYMQF010000028.1:17920-21225 GCA_964392425.1 uncultured Phycisphaeraceae bacterium
CGGTCGCTGTTGCGACGTCGATGCTTCGTTTGATCGACCATCCGGGGAGCACCGCGCGATTGCATCACGTTGCGACTTCGCCATTGGGGGAAGCCGTGGGGCTGACCGATCCTACTGATACGCGCGCTGCCCGCCGGGTCGCTGCGGAGATGCGCAGGCGGATCGAGGATTGTGGGTGTGCCGGGCTTCTCAGCGATTGGCTCAGTTCGTCCGTCGGTTCGATGGATGCGCAGAGCAAGGCAAGGTTCGAGCAGTTCATTGACCTTGCTGACACATGGGAAGCGGCAACGCACGGCGGGCCAGCCGAGTTGGCGGCGATCGCTGAGTCTCGCTGCATCGATGAGCCGGGACGGGCGTCGGTGCGTGTGATGACGATTCATGGCGCTAAGGGGCTCGAGTTCGATGTCGTCGTGGTGCCATTGGTGGGCGCCAAAGGTTGGCAGGTGAGCAGCCGGAGCGTCATCATGGGGCGGGATGAGCCGTTGGGCGAGGTGACGCGGGTCAGCCGATATCCCAATGAAACAATGCGTTCGTTGCACCCCGAGCTTGCGGCACTTCACGCGCAAGCCCTACAAAAACAGGTCAACGAGGAGTTGTGCTGCCTGTACGTCGCGGCGACGCGGGCTAAGCGATGTCTTGAGCTGGTGGTGCCTGCGGACAAAGAAGGGCGCGCCGGTGAAGCGATGGCGCCAGGCGGTTGGCGTTTGCATCCGGCGCATGTGGTTCGTGCAGCGTTGGCGCCGGATCTGCCTGCTGAACCTGGCGCGACACTGTGGTCGAGCTGTACAGAAGAAGACTGGACTGCCGACAGCGCGTTGCAGAGATCGGTTGCCCCATCGGCGTCGATCGAGACTATTTCTCTCAAGACGTGTCTTCCCAAACGGCGATCGACGGCCCGCCTGGCGGTGGTGTCTCCATCGCAGATTCCTGATGGAAAGATTGAGTCGGCGGCATCGCTCTTGGCGCGCCATGACCGCCGGGCACTTTCGCACGGCGAACTGATTCACCTGTGGTTTGAACAGATCGAGTGGCTCGAAGCGGGGGAGCCTGAAGATTCGCTTCTGCAGATCGCAGCGTCGCATCGAGGTTTCAGCGATGAACTCGTTGCGCGGGCGATGCCGATGTTCCGTGATGCGATCGCAAGCGAGGCGATCCGTGCAGCACTCACTGAATCGGTGTGGCGGGCGCAGGCGTCAACGGTTGAAGAGGTGAAGGTGTATCGCGAACGGCTCTTCGCAGTGCGAGACGCCGCCAAGACGGGCGATCGGCTCGTGCAAGGACGATTTGATCGGCTCATCGTGGGGCGAGTTGACGGCAATGTGGTGTGCGCCGAAGTGGTCGATTTCAAGACGGACTCCGGCGCAGCGAATCTCGCCGGCGGGGAGTTGTGCATCTACGCAGAGCGGCATCGCTCGCAAATGGAGGCGTACCGCCGGGCTGCTGCGACATTGCTGAACATGCAAGAAGAAGCTATTTCAACGACACTTCTGTTTACGGCAGCGGGCGCCGTGGTGACCTTGCCGCCTGCGCAGGGTTGATTGGCCCGGCTCGATGCGCCCGGTTCGTTCTACCGTCGGTGCTATGATTCGGCTATGAGCAACTCACATCCCAAGCTTGGCAACACGCCGTTCGTTCTCATTATTCGTGATGGGTGGGGGCGCAATCCGCATCCCGAGCACGATTCGTTCAACGCGATCAAACTCGCGGCAACGCCGATCGCGGATCGGCTAATGGCGGAGTATCCCACAACTCTCATCAAAACCAGCGGCGAGGATGTCGGCCTGCCCGCGGGGACCATGGGCAACAGCGAAGTGGGGCATCAGAATATTGGCGCCGGGCGAATCGTCGATCAGGAATCGGTGCGCATCAGCAAATCGATCGAAACGGGCGAGTTTTATGAAAATGAAACGCTTGTGTCTGCAGTGCAAGGGGCGAAAGAGGCGGGCCGGGCGGTGCACCTGTTGTGCTTGTGTTCGGATGCCGGTGTGCACGCGCTGTTGACGCATCTGTATGCATGTTTGGAGTTGTGCAAACGGCAAGGCGCCGAGCGTGTGTATCTGCACTGTTTTACCGATGGGCGCGACACCGGGCCTAACACGGGCGTCGGCTATCTCCAGCAGATCGAAGACAAGTGCGCGCAGCTTGGCGTCGGCGTGATCGCGTCGGTCATCGGGCGGTACTGGGCGATGGATCGTGACAACCGGTGGGAGCGCGTCGCCAAGGCGTATGCGTGTTTGACCGGGCAAAAAGCCAGGCGTGCGGAGTTGCCGTTGGCTACCAATGCAGTTGCCGCGGCGCAGCAATATTACGAAGCGCCGATGAGCCCCACGCAGAAGGGCGATGAGTTTATCCCGCCGACCATGATTGGAAGTGATCTGGACTCGGCGCTGGCGGGGCGGATTACGACGGGCGACACCGTGATATTCGTCAACTATCGGGGCGATCGGCCTCGCGAAATCACGCGCGCGTTTGTGATGCCTGAGTTTGCTGGGCATGTGCCTGCTTCACCTGACACGGGAGCGGAGGGGTTTGACCGAGGCGACAAACTCGAACTGAAGTTTGTCACAATGACCGCGTATGAAGTGGAGCTTGGGCAGTGGACGAGCGTTGCGTTTGCCAAGGCGCCCAAGATGAAGAACATCGCGGGGGAATATCTGGCTGAGCTTGGGATTGGGCAGTTTCGTTGTGCGGAGACGGAGAAGTTTCCGCATGTGACGTTCTTCTTCAATGATTATCGCGATGAGCCGTTTGCTGGGGAGGGGCGGGCGATTCTGCAGTCGCCCAAGGTTGCGACGTATGACTTGCAGCCTGAGATGAGCGCTGCGGGCGTGCGCGATGCGGTGCTGGGCAGGCTCGATGCGGACGATGGCGAACCATTCATCGTGGTGAACTTTGCCAACGCGGACATGGTCGGGCACACCGGCTCGCTCGACGCAGCGATCAAAGCGTGTCAAATGGTGGACCAATGTGTCGGCGCGATCGTTGACAAAACGCTCGCGATAGGGGGCTCGTTGATCGTCACTGCTGACCACGGCAACTCTGAGCAGATGTGGAACCCCGAGACGGATTCTCCCCACACGGCCCACACGACTTACGACGTGCCTGTCATCATTGTTGGAGAGGGGGTCAAGGGGAAAGCTCTACGGACTGGCGGGCGTCTGGCGGACTTGGTTCCAACGGCGTTCGACATGATCGGTCTGGAAAAACCGGAAGAAATGACTGGCGAGAGTCTGTTGGAATAGCAGGGTCGGCGGTCGGTCGTTTGTTGGCGACTGTGTATCATTGGCGCCATGCCAAAGATCAAT
>CAYMQF010000029.1:0-2223 GCA_964392425.1 uncultured Phycisphaeraceae bacterium
GCGCCGGGCCAATCGTGGTCGCTCGCCAACTTCGGCAACGGCGGACTCATCCTCTGGCCACTCTTTGGCGCCACCAACCAACTGCTGGGCGGCCTTGCGTTTCTCGTCATCGGCGCCTGGCTCATCGCAACCAAACGCCCGTGGTGGTTCATGGCGCTGCCCGCCGTCTTCATGCTCGTCATCCCCGTCTGGGCGCTCGTCTGGCAAACGTTCATCGGCAACGACACCACGCCCTCCTGGATCGAGTCACAACGATGGTTGCTCACGACCGTCGGCGTCGTGACGATCGCGCTGGAAGTGTGGCTCGTTGTTGAAGTCGCGCTGCGCGCCAAGTCAGCACACGCAGCACGCCGAGCAGCCGCTTCAACGCTGTGAAAACACAATGCAAAAATGCATCGCGCGATGCGCGCGTCGGCGCCACTACCGACAACTTGTCAACGCGAGCGTAGTGGTGCGCATAAAAAAGACCGATCGGGCGCTCCGAGGACCCGATCGGCTGCGTGCCACGGAAAATCCGTGGATTATGATGAGGTTGGCGAGCCGATCGACACAAGGCCGACCCGCTCCCACACAGAGTAGCGTATCCCGCTCGCCGACGCGATCAAGCAGCTATCTCCAAAACGGGCAAAACAGTTGTAAACCATTGATTTATAGATATTTATAAAAACAAGACATGCAACGAAATCTCGCGATCTCTTGCCCGCGCCATTCCCAGGCACCAGAATCAAAAGCAGCTTGACGCCGTGAAAACGGTAGCCAAATTGATCGATTCTCCCTCATTTTCTCGAAGATTCACCAACCGATCGCCTGCTCCGCATCACCTTCAGATTCTTGCGGATCGACCACCAGCCGACGCACTTTTCCAGATCCATTGAGGTTTCTTCGCAGGCCCCTATTTTCAAGATTCACGGTGAAACACCCCTGCAAATCGGGGTATTCGCCGGGCATCTCAATCGCCGATCAGCTCGAGCCCTCAGGCAGGAACTTCTCCAGGCTCTGCGCATCGAGACGCTGGCGGATGCTCTCTTGCAGTTGCTTGATTTCGCCCGCGAACTCATCCCCGCCGCCCGCATCCTTCTCAAGCTCGATGAGAAGTTTCTCCGCAGCACGCAGGTCTTCGCTTTGCCCGGTCGACGCCAGTCGGCGAATCTCCGCGAGATCATCGCGCTGCTTGGCTGTTGGCGCCCCAAACGAAGCCCCAGCAGGCGCGCTCGACGACTCTGCCGCCGCCACCTCCACGGCGCCATTCGTCGTTGCCCCATCACCAGCGTCCCCAGCCATTGGCTTCACTGAGAAGCGAGACGACAACCCCGAAATCAACAGCACCGCCACCAGCACTACATTGGCTGCGACCGAAACAACGACCACCTGTTTCTGTTGATTCAATCTTCGTTTGAGACGTTTGACAGCGATCCCATCGCCCGAACTGCTGCGCCCCCTTGGCGATTGAACAGGCTGCACTTCCGTCGGCGTCGGAACCTGCGTTGGCACATCCGTCGATTGCTTGGCGGCACGACTTGCCTGCGCTTCATTTTCACTTGTCGACAGCGAACGCGCGACCACATCGGCTGGCGTTTGCCCGGGAATCAGCCGAACCGCGCCGACACCAAACCGCTGACGATCTTTCGGCGCCTCGAACACCGCGCCGCACGTTCGACACATGTATTCATCTTCACTTGCCGGATGATGGCAAATGTGACATTCGCCCAGCAAGTGCGCGACCCCTCGCGCGTTGCGCGCCATCGACCAAAACTGCCTAGTCGTCGGCCCTCGCAAAACCGTATCCAGCGAGATTCGCCCCCGCTGGGCAAGCTGCCTCAACGTTTGATACGAACAGCCGGGCCGATGGGGACTGTTCTCATCATGGATGAACCACGGGCCCATTTGGTTTTGCGTCGCCTGTATGGACAGCGGGTCCAGCGCGCCGCCGCACTGCGCGCAGGAAGCTCCCGCAGGCGTCACTATCCCGCAGTACGGGCACAATGCCGCTTGGTCGGCGCCGGGGCCAGCCGCCTGTCGCTCGCTCGATGAGGTTGTGGGCGAATGCGTCACGTCTACACGATACGCACAAAACAAGAAACGGTTCTTTTGAGCCTGTTCCGCCCGTTGTCAGAGCGACCCACGAGCGACCCGGTTGACACGCTCCAGTCCGCCGGGTCAGATCGAGAAATCATGACCCACCAATGGAAATATCGAGCCCACACTCTCGCCCTCCTGTGTTTG
>CAYMQF010000029.1:2323-3756 GCA_964392425.1 uncultured Phycisphaeraceae bacterium
GTCGTCACCGAAGCAATGATCAATCTTGAATACCAAATCACGCATGGCGAACAACGCGACGGCCGAATCATCACCTTGTCATCGCTCGCCGATGCGCAGGAAGCGCTCCGCGAGATCGACGCGGGCATGACCTTTGCCGAAGCAGCTGCGCGTTTTTCGACCGACCCCAGCGCCGAGCGAGGCGGCTTGATCGAGCCGATCAGCACCGTGGACCCTGCATATCCCGACTCAATCCGGTCCGCGCTCGCGTCACTTGAGCCCGGCCAGATCAGCCCGCCCGTCGCGATCGACTCGGGCTACGCGATCCTCTCTCTCCAGCATGTCATCCCACCAGATGGCGTAGATCGGGAGAAAGTTCGAGCCGAGTCCACACGCCGCGTCCGACTCAGGCAAACTCAACTCAAGATGGGTCAACTCGCCGACACCATCGCCCGCCGAGCCAATGTCACCGTGCTCGATCCGCACCTGCGCTTCGCCCGCCCGCCTCGATAGTTTGCTCTGCATTTCGATGATTTCGTGTTCACGCACGATATGCAGCGCTCCGCGGCGTGATCAGCAGTTCAGCTATTACGAACCCGAGTCGTCGACCACTGCGGCGATCTCATCGCCTCCGGTCTGCATTTTCATCACGAAGTCTTGCTTTTCTTCGTCGGTCAAGTCTTCCCACTCCCGCTTACATTCCTTGCAGCAAAGGCCAATGCGGGCGCCTTGATAGAGCACGAAGACCGACGGATCGACCGTTTCGTCGGGAGAGATCGGGCACATGGCGTTGCTGGATGAAGCCGCCGCGGACTCATTGGCTCCATTGCCACCCAGCGAGTCATGCTGTTCAACGTCACCCGAGCTAGAGCTTGAGCTAACGGGGGTGGTCGATTCCGCAGAGCTGCACGACCACACTGAGGCAGAGAGGATCGCCGCAGCAAGTGAACGACTGACAATACATGAATTGATGGCAGGCATACATGGCATGACCCCTCACTATCGGCCAGCGATCAGCGCCGATTCAGTCGCATCTACATCGGCCGATAGAGATCGATGATTTCCCTGATTTTACGCGGATTGGGGATGCGATCCATCTGCACCTCGATGCCGTCCTGCCCGGAGCTGGACACGCCGATCTTGCCGACGCGCATGATGCGCTGCATGAACGTCTGATCGATTTCGATGTTGCGCACATGATCGTGAAGCACTTCGCTCGACGATCGGCTCAACAGCCCATGGCGAAGCACGGTGCGTTTGTTGGTGACTTCGAGCGAATAGGTAAGGCGCGAAAACATCACCCAGACCGCCAGTGCGGTCCAACCCACCAAGGGGAGCGCCACGAGAACCGTGGTCGGCCGATTTTCAGGCGGGAGAAATCTCCATAGCAGCACCGTCACCGCCAATGGCGCCAGCGCAAAGAGCCCCGCAACAATCGGCTTGCTGCGAATCAC
>CAYMQF010000029.1:3856-20978 GCA_964392425.1 uncultured Phycisphaeraceae bacterium
CCGCCAATGGCGCCAGCGCAAAGAGCCCCGCAACAATCGGCTTGCTGCGAATCACAGATTGCCTGACCATGAGGACGCGCTGCTCCGGGCCGGAGTCAGGAGGCAGCCCCAGCTTGGACGGACGATCAAGAACTTCCGCTTGCCGTGGCGAATCCGAAGCGGAATCCGAATCAGCAGCAGCAGCAGCAGGCAGGCTGTTCATGTCGCCGCAATGCGGGCATTCGATCTTCGAGCCCGCCAGGTCATCTTCATAGAGCAGCTCGCGCTCGCATCGATCGCAGTTGATGTGGATCACGGTCAGCCTCCTCGCCCGGTGCGCGCCACCCTCGACGCCACGTCACGGCGCCAAATCATAGCGCCCCGCGCCAAAGAGTGATTGGGAAAAGGAGCGAGCGTGTTTTATGCATGAACGCTGTTTGATCGAACCTGCGTCAACATCCCGTGCAATCTAGACCTATTAGTGCTCGCCCGTTGACGATTTGGTTTTACTTGCAGCCTCAGCCTCAGCGGCGGCCTTCTTTTCTGCTTTGGTGGCAATGATGCTCGTCTGGGGGTGGAACGCCGACCAACTGTGATAGAACGTCTGGATGGCGTTGACGCCGTCGGGGACCACTGTCGTTGCGATGCCTGCTTCGGTGCGTTCGATTTTCACATCGCCCATTTTCGTTTTGACGGTCATCGAGCCGCCCTTGTCAGCGATCGCATCGGCGCTGACAAAGATCGCTTCTTCGCCTGCAAGGATCCCGGCGCCGAGCACTTTGGGGCCTAGGCGGTGGTCGTATCCAAACTCATGGAACACGCGCGTCGGATCTTTCATATAGCTTTCGTAGGGGTTTCGGTCGTAGGGCCGGTCGTACCCGGTGTCGGTGGTGAGCACCTGTCCCTTGGAATGGCTCGCCTGAAACTTACCGAAGGATTCGACGCGCACGGGGAAGAGCGACAGCCGAGTCCCCGCGAGCGGGCCGGTCATCGCGCGCATGTACACCTGCGACCAGATGCCGTTAGATGTTTTGTCGTACATGACCATATTGGAGTTGTAGAGGAAGCCGGAGATTCCAAACTCGATCGTTTCTTCTTTGCCATCCTTCGTCGTGATCGTTCGGCGGGCGACCGCAGCGGAATCACACAGCGGGCAATAGGTGACGACGATGGGCACACCGCCGACCGTGTCGTTGACCGCTTCGTGCCAGTTCATAATCTGGATGGGGTACGCGACCGCTTCGCCGTTGATCTCGACGGTGATGACTCGGCCGGTCATCGAAGGATAGTCCGCGCCGAGGGCGCCGGTGCGAGGCGGATTGGTCAGTGCGGGGATGCCATCCTTGGGGACGCCTGGCGCGAGCAGGTCGTCGATTTTGATGATGGCGCCTGACATGTCGAACGTGTCGAGCAGCTTGGATTTCATCTCGGAGTTGTTCCGCCCCTGCGCCTGTGCTGCAGAGGTGGGAAGAACCGCCACAACAGCGGCGAGAGTGAGGACGATCGGACAAGAAGTGCGCATGAATATCTCCTGAAGTGGGCGCGAACCGGTGCCGTTGAGAGTCACAACCGCGGTCAGGCGGCTTTTATTCGGATGATATCCCAATACAGAACGCATCTGTGACACACCACTCCGGATGAGGCGGTGTGGCCGATTTCGATGTGCACTCAGACACGCCGGGATAAACGCGTGAAGGGGATAGTTGCAGCATTGCGAAGTCTGCAGCGGGCTTTCTCAGTTGTGAAGTACGGTCCAACCCTGATTTCTTTCTTCACGATTACCCACTTTTGTCCACTCACTCTGACCTGTCCAGCTCCAGTATGCGACCTGTCCCTATTTCTGTATGCTTTCATCCCG
Organism: uncultured Phycisphaeraceae bacterium; assembly: GCA_964392425.1. Lineage (GTDB taxonomy): Bacteria > Planctomycetota > Phycisphaerae > Phycisphaerales > UBA1924 > CAYMQF01. Next base: position 5,694 of record CAYMQF010000029.1, read on the forward strand.
TTTCATGGTTCAACGTTCTTGCTCTGATTAGGGTGACCCTGCATGACTTCAACTGTGTCTGACGATCGACCGTCCCCCGAGGGGCAGCCGTCCGTGGCTCTGGATGAGTTCGTTTACGATGACAAAATAGTCCGCTTGTTCGTGACTGCCACGCTCTTCTGGGGCTTTGTCGCGATGTTGGTGGGCGTTTTGATCGCCGTTCAACTGGCGTTCCCCAAAGCCAACCTAGGCTTGGAGTGGTTCAGCTTTGGTCGACTCAGGCCGTTGCACACCAATGCAGCGATCTTCGCCTTTGCTGGCAATGCGATCTTCGCGGGGATCTATTACTCCACGCAGCGACTGTGCAAAGCGAGGATGTACAGCAATCTGCTCAGCAGCCTTCACTTCTGGGGCTGGCAGTTGATTATCGCCAGCGCCGCCCTGACGCTCCCCTTCGGCATCACGCAAGGCAAGGAATATGCCGAGCTGGAATGGCCGATCGACCTCGCCATCGCGGTCGTCTGGGTCGTGTTTTTCGGCGTCAACTTCTTCGGCACACTCGCCCGCCGGCGCGAACGACACATGTATGTCGCGCTGTGGTTCTACATCGCAACGATCGTCACCGTCGCCATCCTGCACGTCTTCAACAACATCTGGATCCCGGTCGGCGTCTACGAGCTCATCAAGACGGGCGAGCTGTCCTCCTTTGACAACCTGATGAAGAGCTACCCGATCTATGCGGGCGTGCAGGACGCCTTCATGCAGTGGTGGTACGGGCACAACGCGGTGGCGTTCTTCCTGACGACGCCCTTCCTCGGGCTGATGTACTACTTCCTGCCCAAGGCGGCCAACCGCCCCGTCTACTCCTATCGCCTGAGCATCGTGCATTTCTGGTCGTTGATTTTCATCTACATCTGGGCTGGACCTCACCACCTCCATTACACCGCGCTGGCGTCGTGGGCTTCCACGTTGGGCATGATCTTTTCTCTCATGCTCTGGATGCCGTCTTGGGGAGGCATGATCAACGGGCTGATGACACTGCGCGGCGCCTGGGACAAGGTCGCCACCGACCCCATCCTCAAGTTCTTCCTCGTCGCGATCACCTTCTACGGCATGGCCACCTTTGAAGGACCGATGCTCGCCATCAAGAGCATCAACTCGCTCTCGCATTACACCGACTGGACGATCGCCCATGTCCACAGCGGAACGCTCGGCTGGAACGGGTTTATGACGTTCGGCATGATTTACTGGCTGGCGCCTCGCATCTTCCAGACCAAGCTTTACAGCGTGCGCCTAGCCTCCGCTCACTTCTGGATCGGAACGATCGGCATCCTGCTCTACATCATCTCCATGTACACCGCCGGCATCACGCAAGGTTTGATGTGGAGAGCGTTCGACGACGCCGGCCGACTCGCATATCCGCAGTTCATCGAAACAGTCACCAAGCTGATCCCCTTCTACTGGATTCGCGCACTGGGCGGCACGATGTTCCTCGCTGGAATGGTGATGTGCATGTGGAACATCTTCATGACTTGGCGTTCGCGTCCCGACGCCTACCAAGAGACGATCCACCGCGCCCCACCGCTCAGCAAGACGTACAAAGATCCACCCAAACCGACTACACGCCTGACCTCGAACGTTGAGTTCGGCCAAAAGGTCGACGTGCTGTTCCTGCAAGGGTGGTGGCATCGCCGACTGGAGCGGTTCCCGTTCAAGTTCACAGGATTGGTCATCGTCACGGTGGTGATCGCTTCACTCTTCGAGGCTATCCCGATGTTCACCATCCGGTCGGTCGTTCCGACGATCAAGAGCATTCAGCCATACACGCCGTTGGAGCTTGCTGGGCGTGACATCTACGTCGCTGAGGGCTGCTACAACTGCCATTCGCAGATGATCCGTCCGATCTTCGCGGAGACCAAACGCTACGGCGAATATTCCAAGCCGGGCGAGTTCATCTACGACCATCCGTTCCAGTGGGGCTCGCGCCGAATCGGCCCGGACCTGGCGCGCGAAGGGCAAAACAACCCCAACGCGGAATGGCATTCCAGGCACTTCGCGGATCCCCGGCAGATCACGCCCAACTCGATCATGCCGCCCTATCCATGGCTCTTCAAAAAGAAGATCAACTTTGATGCAATCCAGGCGCGCGTCGACGTCATGGCGCTCATGGGTGTCCCCTACGGCGAAGCGATCAACTCGGCTCCGGAGATGGCGCGCAAACAGGCCAAAGCAATCGCCAAACAGATTCTCGACGCGGGAGGCCGACCCGATCTCGAAGACAAACAAGTCGTCGCGCTGATCGCATATCTGCAGCGACTGGGAACCGATCTTTTCAAACCGGCGCCGGACGAACCCCCGGCCAATCCGTGAGGTGAACTGGTATGAGCCTGACTGATCTGATGAGCGGTTTCGATTTGGCGTTTTATGCGCAAGCGGCGCTGATCGTTTTCTTCATCGTGTTCGTGGTGGTGGTGATCCGAGCCTGGCGCCAACCCAAAGATGAGCTGTCGCACCTTGCGGGCCTTCCTCTCGATGACTCACCCGTCGCGCTATCCCACTCTCGCCAAACAAACTCCAAGGAGAACGAGTGATGACCGATCCCATCGAACGGGATAAATATGGCGGGCTTCTCGAGCACGAATACGATGGCATTCGTGAATACGACAACCCGACGCCGGGCTGGTGGCACACGCTCTTTCTCGCTTCGGTCCTCTTCGCCGTGGTGTATTACTTCTTCTTCACGTTCAGCCCTCTTGCGTGGACGCCTCAAAGCCAGCTCGCCGCCGCCCGAACGCGGGAGTTTCAGATCATGTTCGCGGAGGTCGGTGAACTCAAGCCCGATCAACCGACGATCCTCAAGATGATGGTCGACCCCAAATGGATGGCCATCGCCAAGGGTCTTTTCGCGACCAACTGCACGTCATGCCATGGCGCCAACGGCGAGGGGCTCGTCGGCCCAAACATGACCGATGATTCGTACAAGAATCTCAAAGTGTTGACGGACATCCCCAAGGTGATCCGCGACGGCGCCGCCAACGGAGCGATGCCCGCGTGGGGGAATCGGCTCAACCCCAATGAAATCGTTCTTCTTGCGGGCTACATCGCGTCACTGCGCGGCGAAAACCTGCCCGGTCGCGCCCCCGAAGGTCAAGTCATCGCGCCATGGCCTACACCACCACCACCGCCGCCGCCCGCTGACGATGCAACCGAAGCAGGCTGAGTTGCGGCGCACGGGTACTATGTGATTGATCCGGAAAGCCCATGGCTGCAACAAAGTTGGACAATCAACAAGAACGAGTGCTGTCCACTCTCAATGCGGACGGCTCGCGCCGATGGATCAAACCCTGGGTGTCGGCCGGCCGGTTTCTGCGCCGTCGGCGCGTGGTCGCATACTCGCTGATCGTTCTCTTCACCGCGCTCCCTTACCTGACCATCAACGGCAAGCCGTCCATCCTGCTGGACATCGCCGCGAGAGAGTTCACCTTCTTCGGCATCACGTTTTACCCCACCGACACACTGCCGTTGGCCCTCTTCGTGCTCAGCATCTTTGTGACGATCTTCCTGCTCACCGCACTATTAGGGCGCGTGTGGTGCGGCTGGGCCTGCCCGCAGACCGTCTACCTCGAGTTCTTCTACCGCCCGATCGAACGACTCTTCGAAGGAAAACCCGGCCGCAAAAAGAAAGTCGGCGCATGGAGAAAGCCCGCCAAATACATCGTCTACCTCATCGTGTCGATGTTCCTCGCACACATCTTTCTCGCGTACTTCGTCGGCATCGATAAACTGCTCGTCTGGATTCGCTCTTCGCCGATCGACCACCCCACCGCCTTTCTCGTGATGGCGGCGACCACCTTCCTGATGATGTTCGACTTCGCGTTTTTTCGCGAACAGATGTGCCTGGTCGCATGCCCCTACGGCCGATTTCAATCGGTCATGCTCGATCGCCAGTCACTCATCATCAGCTACGACACCAAGCGAGGCGAACCTCGCGGCAAAGCGATGCGGAAGAAGGCGGGCGCTGACATCAGCCTGCCCGTCGCTGGTGATTGCGTGGACTGTGAACTGTGCGTAAAAACCTGCCCGACGGGGATCGACATCCGCGAAGGATTGCAGATGGAGTGCGTCGCCTGCGCCCAGTGCATCGACGCCTGCGACACCGTGATGACCAAGCTCGGTCGGCCGCGTGGGCTCATCCGCTACACCTCGCAAGACGCGCTGGAAGGGCGAAAGTTTCACCTGTTTCGTCCGCGCATCGTGATCTATCCATTGCTGCTTGCTGTGTTAGTGACATCACTGGGGCTCGTCGTGGGCGAACGGGCGCCGGCTGAAGCGCATGTGCTTCGCGGGTTCGGCGCCCCATTCATCGTGCTCCCCAGCGGCGAAGTCAGCAACCAACTCCGCGTCACCATCCGCAACCGCACCGAAGAAGCCGCTGCGTACACAGTCGAGCTCGTCGGCGTCGACGGCGGACGCATCCAAGCAAACAAAAACCCATTCACCGTCGGGCCCGGCAATCTGGGCGAATCATCCATGACCATCATCGTTCCCGCCGGAATCTTCACGCAAGGCAGGCTCGACGCATCGCTCCGCATCACCAGCGACGGGGGCTACGAGACGGAGCGCGCCTATCGTCTGCTCGGGCCCTATTCCACACCCAAAGCAGCACCCAGTGAACCAACGGGAGCGAGCCAATGACCGGTACTCCACAACCGCCCACCGAGCCGACTCCCCGGCGGTATCTCATCCCGCCTCATATTTTCTGGCCAGGCGTCGTCGTCGCATTGCTTACCATGAGCGTCATCGCCATCGCGATCACCGCGATGTTTGCACTGTCCGATCCATCCTTTGCAGTCGTGCCCGACTACTACAACAAAGCACTGAAATGGGATGAGGACCTCGCCCGCCAGCATCAAAGTGACGCGCTGGGTTGGGCCAACACCATCGAGTTTGGCGAACTTGACAGCAACACAGGCATGCGCCAACTCATCATCACACTTACTGATGCAGCAGGCGATCCGATCGCAGACGCCAATCTCATCGCGACCGTCTTTCATCCATCGCGCTCCAACGACATCCAAACCGTTTCGTTCGAGGCTGCTGAGCCCGGCCGCTACATCGGCGCCTTTCAGCCAACGCGCATCGGCTTTTGGGAGATCAAGCTCCGCGCCACGTGCAGCGAAGACGTGTTCATCGATCATCAACTTCGCTGGCTCATGAGCCTGACGGGAAGCTGACGATGACGCCACTCATCATCACTGTGTTTCTCACCAGCGTGGTCGGCAGCCTGCACTGCGCCGGCATGTGCGGCGCCTTCGTCGTCTTCGCCGTAGGAAACAACGGTGAACATCACACTTCGCAAACGACATTGCACATCGCCTACAACGGCGGGCGGTTTCTCGTCTATACATCGCTCGGCGCCCTCGCCGGTTGGCTCGGCAGCATGGTCGACCTGGGAGGCTCCATGCTCGGCGCACAGCGCATCGCGGCGATGGTCGCAGCGGGTATGGTCGCAGCATTCGGCGTGGTCTGGCTCCTTCGCACCAAGGGCGTACGAATAAAACTGCTCAAGCCGCCGGCGTTTCTTGAACGTGCCCTGCTCGCCGGCCATCAACATGCAGCCAAACTATCTCCCCCTCAACGAGCCCTCGCGATCGGCCTGTTGACGCCGCTTCTGCCTTGCGGCTGGCTCTATTCCTACGCCGTGCTTGCTGCGGGAACGGGCAGCCCGCTCGCTGGAACAATCACGATGGCGGTCTTCTGGATGGGAACTCTTCCGATGATGGTGGCGCTCGGCGCCGGCGCCCGCGCGATCATGGGCCGATTCGGCTCAGCGCTCCCCACGCTCATGCCACTCGCTGTCATCGTCACCGCAGTTGGCATGATCGTCGTGCGATTTGCGCGTCCGCCGATGGACCATTCAGCACACACCATGCATGTGTCCCAGCCTGCTGACCCCGCGGCGCCTCATGAACATGCTGTGATCGCTGATGATTGAGCCGCCCACCATCGCCAGTCGCCGCCGAACCAAAACACCCAACCGTGTTGCGTGCAACCATTGCGGCTTGCCCGTTCCTGCGGGGCTCATCACTACTGACGCTGCTGAACAATTCTGCTGCCAGGCATGCCACACGGTCTACAACGTCGTGCGAGAGTGCGGCCTGGATCGCTATTACGAACTGCGCGAAGCGTTGCAAACCGATCGCGCCCGGGCGCGCACCACAGGCGCCAGCTATCCCGCGTTCGATGCGCCCGAGTTTCAACAGGTCCATTGCCAAACCCTGCCCGGCGGACTGCGAACTGTCGAGCTCTATCTCGAAGGAGTCCACTGCGCAGCATGTGTCTGGCTCGTCGAAAAACTCCCACAGATCAGGGCCGGTGTCGCGCAGGTTCGCCTGGAACTGCCGCGCTCGCTCGTCTCGATCGTGTGGGATGAGCAATGCGTACAACTCTCGACCATCGCTCACGATCTCGACCGTTTGGGCTACCCCCCTCACCCCGCACGCGGTGGCGAGGCGCGCGCAGCTCGAGTGCAAGAAGATCGCCGACTGATCATTCGGCTGGCTGTCGCTGGCGCGCTCGCGGGCAATGTCATGCTCCTTGCCATCGCGCTGTACAGCGGCATGTTCGACACGATGCAGGATCGGTTCGCTTCACTCTTCCGGTGGACAAGCATGGCTATGGGAATCACCGCGATTCTGTGGCCCGGTTCAATCTTCTTCAAAGGCGCCATTGCGTCGATCCGAGCGCGCACGCCTCGCCTTGATCTGCCCATCGCGCTGGCGCTGACGCTTGCCGGCATCGCGGGAACGGTCAACGTGATTCGAGGCGCCGGCGAAATCTATTTCGACTCGCTCACCATGCTGGTCTTTCTGCTGCTGGTCGGCAGACTTCTTCAGCGCAGCGCCCAAAGACGATCAGCCGACGCGGTGGAACTGCTCTATTCGTTGACACCTGCCTCGGTCACACTTGTTGAAGGTGAAGAACTGCGCGAGGCGCCGATCGAAGCGGTGACGCCAGGCGTGGTCACACTCGTCCGCGCGGGCGAAACGATCCCCGTCGACGGCGAAGTCATCGAAGGGTCAACGCAAATCGATTCCTCGATTCTCACGGGGGAATCCAAACCGGCCGCTGTGTCCCCGGGCGAACAAGTCAGCGCGGGAACAGTCAATCTGTCGGCGCCGATCCGAGTGCGCGCCCAGTGCGTCGGCGACGCCACGCGTTTGGGCCGGATTCTTCAGCAAATCGAAGCTGGAGCCACTCGCAGCGCCCACATTCAAAGTCTGGTCGATCGTCTCAGCGCCAAGTTCCTCGCCAGCGTGCTTTCGCTTACCGCGGTCACTCTTCTTCTCTGGTTGTGGCTCGATCCTTCGCGCGCGGTGAGCCATGCGATCGCGCTGCTGATTGTCACATGCCCGTGCGGGCTGGGGCTGGCGACGCCGCTGGCGGTTTCTGCTGCGATGGGCCGAGCGTCCCGCCGGGGCATCTTTGTGAAGTGCGATCACGCGCTGGAGATTCTTGCTGGTCGCGGGCTGCTTCTATTGGACAAAACGGGAACACTCACGGAGGGCGGCGTTCGGCTCGTCCGCTGGGTCGGCGCCGAGCAACTGCAAGCGTCAGTCGCAGCGATCGAGGCAGGCTCCTCCCACCCAATCGCACAAGCACTGTGCGCGAACTATGAGCCAGACCAAACACCAACCGCAAGTGAAGTCGAACATCGAATCGGGCAAGGCGCCATCGGCGAAATCGCCGGGGACCAATTCATCGTCGGCTCGTTCGACTTTGTTCTCACGCAAGCACAGGCGCCCGACTGGGCGCACCGCGCGCGTGAAGAAGCCCTGTCGCAAGGGTTGACGCCGATCGCAGTGGCGCGGGAGGGTCACATCGAAGCGGTCGCGGTGATGGGCGACCGCGTTCGCGCCGATGCTGCCGATTCGCTCAAAACTCTGCGCGATCGAGGCTGGAAGATCGGGATCGTCTCCGGAGATGATCGGCAAGTCGTCCAAGCGGTCGCGGACCAGCTCGGCGGCGAGTTCGAAAGGCTCGTCGGCGGCGCCTCCCCCGAACAAAAATCCCAAATCGTCGAAGAAGCGATGCACGACGGGCCCGTCGTCTTTGTCGGCGATGGAGTCAACGACGCAGCGGCGCTCCAATGCGCCTCCGTCGGCGTCGCGGCGCACGGCGGGGCTGAGGCGAGTCTTGCAGCAGCAGATGTGTACCTGACCGAGCCCGGCCTCACCCCATTGGTCGAGTTGATCGCAGGCGCCCGGCGCACCCGGCATGTCGTTCTCCGCAACATCCTCACCGCGCTCAGCTACAACGCGATAGCGGCGTCACTTGCGATGGCAGGGCTGATCACGCCGATCCTCGCTGCTTTTCTCATGCCGATCAGTTCGCTCACGGTGCTCACGCTGTCAATCCGTTCACGAACATTCACACAGGAAAAAACGCAATGTCGGTGATCTTCATTGTGTTGCCTTTGGCTCTGCTCGCAGCTGCAGCCGCCGTCGCAGCCTTCATCTGGTCAGCACGCGATGGCCAGATGGACGATCTCGACACGCCATCGATCCGGATGCTCCTTGACGACGATGAGCCTCCGACCCGCCCCGACGACCGGGACTGACGAGCCTCAATAGCCCTCCATTGTGCTTGGCGCCCAGCCCAAATCTCAGGCCGTTCTCTGCCTCATTCACACAAAGACACGCTCCCAAGCCCCTGAAAATAGATTGAAAGAGGGGTAAACCGGAGTGGGCCTGCTGCGTATAGATTGCTACGATCACCACTTCCGCCCTCTGGAAGAAGGATCAGGATAAGGACAGGCTTGATGACCACGCTGCTCGAAATCAAGAAGCTCCGTAAGGAGTTCGGCCCGATCATCGCGGTCGACAACGTCTCGTTCGATGTTCCCAAAGGCGAAGTGCTGGGTTTTCTCGGACCCAACGGCGCCGGGAAGTCGACCACGATGAAGATGGTGACGGGGTTCCTCACGCCGACCATGGGGACGGCGATCGTCTGCGGGCACGATGTCCGCAAAGCCCCGATCGCGGCGAAATCGAAGATCGGGTATCTCCCCGAGGGGGCGCCTCTCTACGGCGACATGACGCCCGAGGGGCTGCTGATGTTCCTAGCGAAGATTCGCGAGATCCCGCGCAGCGAACGCAAAGCACGCATCGCTGACGCTGCGTCGCGCGTCCATCTGGAAGGCGTGATGAGGCAGCCCATCGATACGCTCAGCAAGGGGTACAAACGGCGCGTCGGGTTGGCGCAGGCGATCCTGCACGATCCCGAAGTGCTGATCCTCGATGAGCCGACTGACGGGCTCGATCCCAATCAAAAGCGCGAAGTTCACGAACTCATCCGCCAGATGTCGCCGGACAAGGTGATTGTTCTTTCGACTCATATTCTTGAAGAGGTGGGAGCTGTGTGCAGCCGGGCGATTGTGATCGCGCGAGGGCGAATCGTTGCGGACGACACGCCGGCCAAGCTGACCGCCCGGTCCAAGTATCACAATGCGGTGCGCATCTCGGTGCGCGCGAGCGAGCAAACGGTGATGCAGGAGTTCGGCAAGCTTTCATGCGTCGCCTCGACCCAATCGGACGGCTCATCCAACGGCGTGGCGCGATGCACGCTCTTTCCAAAGAACGGACAGACCATCGTCGCCGACGTTGCAGAACGGTTGCGTGAACTCAAGTGGGAGGTGGACGAGCTGCGCGTTGAGTCAGGCCGACTCGACGAAGTCTTCCGCAATCTCACACAAACGTCAGGCGGGAAAGGCTAATCATGAAAGGGCTGCGAGCAATATTCGAGCGCGAGTTGATCGGCTATTTCATCACGCCGGTCGCCTATGTATTTATCGTGATCTTCCTGGCGATGGTCGGCGTGTTCACGTTCAACATTGGCGCCTTCTACGAGCGATCTCAGGCGGACCTTCAACCGTTTTTCAGCTTCCACCCATGGATGTATCTCTTCCTGATCCCAGCCGTGTCGATGCGATTGTGGTCCGAAGAGCGCCGCGTCGGCACGATTGAACTATTGATGACACTGCCGGTTTCGCAATGGACGATCGTCACGGGCAAGTTTCTCGCTGCGTGGGCGTTCATCGGCATTGCGCTGGTGCTCACGGCGCCGATGTGGATCACCGTCAATTGGTTGGGCTCGCCCGACAACGGCGTGATCCTTGCGGGCTACATCGCAAGCTTTGTCATGGCCGGCGCGTTCCTGGCGATCGGAGCGTGCGTCTCAGCAATCACCAAGAGCCAAGTCATCGCGTTTGTCCTGAGTGTCGTTGTTTGCTTCTTGTTCCTCGCTGCGGGGCTCAACGCGGTGACGGACTTTTTCTCAAACTGGGCGCCTCCCATCGTGATTGACACGGTGACAAGCTTCAGCTTTTTGACTCACTTTGACACGATCACCAAAGGCGTGATCGACCTGCGCGACATTGTTTTCTTCTTCACGCTGATTCTGTTCGCGCTCGCTGCCAACGTCATCATCATCGAACAGCGCAAGGCGGCATGACCGATTCCGGAGACCCATCATGAACCGACATCTCACCTCCACGCTCGGACTCGTGGTGTTGGCGACCCTCTTCGTCGCGGTGAATATTCTCGCAGACTCCCTTCTGCAGTCTTCTCGCATCGACTTCACGCAAGGGCGCCTGTACACGCTGACGCAGGGCTCCAAGAACATCGCGCAATCGCTGGACGAACCCATCACGCTCGATTTTTTCTATTCCAGGAAACTCGCCACCGGCAATCCCGCCATCAAGTCCTACGGCAAGCGGGTCCGGGAGCTGCTTGCGGAATATGAGCGCATCTCAAAAGGGATGATCCAGCTTCACGAGTACGACCCCGAGCCATTTTCCGAACTGGAAGACCGGGCGGTGCAGTTTCGGCTCGTCGGGACACCCATCAATGACACCGGCGAACGGTTCTACTTCGGGCTCATCGGCACCAACTCCGTCGGCCAACGCAGCGCCATCCCCATGTTTGACCCAAACGATCAGCAGTTCCTCGAATACGAAATAACCCGGCTGATCTACGCGATGGTCAATCCCAAGAAGAAAATTCTGGGGCTGGTCTCCACTCTTGAAATCGGCGGAGCCTTGTCCCAAAGTGACCCGACGCTACGAACCCCCGCTTGGCAGATCGCTCATCAGATCCAGTCCCTCTTTGAAGTCCGGCGACTCGACGTCAAAGATGGACGAGTCCCGACGGATCTCGACGTGCTGATGGTGATCCATCCCAAAGACCTTCCCGAGCCGATGGTCTATGCGATCGATCAGTATGTGCTCGGGGGCGGCCGGGCGGTCTTCTTTGTTGATCCTCACTCGGAGTCAGACTCTCCCCCGGATCCCACCGATCAAGTCGCCGTCATCAGCTACCGGACCGCATCGAATCTTCCCAAGCTGTTCAAAGCATGGGGCGTCGCGATGGATGTTGACGTGGTCGCAGCCGATCTTCACAACGCACAAGAAGCGATGCACATGGTCGCGCAAGGCCGTCGCGAGCCGGTGCCGTTTATTCCGTGGATCACGCTTGGGCCAGCCAATATCAACAGCGAGGATCTCATCACCGGCAAGCTCAGCCGACTCACCTTCGCCAACGCGGGCGTGATCGAAACTCTTGCTGGCGCAACCACGACGGTCACAAGGCTGGCGTGGACCAGCGCTGAGTCGATGAAGCTCGAGACTCTCAAATCGCGGTTCCTCCCCGATCCCAAACGGCTCACCGCTGACTTCGTTTCGGGCGATGAAGAGCTGACTCTCGCGGTGCGCATCACCGGCGATGTGAAGACGGCTTTTCCCGATGGCCCACCCGCTGATTCCCCGCAATCGCCCAACCCGCCGTTGGTTGAATCCGTCTCGCCGATCAACGTCATCATTGTCGCTGATACGGACCTGCTCGCCGACCGCTTCTGGGTTCAGCAAGACGCGATGGGCAACATCCAAAAGCTCGCAGACAACACCGACTTGGCAATCAACGCATTGGACAATCTCGCGGGGTCAAGCGATCTGATCAGCGTCCGCGCGCGGGGAACCTTTGCGCGTCCCTTTGACCGAATTGACGCTCTCCGCGCCAAAGCGGAAAAACAGTTTCGATCTGAGGAACAAAAACTCGAACAACGGTTGCGCGATGCGCAGCAGCGCTTGACACAAATCCGCCAGGGGAGTGACGCCTCGGAGACGGTGCTGTCTACGGAGGCGCAGGAAGAGCTTGCCAACGTTCAACAGGACATCCTTGACACTCGACGCGAGCTGCGCGACGTTCAGTTCAACCTCAAGCACGACGTGGAATCACTTGGCGTTCGACTGAAAATCATCAACACCGCGCTCATTCCCCTGCTTGTCGCGCTGGGGGCGCTGGCGCTGGGGGCACACCGGGCGTCGAGACGTCGTGCTGACCGCCGAGCTGCTGCTCACACTTGACCCCTGCCAACGAGTTTTTCACCGCTCGCACTGGATAACGAAACGATGAACACACGCACCCTTGGGATTTTGTCGATTGTCGCTGTGGCGCTGCTGGTGGTCGCAGTGACGATGTACTCACGAGTTTCGACTCAGTTTGACGCCGACATCCCCGCAGCGCTCAACCCCACTCTCGAATCCCGCATCGGCGACATCGCCCACGTCCACGTCCATGGGCCCAAGGGCGAGTTTCACATCAACCTGATTGATGGCGTCTGGCGCATGCAGGAAAAGGGGGATTACCCGATTCGCACGCCCGTCATCCGTCAGGCGATTCTCACCGTCAGCGACCTGACCGTGGTTGATCGAAAGACGAGCAAGCCGGAAAACTACCCGCTTCTGGGTGTGCAGGATCCGGGAGAAGGCTCACCCTCCATTCTCTTTGAGTTGACCGACGCCAATGGTGAATCCATCGCTTCGATCGTGCTGGGTCGAGTCGAGCGAGGCCTCAACACACTCCACCGCTACGTTCGGCTCACGGGTGACCCGCGCGCGTTTTACATCGAAGGCATCGCCGCCGTCGAGCCTGACCCCATGCGATGGATCAACAAGGAAGTCTTCCGAGTGCCTCGCGCGTACATCCATGAGATTGTCATCACACACCCCGACGGCGAAGTGGTCCGCATCGAACGCTCAGGGCTGAACACCAAAGATTTCACGCTCGACAACATTCCGCCCGGCTCCATGCTGAGTGACCCGATGGACATCAACATCCTCGGTTCCTCCTTCCAATACCTCGGTTTGGATGACGTGGCGCCAATGGATAGGGACCCCAGCGAGTTCGAACCAGGTGTCGTGGCGTACGCCCGCACGTTCGACGGCTTCATTATGACCGCGCACCTGTTCGATCTGGACGATGCAACGTGGGCATGGTTCGAAGCATCCAGCGAAACGCCCATGATGAGCACCGATGAATCCAGCGAAGGTGAGAACGCCTACAACATCCCGCTGCGATCCTTCGACGAAATCCAAGCCAAAGTGGACGAATACAATCGCAAACTCAAGAACTGGCGTTTCAAGCTGTCCGAAAGCAAGACGAACCAGTTTACGAAACGAATGCACGATCTACTCATCGAAGGCCCCGCTGGCGATGGGCCGTCCGCCGGCCCCCTCGCACCCGCACCGGGTTGATCCGGTCTTGCCAATCGCCTGAAACCTTTGATGCTCGTTTGCGAATACTCTCTGTGTTGTGGCGATCTCTCATCTATGTCTGAGTTGCGGCCTCGACCTGGCCCGTCATCGCGCGCAGCTTGACCCGGCTTATCAGTTGCCGATCGTCACCTGCTCGAGATGTGGCTCATCCTCCGTTCGTCGGCGACACCCGCTTATCACACACTGGCGCCAATGGCGACGTGTGGAAACCGCAACGAGTGTGCTGTTCTTACAGATCCTCTTCGCCACGATGCTCGTGCTGGTGATTGCCCTGATCAGCCACACGATCGCTGACCAGATGGTTCTCAATCATCAATCACTGCGCGCGACACTGGCCTGGGCGTTTTCAATCGGCCCGCCACCGAGCAGCGCTGCCTTGTACGGCTTCGGCCCCATCGAGCTCGGCTTCTGGATCGGGCTGTCGATGATCACAGGCGTCTGGCTCGGCTCGTGCTTCCCGCAGTGGCGCTGGTGGACGCTCATCCTCGGTTGGTCAGCAATCTTGATCACTGCAATGAACGCAGGGATCATTGCCTGGGCGCTGTTCATGCCCCTGGCTATTCTTGCTGACAATCCGGCTCGCTACCCCGGCCCGTCGCTGGAACAGTGGAGCGCCCTGCTTCGCGTGGTGGGAGCCTCGACATTGACATCGCTCGTGTGTATTCCCATCGGGCTGCCTGTACGAAACTATTGGCGTCACGCGGCGTCAAGACGCTGGAAAAAACTTCTCCTTGGCGCGCGACGAACGCGGAGACAATCATGAACATGCCCGAAGAACACGACCACTCGCCTCCCGTGCAAACGACAGACGGTGAGCGCGTCTCCACCGTGATCGGCGATCGCGTCTGCATCGCGTGCGGCTTCAACCTCACCGGGCAGCCGGTGGTCAAAGAGTCAACGTACAACCTCTTCATCGCCCGATGCCCGGAGTGCGGCGGCGTCGCATCAATGCAGGAATATCCCGTGCTTGGCAAATGGGCCAACCGCTGGGCAACGCTCGCAGCAGCACTCTGGCTCGCCGTGCTGTTCGGAGTCTTCTTCGGAATGGGAGTTGGATTTTTTGCAACATCCATGGGCACAGCGCAAACTGTCGCCGACTCCGCAGGCCGAGCAATCGTTCTCGAATGGATCGACACTCCAAGTGGACAACAGGCCCTTGAAAAGCTGCGTGAGAGAACCTCAAACCCAACGGCGACGCTCGGCCGCTGGAGCCACATCGACACCCAATGGTGGAACGCCCAAAATGGCTGGGAAATACTGCAAAAACAAGGTGGCTGGCGGAAGGTCATCGTGCAGCCCGCTATTGCATTCTGGTCGGCGATATTGGTGGTCGGCGCCTTGGGCGGTGTGGTCCTGTCGGTCGCCCTGCTCCATCTCCCCAAACGCCGACTCATGCTCTATGTGTTGATCCCGATCGCAATCGCAGCGACATTCCAAAGTCTGTTCGTCACGCAAGCAATTACATCGCCCATGTTTGGAACCGCGGTCCGTGATGTCGCGCTCAAACTGGTGGCGCCGGTGACCATGGCGTCCACCGACGTGTTCGCCTACATCGGGCTCATCTTCGGCGCGGTGATCGGGCGTTCGATCGCGCGAGGATTGGTGATCGCACTGCTCCCGCCTCGCATGCGGTCTGCAATGAGCTTTCTCTGGATCGCCGAGGGAAAGAAGCCGCCCAAAACAACGCCATGACT
>CAYMQF010000030.1:0-7897 GCA_964392425.1 uncultured Phycisphaeraceae bacterium
TAGGAATGCGTCCCCTCCCTACCGGTCGGGGCTCTGATCGGACCCGCTCTCCCGGCGGGAGAGGGCTGGGGAGAGGGGTTCTGAAAACGGCGCGCTTCACTTCATGCTTGACCCCTCCCTGCCGGTCGGGGCTCTGACTGGACCCGCTCTCCCGGTAAGGGAGGGTGGGGGCGAGGAGTTCTGATTGCCTCACGGCTGGCGCCTTATACTGCCCGCTTCTCAACACTTGCGAGCGAGCCGCCATGCCATACACATTCAAAAAAGCCACCCCCTACGACGTTGACGTCGACACCACCGAATACCTCGACGACCGCGTCGACACCGGCGATCGGTGGGTGCTCAACTTCGGCCCCCAGCACCCGGCCACGCACACGACCCTCCGCCTGGTCCTCGAGCTGGACGGCGAGCGCGTCGCCCGCTGCACGCCTCACATCGGCTACCTGCACTCCGGCTTTGAAAAGCTCGGCGAGCACCTCGACTACAACCAGTACGTGACAATCGTCAGCCGGATGAACTATCTCTCGCCGATCGCCAACGACATCTGCTGGCATCACGCCGTCGAAAAGCTCTTCGACATCGACATCACGCCTCGCTGCAAAGTGGTGCGCACGATCATGGCTGAACTGGCGCGCGTGCAAGATCACCTGTTGAGCCTTGGAGCCTCAGCTTTGGACCTCGGCGCGATCACGGGGTTTCTCTACGCCTTCAATCCGCGCGAAAAGATTTACGACATTTGCGATCTCATCTCGGGACAGCGTTTCCACCCCGACTGGACGCGCGTGGGCGGCGCCATGATGGACCTCCCCGATGAAGAACTCTTCAAACGCATGATCAAAGACTTCATCCGCGACGACCTGCCTCGCTCGATCGAAGACCTCGAAAAACTCGTGCTGCGCAACAAGATTTTTTACGACCGAACCACCGGCATCGGCGTGCTGAGCAAGGCTGACGCAATCGCGTGGTCACTGACGGGGCCGCTCGCGCGGGCGTCGGGTGTTCGGCGTGATCTCCGCAAGGATGAGCCTTACCTCTGCTATGCCGACAACTGGGACGGGCTGGGCGCCGAGGCGGTGAAGTTCAAAGTCCCCGTCGCGAGCGCGGGCGATGTGTACGCGCGATTCCAGATCCGCCTGGCGGAAGTTCGTGAAAGCATCAAGATCATCGAGCAACTCATCGACGCGATCCCCGGCGGGCCGATGAATGCGTTCACCGATGCCAAGGTGGTGCGCCCGCCCAAGGACGAGGTGTATGGATCAATCGAGGGGCTGATCCAGCATTTCGAGTTGACGATGACCAACCGCGGCTGGGAGGCGCCCATCGGCGAGGGGTATGGCGCCAACGAAACAGCCAACGGCGAGCTTGGGTATTACATCGTCGCGGATGGCTCGCCCCGCGCGTGGCGCGTCAAGACAAGGCCGCCCTCTTTCATCAACTACGCGACCGTGTCGAAAATGCTCGAAGGACACATGCTCAGCGACACCGTGGCGATCTTGGGTTCGATCAACATCGTCGCCGCGGAACTGGACCGGTGACACTCGAAGAGTGATGAGTTGGGCGTCCCGCCTTGCTGACGACTAGCCGCGTAGCGTGTCGTTGAACTGCTAGAATGCCTCTCGGAGCGCAATGTTGCGTTCCCCAGTGGAGACCAACTCATGAAAACCATGACTGTGACAGTTGGATTGCTCGCCCTTTCTATGTCCACCTCTGCGCTTGCGCAGGACTCGGCGCCTTCCGCGGCGCAGTCGGTGCCTTTCCCGCACCCGGCGATTACGGAAGTGCTTTTCCACGTTCCCAAGAACAGCGAGGGCGATCCATCGCTGGACGGCAAGCGCATCGCGGTCGGCGATGAGTTCATCGAGATCGCCAACCTGCATGACAAGTCGATCAGCCTTGCCGGCTACACGCTCAGCGACCGCACTGAACAGATCAAGTTCACCTTTCCCGCACTCACGCTCGCGCCCGGCGAAATCGCGCTCCTCTTCAATGGATACAAAACAACCATCCCCGGCCCCGTCGGCACGCAAGATTCCCCGCCCGCTGCGCGCAACAACAACTTCCACGACGCCTGGGTCTTCTCCCTCAACAACACCAAACGCACCATCGCGCTGAACAATCAGAGCGACCGTGTGGTGCTCTCTCGCCCGGACGGCTTGCCGGTGGACATCATCTCGTGGGGGAAGACCGACATGCGCGATTACCTCAGCAACCCGCGGATGGCGTCGGTCAAGGCGTCGCCCCGCTGCAGCGTTCAGCGCGTCGGCGGCACGGGCGAACTATTGCCCCACCTGCAGATCGACGGCGCCTGGTTCAGCCCCGGCTGGATCCCCCAAAGTGTCACCGTCGAAAAGCCTGCCAAGAAGGGCAAATCGAAGTAGCATGGGGCTCGGCGCCAACCCTGGCTGCTGACTCGTGAACACTGATATCTCTCTGCTTATCTGCTTGGAGCAACCATGGGCTGGATCGCAAAACAACGCGGCACGATGGAGATCGACCGGCGCCCGGAGCCTTACCTGACGAGCGACATGCGCGATCATCTCGAACGCGAGATTCTCCCGCGCTACGAAACCCGCCGAGGCGCCTTACTCAGCACCTTGCATGAGGTTCAGCATGCGCACGGGTGGGTCCCTGCTCAGGCGATGGAGGAAGTTGCCGATTTTCTCAAGCTCAATCCCGCCGATGTGCTCGACACCGCGTCCTTCTACGAGGAGTTCTGGCTCGAACCCAAGGGCGAACATGTGATCGCCGTGTGCCAGAGCATGGCGTGCGAAGTGTGCGATCACAAGAAGATTGTTGACGCCTGCCGGGACAAGCTCGGCATCGAGCCGGGCGAAACGACGCCTGACGGGAAGTTCACGTTGATCGAGTTGGAATGTTTGGGCGCGTGTGGCGGGGCGCCTGCTGTGCTCATTGACGAAACGCTCCACGAGAGCGCGACGGCGGACCAGATCGTTTCAGCGATCGACCCCTTGCTGGGCTGATGATCGAGCCTGCCAGTTCGTATTTATTTGTATTCATATATTTCTCTGTAAGGATCGTTGATGCTTTCTGATGTGAAGTTTCCGAGATGGGCGCCTCGAGCGCTTCGGCCCGCGCCGGGCGTGTTGACGCGCGCCCGGCAGTTCACCATCGAACGCTTCAACGGGCGATTCGACCAAGCGATGGAAATCCCCGGCTGGCTCCATCCCGATCAGGCGTCGATGCTCTGTTACCTCGCCGACCAATGCCCGGCTGGGCCAATCGTCGAGATCGGAAGTTTCAAAGGGAAATCCACGGTGTTTTTGGCGACGGGCGCCAAACCAGACGCGACGGTCTACGCAGTGGACCCGCACATTCTCACGCTCATGGGGAGTCGGCAGGACCGCGCCAAAGCGGAAGCAGACGGCGTCGAAAACACCGGCTCATCATGGGAACGCTTCCAACAAACTCTTACTGAGTGGGGCGCCATCGATCGCGTCAGTCCGATCCGCGAGTTTTCGTACGACGCGCGAAAAAACTGGAACGACCCCATCGCCTTGCTCTGGATCGACGGCGATCACAGCTACGACGGCGTCAAGCAGGACATCGATGATTGGGCGCCTTTGGTTGTCAAGGACGGGTACATCGCCTTCCACGACACGCGCCCCAAGGGCGACCACATCGGCGTTCGGCGGGCGATCGTAAGTTCCGGGTTGCTCGATCACCTCGGGTTTGAAACAGTCATCGAGCTGCGCAACGCTTGGTTCTTGAAGCGAACGCGCGGCGGCGTCGAGAGTTCACCCGACGATGCCTGACGACCGCACATCTCTGGCTCGCTCGCTGGGTGAGTTTGTCGGCCATCTCTGGAAGGGGCTGACCAGCGATGTCACGCCTGAGAAGAGCACGCACGAAGTCCGCCGATCGGTCGAGGAAGAGGAGCGTGACACACCCGAAGGCAAGGTGACTCTCCGTCGAACAACGATCGAGGAAATCGAGATCGACCGGGACGAACACCACGGCTGAGAATAGATCGCTTCTTGCGATCGGCGCCACCCGCTTCGCCAGCTGATAATGACATCTCATGGTGGACAGGTCTCTGCCCTGTGCGTTGCCAAACCGTATTCTCCACTCAGCACACAGCTCGGAGAGCTGTGCCACCAAGAAAAGCGGCGCCACCCGCAGCACATGGTCCGCCCGATCATCTACAATCACATCGCCATGTACACACCCAAACTCACCGAGCCTGTCCTCGTCCAGCGGATCCCCACCTACCCGTTCGGCGACGAGAAAGACCGCCACATCGTTGCCTATGACGAATACGTCAAAACGGGCGGCTATGAATCTCTCCGCAAGGCGCTCGCGACGCCCCCCGATGATGTCGTCAACACGGTCAAGGAGTCACAGCTTCGCGGGCGCGGCGGCGCCGGCTTCCCCACTGGGCTCAAGTGGACGTTCCTCCCCAAAGCGGACGACCCCAACAACGCCGGCATGCGATACCTCGCAGTCAACGGCGACGAGTCCGAGCCGGGCACGTTCAAGGATCGACTGCTGTTGGATTTCGATCCGCACCTGATGCTCGAAGGCATCGCGATCTGCTGCTACGCCTGCCGGATCAGCCGGGCGTTCATTTATATTCGCGGCGAGTATCACCACCAGGCAAAGGTCGTCGAGTCGGCAATTGCTGAGGCATATAAGAACGGCGTCTTCGGCGGCGCGGGAATGCTCAACGGCATGACCACCGCGACGGGCGAACCTTGGAAAGTTGAGTGTCATCTCCATCGAGGCGCCGGTGCGTACATCTGCGGCGAAGAGACCGCACTGCTCGAATCACTCGAAGGCAAGCGAGGTTGGCCTCGCAACAAGCCGCCCTTCCCCGCGATCGAAGGGCTCTTCGGCAAACCCACCATCATCAACAATGTCGAGACGCTGGCGCACCTGCCGTCGATCATCGAGCATGGCGCCGAGTGGTTTAGCACGATGGGGTGCGAGTCGTCCATCGGCGGGCCGCCCAGCTATGGGTCCAAACTGATGGGCGTGTCGGGGCATGTCAATCGGCCTGGCGTTTTCGAGTGCGATCTCGGCGTGCCGTTGCGAGTCCTCGTCGAGGACTATTGCAAGGGAATGCGGGGGGGCAAGAAGTTCAAGAGCGCGATCGTGGGAGGCGCCTCGACGGGCGTCATCGGGCCTGACGATCTTGATGCGCCGATGGATTTCGACATCGGCAGAAAATACAACGTGCTGGGGCTAGGCACCGCGTGCCCGACGATCTTCGATGAAGACACCGACATGGTTGCGGTGGCGCGCAACCTCGCGCGGTTCTACAAGAACGAAAGGTGTGGGCAGTGCACGCCTTGCCGGGAAGGCTCCGGCTGGCTGCTTCAACTGCTTCAACGAATCGAGGACGGCGACGGCCGAACCAAAGACCTCGACCTCGCGCTCGAGATCGCCACGAGCATGGGCGCGATGCCCGGCACCACGATCTGTGGCCTCGCCGATGGCAACAACTGGGCCGTCCGTACGATCCTCAATAAGTTTAGAAGTGAGTTCGAAGCGCGCGTCAAACCAACGTTCGTGCCGGTGAACATCGCCGTCGGCGCCGCTGCCAATGCGTGATGCGTGGTGCAATCGCCCCTCCGAATGCCTGCTACGGAAAGCTTCCCGGGATTACCGGCCCTGAAATGGCGCTTTTTATGGATTTCACGAAGAGTGCTGGACGCCGGGGCGTGGCGCTCTACACTTGTCGGTGAAGCGGGGGGCTCATTGGGTCGATCTGGCCGGTGTGCCAGACTGGGCTCGTCCCGCATGTATGAGGTGATCGCGACACACGATGCACGCCACTGAGAAAACCGCTCTTGACGCGGGCGCCGACGAAGGGGAGAGCGCCTGTCCGGCTGACCCGGACGCCGCCCAACCTCCTGAACCTTCCCCGAGCAGCGAACATTTGGTCGATCTTCTTGATGCGAACAGCCGTCTGGACGCTGAAGCTGCGCGCTGGCTGCGCGATGCCGGGTTGAAGGCGCTTGCCGCGATGCGCCCGACCGATGTAGGTGGCGAAGTGCGCGTGCGGATCGTAAGCGACAGCGAGATATGCCGCCTGCATGAAGCGCATCTCGGCGATTCTTCGACAACCGACGTTCTCACGTTTGACTGCGCCAACAATCCGCAGGCGCCTTTGGATGTGGACATCGTGGTTTGCTTCGACGAAGCGCAACGGCAGGCTGACCCTCGAGGCGGCAAAGTCGAGCGGGAGCTGCTGCTGTATATCGTGCATGGCGCCTTGCACTGCTCGGGGTACGACGATCACGACAACGACTCGTTCCGAAGAATGCACCACCGGGAGGATGAGATTTTGCGCTCCATCGGCGTCGGCGATGTGTACGCCTGCCATGAAGACTCTTCGGAGGGTCAATCATGAACACAGCAGCACTATGGATCGCAATCGTGTCGTCCATCATCGCGGGTGTCTTTGCTGCTGCACAGATGTCGCTGCGCACTGCCTCGCGGAGCAAGCTGAAAGAGCTTTCATCGCACAATGGGCTGAAAAAACGCATGGCGCCGATTCTTGATGACACGCCTGCCCACGCGCTGACTGCGGAGCTTGCCCGTGTCTTTTTCTCGCTCGTCGTCGTGGTTGCAGCGTTTGTCTGGTCCTCGGGAGTGGGGGAGATATCTGCATTGACGTGGCCATCGCTGGCTCTCGCAGCAGGGCTGTCAATCGTGTTGATTGTCATCGCAAGCGCAGCAATCCCGATGAGCATCGCCAATCATGCTGACGAACACACGGTCGTTCGATTGAGCAGACTGATCCGCGCCGCTCATGCATTGCTGTCGCCGGTGCTGCCTCTTCTGCGGATCACAGATGAAATAGTCCGTCGGCTCGTGGCGGCAGGGGATGATTCGCATGACGAGGAACTCGAGCGCGAGCTGCTTTCCGTTGTTTCTGAAGCAGAACAGGAGCGCGACTTCGGCCAGGCGGAACGGCACATGATTCGCGCGGTCGTTGATTTCAGCACTCGGCAAGTGGATGAAGTGATGACGCCTCGCACGGAGATGGAGGGCATCGAAAAGACCGACGACCTGCTTGTGATTCGCGAGTTCATCAATGAGGCGGGGCACAGCCGAATCCCTGTGTATGAAGAGGATCTCGACCACATCGTCGGCGTGCTCTATGCCAAAGATCTGCTGGATTATCTCGCGCGCGACGCAGCGGAGTTTCGCATCGATGAAGTGCTGCGCGAGGCGCGGTTTGTCCCTGAAACAAAGCCAATCGCGGAAATGCTGCTGGAGTTTCAGCGCGACAAGGTGCACCTTGCCATCGTGCTCGACGAGTACGGCGGCACCGCGGGGCTTGTCACCATCGAAGATGTGATCGAGGAAATCGTCGGCGAGATTCAAGATGAGTTTGAACCTGCCGATGAAGCTCCGCCTGAGATAGTCATTGTTGATGAAGCGCGGTCGCTCGAAGTCGACGCGCGCGCGAGCATCAATGATGTCAACGATCGCCTTGAGGCGCTGGGCGTTTCACTCCCTGAAGACGATGACTACGACACGGTCGGCGGGTTTGTGCTGACCGAGCTAGGCCGGATGCCTGATGAGGGCGAGACTTTTCGGCGCAATGGGTTTTTGGTGACGGTGCTGGGCGCCGAGCCGACCCGTGTGACGCGCGTTCGCATTGACTTTGACGCGGCGAAAGGCGAAGAGCATCCCGACGAGAGTGTCGGTGCGTCGGCTGACTCCTGACAATGTTGCAACCACCCAGCAGTGCCAACCGGCATGCACAACGGTAAACTGTTCCGACCATGCCATTGGAATTTCACAACACACTGACGGGCAAACGCGAGCTGTTTCGACCTCTCACCGCAGAGAAAGTGTCTTTCTACACCTGCGGGCCGACGGTGTATGACTATGCGCACATCGGCAACTTTCGCAGCTTTCTTGCGGC
>CAYMQF010000030.1:7997-13414 GCA_964392425.1 uncultured Phycisphaeraceae bacterium
GGCCGACGGTGTATGACTATGCGCACATCGGCAACTTTCGCAGCTTTCTTGCGGCTGACCTACTCCGGCGGTGGCTCGAATCACCGTTGTGCCAGCGTGTGGCGGAGGATGGCTCAATCGAGATAGACCGCTTCGGCTACGAGGTCACGCATGTGATGAACCTCACCGATGTCGGGCACATGACCGACGATGGGGATGCGGACGGCGGCGGCGAGGACAAAATGGAGGCTGCGCAGCACCGGCTGCTCGAAGCGAAAAAATCCGGCGCGCTGCCCGAAGGAGTGAATGTTGACGCAGGCGACCCGCGCGCTATTGCAGAGTTCTATGCGAATGCATTTCTACACGATGCGAAATTGCTCGGGCTGAAAGTGGTGGAGGACGCTGAGAGTGACCCGTCGCTCTTGCCTCGCCCGACGCAGGTTGTCAAAGAGATGCTCGAAATGATTCTTGCATTGATCGAAAACGATCATGCGTACATCGCGGCGGACGGCGCCGTGTATTTCGATGTGCAGTCGTTCCCGGAGTATGGTGCCTTGTCTGGCAACACGCTGGACCAGTTGCGCAGCGGCGCCGGGGGGAGAGTCGCCGACGCCAATCAGGCACAGAAAAAACACCCGGCGGACTTCATGCTGTGGAAGCCTGACCCGACGCATTTGATGCGCTGGGATCCGTCAAAAGTGCTTGGAAAACATGTTGAAATACGAGAAGGCTATCCCGGCTGGCACATCGAATGCTCCGTCATGGCGCGCGAGAGGCTCGGCGATGTGATCGACATTCACTCGGGAGGCGAAGACAACATCTTCCCGCACCATGAATGCGAGATTGCACAATCGCGAGGCGCCACCGGCGAGGATTCGTTCGCACGATACTGGTTCCACCCGCGACACCTCTTCGTCGAAGGCGAAAAGATGTCCAAGAGCAAGGGCAACTTTTTTACGATCCGTGACCTGGTGAACAAAGGGTTTGAGCCTGCTGCGATCCGGCTCGAACTCATCAAAACGCACTACCGCGCCAATGCGAACTTCACCGAGCAAGGGCTGCGCGACTCCGCAAAGATGATCGAACGCTGGCGACGGTTCGCACAGCGAGCACAAACTTCGAATACGACTGGTGATCGGAATGACACTGTCGCTCGTGACTTTGCTGCAGCGATGAATGATGATCTCAATATTGCTGGCGCCTTGGGCGTCCTGAACCAATGGATCGGCAAGACAGACTCACCGACTGTTGCCGACGCACAACTGCTTGGCGCCTTCGATGAAACGCTTGGCGTATTTGATCTTCCTGAAACGGGGACATCCGACGCTGGCGATGCAGACTCAGGCGAGATCGATGATCTCATCGCGCAGCGGACCGACGCCCGAGCAAACAAAGACTTTGCCAAGTCGGATGAAATCCGCGATCAACTCGCTGCGATGGGGATCGAAATCAAGGACGGCCCGTCTGGCACGACGTGGAAAAAACGCGCGACGCTGTGACAAGACGGGTGAAATGCCAGTCCCACTGATCCAGCAGAAAGATTCCACCAACTCCGCCACAGTCTTTACACTGCTCCCGTGAATGAATCATCGTTGAACAATCAAACTTGGCTCACAAACCTCGCAGGGCGGTTCATCGTCTTTGAAGGGCCGGACGGCTCGGGCAAGTCGACGCAGCACGCCCGATTGGCAGCGATGTGCACGGATGCTGGAGTCGCGGTGTGCCGAGTGCGAGAGCCGGGCGGCACGGAGATCGGCGAGCGAATCCGCGAGTTGCTCCTTGATCCGGACACCGCAGCCATGTCGAGCCGATGCGAGATGCTGCTGTACATGGCGAGTCGGGCGCAGCTTGTCGAGGATCACATCAGGCCCGCGATCGCGCGCAACGAGGTCGTCCTCGCGGATCGGTTTGTCACCAGCACGATCGTCTATCAAGGCGTTGCGGGGGGCGTCGAAGAAGCGAGCATTCTCGCTGCTGCCGGCGCTGCGTGCGGCGAGGTGAAGCCTGACCTTGTGCTTCTGTTCGATGTCGATGAAAGCACGGCTCGAGGGCGAATGAAGCGCGAGCCTGATCGGATTGAGAGTCGAGGCATGGACTATTGGCGCCGGGTCCGCGAGGGGTATCTCGCGCTGGCCAAGCGCAGGCCGAACGAAATAGTCGTGATCGATGCGCGCGGCTCGGTGGAGCAAACCGCGCAGCAGATGGTCGCGACATTGCAACAACGATTTGGATAAACAAGACCGTTGGCTACTCAACGAGCAGCAGCGGTCGGCGCAGGACCACACGGTCGCTGATCGGTCCATACTCGCCCGGCTCAACGGAGATGACCAGTTCGCCCGCTTCGACGGGGAGGGAAAACTTGACGCGCGTGTTGTTTTGGTTGAGCCGATCGCGCAGCAGTTCGACGCCGTTGAGTTGAATGACGAACTCGCAGTCTCCCCAGGGGAGCGAATCGAGGGGCAGCTCGGCGACGCCGGCCAATCGCACGACGCCTGCGGGTAGATTCCAACTCGCCTTCATCGGCCCGGGAAACTCGATGTCGGGCGTGTTGAGATCGGTCGCACCGTCGGCGCCTGTCGAGGTGATGATGTGCAGCGGGTCGGTGAGCCGACGATCGCCGATCACTTGCTGCGAGGTTGGTGTCAGAGAAGCAAGGGGGCGGAGGCGGCCGGCGGCAAAGGCGATCGCGCGCACGTCATCGAGCTGAACGGTCGCGGTTTGCCCGTCTTGCAGTCGAACCGACACGCCTTGGTCTTGCGTTGTTTCAAGCGATGCGACCACAGCGACGGTTCCATCGTCGAGCCAGACAACCAACCCCGAAAGTGGTCTGGATGGATTGGAGAGTGACGCTTCGGCGATGCGTTCGATGGGCAGGCTGATGGAGGTGTTGTCCGCTTCGAACTCGACGGGATCGCCCAGGCTGACGATGAAGCCGACGAGTCGATCACCGTTGACGAGGACGAGTTGGTCGGTGCCGGCGTCTTCGGTGTTTTGTTGGGTTGATGTTTCTGCTGAACCTTGCAGGACGATGCGAGCGATGGAGTCAATCTGCGCGGAGAGCCTGCCAAAGAGCGGATGGCTCCAAACCATGGCGTCGCCTTGCCCGCCGGTCGCTGCCGGCTGGCCGGGAAAACGCTGGCCATCTGTCAACTCAAGAAAGCCCGGTGCGCCCCCGCTCTTCGAAGGCGCTGAGCGCGGCGTGGCGAGCGATGCTTCACTTGGCAGCGCGGGGAGCAGCGCGACAAAGCCTCCCACGGTTGCCTGTCGACGCCGACCGAGATCGTCCTCGTAGATGATGACTTCATCACTGATCGAAATGAGTTTGATCTGGTGAGGCTCGAGCGAACGATCGAGGAGCACACGCTTCTCGCGTGGTTTGTCCTGCGCTGCGGGGGCGCTTGGCGCGAACACACACATCGGCGCTAATGCCGTCAGAGCAAACAGAATTCGGCGTGTGGCAATCATTTCTGAAATATCGGCAAATAACGTTTGGGCATTTGGAGGATTATGAGCGCCATCGCCGTTCCATAGGAAGAACCGGCGTGATTGTCGCTCCAGAGTCCGGATTTGGTTTGTCGTCCGATGATTTCGTCGCGGATGGCCGGCCACCACTCGCGCCATCGTTCGCCGCCGGTGAGGTACATGCTTTGGACGGCGTAGTAATGTCCATAAAAATAGTGGGCGCCGGGCCGGGAGCGTGGGCCGGGTTTGGCGACGGAGAAGAGGTATTCGAGCCCGCGGTCGATCGCGTCGTCCTGATAGACCCCGGCGTAATAGAGGCTGGCGACCCCTGCTGCGGAGCGTGGCCACGCGGAGCCGCCGCTGGTGAGTTGATACTTGAAGCCGCCGTCCGGGTTTTGGCATCGGCGGACATATTCAATCGCGCGGTCGATCGTTGCTTTGGGAGTTTCTATTCCCGCGTTGCGCGCCGCCCGCAGCGCCATGATCTGGCAGATGGTGACGGAGAGATCCGCGTCGTATGGAACGGGGTTGTAGCGCCAGCCGCCGTCGGGGTTTTGTGTTTGTACGATGAGGCGAACCGCTTTGAGCAATGCTTCGTGGAGCCGAGCAGCTTGTGCGGTGTCCTGCCCGCCTCCGGTCATGCCGTACACTTCGCCGAGGAAAAGCGTGGCAAAGCCGTGCCCGTACATCGGACCATGCGAGGTGTCTGCAGCGAGGAGGCCGGTTTCGTTGACGTTGTTGAGGATGAAGTCGATCGCGCGCCGAACGTTGTCGCCGTACGGTCCGCGGCCGGGCAGATTGCCATCAGACATGAACGCGAGCGCCGCAAGCCCGGTGATGCCGACATGCCTGCCGTAGCGGGCGCCTCCCTCCCATGAGCCGTCGGGATTTTGCTCTCCAGCGAGCGCCGCAAGCCCGTTGGTGACGGCGCGATCCATCGCCGGTGTGATTTCATTGGCAGCAGCATCGTTCTCGGCGCCGATGGGGCCGGCGGGCGCCTGGGGCTGCGCGGCTGATAGAGAAACAAGGGAAGCAGCGGCGCATACTGCTGCGAGAGTCACCCATCGCGCGGGGAGGAAACGTTCATTGAACAGACGCGCGCGATTCATGGTTGATCCTTGTTTTGCTCAGCGAGTTTGCGGTAGTACGCCTCGGTCATAGATTCGTAGAGTGAACTATAGGTGTCTCCCGCGCCCTGGAGGAGCGCCTCGCGCAGGCGGGTTGGCAATGCTCCCCAGGCGGCGCCGAGCGAATCGATCTTCCCCTTGAGGTTGGCTTGCTGGCCGGCGGGGGGCGTGCGCTCGCCTTTGTTTTCGCCTTGATTGCCCTGATTCTGTGCCTGCTGAGGTTGGGCTGGCTGCTTACTCTTTTGTTTTTGCTTTTGCTGCTGCTGCGAAGAACTGCTCGATGAGGAGCTGGATTGCTGGCGCTCCGCTTCTTCGATCAGCTTGGTGAGTTTGAGGATGATCTCTTCCTGCACGCGCTGAGTCGCCAACCCGGTGTCGTGCGCTTTGCGCAAGAGGTCGGCGGCGTCTGCCATCTGCTGAACGGCCTGCTGGAACATCTCCGAGACGGTCTGAGCGTTGAGCGCGCGGTCGAGTTCGAGTTGATCGGGATCAAGCTTGGGGCGCCCGTCCTTATTCTTGTCGCCCGTGGAAGGAAGATCGAGCAAGTCGTCGAGGTCGGGCAGCGCTTGGGCAGGCGTCGGTTCTTTGCTCGTGGATTTTTGTGGCTTCTTTTCGGGAGCTGGCTCGCTGGACTGCTGCACCGATGCAACAGTTGTGCTGACGTTCAGCAGTGACACACACACTGCGCACGATAATGAAAAACCGAGAGCCGTATGTCGATGTGATAAGTGAACCATCATTGCGGAGGCTCCTGCGCTTGGGGCGTTGACTGTTGCTGTTGTTCGGCCAATCGGCGGACGAGGTCCTGCCCAAGTTCTCCCAACTCCTGCTGTTCGTCGCCGAGCGATT
>CAYMQF010000030.1:13514-20960 GCA_964392425.1 uncultured Phycisphaeraceae bacterium
CGGACGAGGTCCTGCCCAAGTTCTCCCAACTCCTGCTGTTCGTCGCCGAGCGATTGCGCCTGATTCGAGTCGCCGCCGGCATCGTTGACGGCGCGGGTTCGTCCAGCGAGATCGGTTTGAATCGCCTTGAGCAGTCGAAGTTCCGCGATTGGGGGGATGAGATCGTCGTTGCCGCCACCGGATCCGCCGCCACCTCCGCCGCCGCCGCCACCTTTGGAAAAGTCATCGGGTGGTGGGTCGGATTCGCGCAGCGCTTCGACAAGCCCTTGCAAAATCGCAACTGCGGTGTTCTGAGGCGCCGCTGCAGCACGAGGCTGACCATCGCCCAGCGACAACGCCGACCGCTCGGCTAGTTCATCGAGTCGACGATGCGCGTATTCAAAGATGGAAGCGTCGGAGAGATCGTCCGTCTTATCGAGAAGATCCTGCAGGAGTGTTTGAATCTCGCGCTGCTGTTGGGCGAGTTTGTGGGCGCCGGCCCGCTGGCGACGATTGAGCTCCTCGAACTGCGCTAACGCTTGTGTGCCCGTGCGGACGGCGACTTGTTGTTCGAGCGCTTCCCGATAGGCCTGACGAAGTTCGTCGCGGGCGCGGTCCTGTTGGCGTTTTTGAATCTGATCGTCGACCTTCTCAGCTTGATCGCGCGCCTCTTGGAGCAGCTGCAAACTTCGGCGTTCGCTCTTGTCCGCCTGCGTTGGGTCAAGAGGATCGGCACGCAGCGCGAGGATTGCTTTGGTTTGCGCTTCGACGGCCCGGCCGATGAGGTCTGCGACGGGCGCGACTTCCCGGCCGGCGCCGGACGCTTGGTCCAGTGCGCCAAGCGTGTTTTGATTCAGCCGAACCATCGCAAGATCAAGGCCGGCGAAGTTGTCGCGCTCCGCTGCATCGGCAAGGGCGTTGATCTGTGTGCGCTGTTGAGTGATGAGCGCTTCGAGCGATTCAATGAGACTGGCCAAGACCCGGCGGAGGATTTCCTCGCGCGATCGCTCAGCCTGATCGAGATCATTGAGCATTTCCTCAAGATCTTCCGCAGCTTGTTCCTGCTGTTCGCCCGCCTTGGACATTTGATTTTGCTGCGCCTGCTCAGCTGCCTCTTTCATGGTTTGTGAAACCTGCGACTCTTTGGCGCGACGCGCAGCCTGCCTCATTCCCGCAGCGGCGGCGGGGTCGTGCTCTTCAAGTTCGCGAGCGCGATCCTCTAGCTCCTCTGCGAGGTCCTGCGCCTTCTGCGCCAGTTCGAGTTGCTTGTCGACGATGCGCTCCAGCTCGCTGCGCTCCTGCTCGTTGAGCTCGTCGGCGGACTTGCCTGCTGTTTTCGCCCCCGACTGCGATGTTTGTTCTTGCAACTCCCGCTGCTGGGAGGCAAGCTCTTCGAGTTCGCGGCGCATGACCCATGCGTCTTCACCGGCATCGAGAAGTTCAGCGAGACCGGCTAACTCGTCCTGCACACGCTGCTGCGCTTCATCGAGTTGTTCCTGTTGTTCCTCGGCTTGTTCGTTTTGCTGCGCTTCTTTGGATTGCTGAGCTTCTTTGAGGCGATCGCTGGCGGCGGATGATCGCTGCCCCGCCTGGTCGAGGAACTGCTGCGCATCGTCGAGCACGTTGTCGAGCTGACGATCGTTGAGCGCGTTGTCGCCGACACGTTGTTTCACCGCATCGAGTTGTTCAGCGAGGCGGGCGATGCGCTGTGTGAGCTGCGCCTGCCCACGGTCAGCCTGTTCGTTGGTGCGTTTGTCATCGGGTGCCTGTCGCAAGGCTTGTTGGGCTTCGTGCAAACGGATGGCGCCTTGCCTGATGGAGGAAAGCTCGCTGCGCACTTCGCTAACGAAATCTTTTTGGGAGATGATGTACAGCACGCGAGGCGTCGACCGCGTTGGATCGTGGTCGGCGCTGCCCATCGCGTACACATCGTCAGCGACGGCGGTGAGCCAGAGTTGATCGCCGGGCCGAAGGCCGAGCGGCGCCAGATCGAGCGACACTTTCACTTCAAGAGTGGGTGCGCCTGATGCGGTCATGCGGGCGATCTCGACAGGTTCGGCAACAGGTTCGATGGCGCCGCCTGGGCCGCTTGGCTCCGCTCCCGGTGCGCCCGCGGGGCGCGCGGGTTGACGGTCGATCCACACTGCGTCGAGCCCGACATCGTCGCGCCCTTCGCCGACCACATCGACAACTGCGGTCGCAAGGA
Source organism: uncultured Phycisphaeraceae bacterium (assembly GCA_964392425.1). Lineage (GTDB taxonomy): Bacteria > Planctomycetota > Phycisphaerae > Phycisphaerales > UBA1924 > CAYMQF01. Next base: position 15,700 of record CAYMQF010000030.1, read on the forward strand.
CGGTCATGTCCGAGGCAGGCTCGGTGATCGTCGCGCTGGCGGATCGATCCTGCACGCTTTCAAAGCGGAAGACGGTTTCGTTGGTTGATTCAATGCCGAACTCATCGAAGAGCGCGACGGTGAGCCTGACGGAATCGTCGAGTGTCCATGCGAGCGTCCACTCATTGGGAGTTGAGGCGTCCACGGTCAAAGCGGCGCCCGCGCCCACAGCCTCGGCGCCAAACGTCGCTGCGAGCCAAGCGGGATCGTCGGGCGAAGCGGGTATTTCCTTGTTGAGCTGGAGTGTGAGCGTGACTCGGCTGCCCGACAGAGCAGGGGGCGCGACCGCACGCTCGTCGGCGCCTGACCCGAGATCGACTTGAGCTTCCTGCGCAAGCGGGCCAGCATCCTGAATCTTCGATGCATAAGCGGGAGGCGTAAGGATTGCAGAAGCAGCGGCGACAGCAGGGGGCTCGACGAGTTGGATTCGGCGCCAAGCGGTCTGATCATCGCTCGTGACAAAGCGATACTCGACCGCGTCAGCATCCACATCGATCAACCGCTCAAAGAGCGCCCCGCGCACAGAAGAGCCCGGCGAATCCGTTTCGATGTCACGATGCTGCCAAGTCATCAACTCTTTATGGGTGGCGCCGGCCTGCCCGTTGCGGATCGCACGATGCTCGACGGAGACATCGGTCATTTCGATTTCGTGGTTGGTGCGCACGAGCGCAGCGCGCATCGACAGCGATGAGCCGAGTGGATGCACCTCGACAAACGTTGCATCCGCAACATCGGTGCGTTTGGGCCAACTGGCGCCGGACCATGGTGTGAGGATCCGTTGAACGCCGATCGTTGCGAGCGCGGGGCTTGCTGCGGTGGTCATCGCCATTCCTGCGGTCACAGCGACGAGCGCGCACACTGCAAGAACGAGCCCCTTGATCCGAAGCATGCCTTGCAGATCAACCGCGTGGAATCTGTTCTCGACATCGGCGACGGCGTGGTGTGCGAGTGATCGTTCGACCTTTGAGCCACGTTCTTTGAGCGACGTGTCGGCTGCGAGTTCGACGCCGCTGGCCAGCGCCCCTGCGAGATCGGGGCGATGCTGTTCCACTCGCAGCGCGACGGTCGCCAGTGCGGGTTTGAGCCGAGCTGCGGGGGCGATCCATCTCCATACCGCTGCAGCGACCAGGCCTAGCCCGAGGATAAGTTGGATCGAACGGAGCGCGGTCGGCAGCCGAAGAAAGTAGTCCGAAGCGCCCAGCAGCAGGATCGCGCCGAGCACCATCGCGACCAGAAGCGCCAGTCGTTGGGAGAGCAGGATCAGCCGGGCCCGCGCGCCAAGACGAACAAGCGATTGCCTGATCGTGTTGATCGAGGTCTGATTTGGAGATCGGGATGTGTTGGCTGTGTGAGTCAGTTCCGTTCACCGCTGTTGTGGGGTCAAACCAATCGAATAATCCTACGCCCGATCCATTCTGTTGAGAGCAGGAACACCATTATCAGCAGCGCCAACGGGGTGTCCCACAGTGTTTGGTATTGCTCGTTGACGAGCCGGAGTTGCCGATTGGGCAGGAGCGTGGCGAGCTCATCGAGTTGATCGGGCTCGATCATCCGGCCTGAGGTCGAATCGCTGAGCCGCGCCAGGAGCAGGTGATCCGTTTCGGGACGACGAAGCTCGTCATCGGCAAGCGAGACGAGAACCTGCGATGAAAGATTGAGCCCGCCGAGCGCGGGATCAACTGAACTGACCACCCACTGGCCGGGCACGGTCGGCGCCCATGTCGCGCCGTACCGCCGAGGCTGGCTGGGCTCACGCGAAAGGGTCAACTCTTGCGTGAGCGGAGCGTCAAACGCATCGGGATCCGACGGATCAGCGAGCCTCTCCAGATGCACGGTGATCGACGCGAGGTCCAACTCGATAAGCGATTCATCAAGCAGCTCGATGGAGACTCGCGCAGGCTGGCCAACGATCGGTCGTTTGGGAGCGACCGTGAGCACGGCGGACCGCTGAGAGCGCGACAAGCTTTCGCGACCGAGCAGGCGAACCAGTTGGAGCCAGAAACGTTCGGGGAGGGCTTCACCGCGCGCGTAGCGCCAGCGCCAGATTTCATCGGTCGCAACGTACAGCACTCGCCCGGCGCCAAAGCGCATGCTCAGCACGATCGGCCAACTCTCGTCGCCGGTGAAAGATTGACCCGTTGCGAGCACTTCGGTCGCGGGTTTGAGCTGGCGCTTGTCAATCCGCTGGACCCAGCGCAGCGCTGACCAACCGGAAGCGGGGTCGGCAATCTCAGCAGGCCAGGGATCGGAGGGTGTCTCTCCGAGTTGCAAGACGCCAAGCCGGGCGGCGTCTTTGGTGGGAGTCATCACGACTGGCTGGCCGATGGTCGGCGTGACCGAACCCGAACCAACAAACGGGAGCAGGCTCGCCAACGGCGTCGAGCGCCATGCGTCGGGCGTCGCGGTTGGCCCGCCGATCCAGATCAAGCCGCCCCCTCGCACAGCGACGTGTTCGCGCAACGTGCTCAGTTGATCCTCCGCGAAAACTTCCGGGTGAACGTCGCCCAAAATCACGACGTCAAACTCAGCCCACTCTTCCGGCGAAACAGGCAATGACTGCAACTCAACATCGCCTTCCTGAATGTACCGACGGTTGGGCGCGAGAATCAGGTTGCTCGAAGTAATGCTTTTTTCGCGCAGCAGCAGGTTCTTGAGGTAGCGCTGCTCCCACCGCGCTACGCCGTCGATGTAGAGGGCGCGCAGCGGGCGGTCGACGAGTTGGACGGAGATTTCTACGCGGTTGTTGCCTTGGATGAGGTCCGGGGAATCGGGAACAAGTTCGACAATCCAGTCGCGCTGGCCTGCATCGGTCGGCCGGGTCGTCAGGACGATTTCGTCGGAGCCGTCCTTGGGGAGTGGCTGTTCATCGAGGACGATGTCGGTGGCTTTGTCGATGAGGCGCACGACGCCGCCCAGTCGAGCGGTCTCTCCGAGTCGGTCGATCGAAACGCGCACAGGCGCCAGATCGTTGACGTATGCGACGCCCGGCCCCACCGCTTCGCTGATTGCAAGGTCGCCGACGGGATCAGCGCTGCCGAGGGGAACGGTGAAGACTGGAACACTCTGGGCGCGGAGTCGGCGAAGATCGTTTCGGCTTGGTTCGTCGATGGATCGGCCATCACTGAGAATCACAATGCCTGCAATCGGGCGGGCGGCGGCGCGCTGGAGCGCATGTTCGATGGCGCGCGACAGGCTGGTGCGCTGGCCGGTCGGCTCGCTGAGTTTGATGGGTGTATCGGAATCTGTTGGTGAAGTTTGCAGTTCGTAGGCCCCAGCGTCAAAGCCAAGCCAAAGAACGACGCGGTCGCGCGAAAGCTGGTTCCACATCGGCCAGGAGCGCGACAGAGCGCTACGAAGCTGCTCTTCACGGGTTTGGCGAGTCTGCCCGTCGTTGCTTGCTGCGTCAGCGATGGTCATCGATGCGGACCGATCGACGAGCACAACGACCCAATCGCGCTGAACTGTTTCGTTTCGCTCGATCAGTCGAGGCCCAGCGATGAGAACCAGCAGCGTTGTGATCGCCAGGGCGCGGAGAATCGCCAGGGCGCCTCGCATAACGGTCGGCCCTTCGAGTCGGCGGTAGCTCCACAGCGATGCAGCAAGTATCGCGACGATCAAGACCGGCCAGAGCCATGCGGGGAACGGTCGCTCAAAGCCGAGCCGAACGCCCTCGGCGCCGAGGTCCATCGCGTTGAGATTGAGCAGTCGCGCGAATAGTTCGTTCATTGGGGCGCCGCCTTCCCCGCGGTGTCGCCGGTGAGTCGTGCGTAGCTGAAGAGTCGCGCCATGATGAGTTCGAGAAGTGCGAGCGCTGCAGCTGCGATGAGGAGTGGGAAGCTCAATGCTGAGCCGGTGTCGGCGACGGCGTTTGACAGTGTGGAAGAATCACTCGCGGTGTCAATCCAGCGGAACGAATCTTCTGAGATTCCCGAGCCGAGCAGCCAGTCTCGCACCGCTTGGGGGGTTTGGATTTCTGTTTGGCCGGCGGCGGGGTCCGCGTTGACTGCGAGTAGGCTGCGTGTGACGCCTTGCCGATCTATGGCGCGCCATAGGCCGGCTCGACGGATCGGCTGCGATGCAAGCCCGGACGGCGCGATGGGGATTGTTGCGCCCGATGAATCTTCATCGACTGGCGCGAGTTCGATGACGTGCTCGGCGGGCTGTGGGCGTTCGCCGGCGAGGGCAAGGTTGCCGCCTTCCGCTTCGCCGACACCTTGGCGGACCAGTTCTTGAATGAGCGGCACGATGAAGGGTCGAGCGGGGAGATCTGTCCAGTTCAGTGTTGGCGCCGAGCTGAGATAGATGACGAGACCGCGCGCTGCTGAAGGGAAGACATTTTCGTCGGTCGTTGCTGTGTTGTCATTGTTGGATGCGGGCGCGCCGACTGTTGCAGCGAGGAGCCAAGGCTTGCCATCTTCCAGACGGAGGACGGTGCGAACGCCGGGCGCTGTTGCGCCGTCTGTGACGGGGAGCGTGCGAAAGACGTGAACGCTTCGTGTCAGTTCGGATAGTTCGCCTGCGATGAGTTCGAGGAGTGTTGAATGAGTCGGATCATTTTCGAGAGAGACGCCTTGCTCGTAGAGCGTTGCTTCGCGCGCGAGGCGCCATGGCAAACCCAATGCTGCGGTCATTTTGTCGGGCCAGAGGTGGACCGTGACATCCGGGGGCGGCATGATAAACGCCATCCCGCCACGCTGAATGAAAATGGAAAGCTTGCGCCAGTCGGCGTCGTCAAAGAGGTCGGGGCGGGGAATAAGCAGAGCGTCGAGCGCTGCGAGTGTCGGGCCGTCGATTGTGCTGGGATCGACATCAACGACGGTGATCGGGCTCGCATCGGTCGGCGCCAGCGCGAGCCGAAGCCAATCTTCTGGAGCGAGCGCGTCAGCGGAGGGGAGCCTGCCAAAACGCCGACGAGCAGCGACGCCAACGCGAATCGCGCTGCGAACTTCGATGGGACGGCGGGTGATGTTGTCGCCTTCGATTGCGTCGCGGTCGATCGTCGCGATGAGTGCGTGGTGTGATTCGTTGGCAGCATCGACCGTGAGCGTGGTGACGAGTTCGGCTTGCGCCTGGCCGGGGCGCCAGCGGACGACCGAGGAGGTTGGGGAAGTGCGCTCGCCGTGCTCGTCTTCCATCGCGAGAAGGACTGTGGACGATCCCGCCTGCCCGACTGCTGAGCCGACGCGGCGGAGTTGGATGCGCACGTCGACTGCGGTTGATCC
>CAYMQF010000031.1:0-11954 GCA_964392425.1 uncultured Phycisphaeraceae bacterium
CGGATCGTCATCGACGATGGGATGATCCGACTGTGGGTAAATCCGCTGACTGCGCCATTGCCAAACGGTGGCGCCGGGCTGCCGGTGAAGAAGGTCCCTTGGCCAACGGCTCCATTGGGTGGCGCACCCATGATGTCCGGCGGGATGTTGTAGAGAACAATCAAAGGCGCCTTCACTCGGAAAAAAGCGGTGCCCGATGGATCGATGGTGCTCACATCCAGAGCGGTGGTTGAGATGTTGGCTGCGCTGACAGAGTTGATCCATGTCCATTGGCCATCGGGCAGATTGTTTGGGTTGACTCCCTCAAGGGCGCCAAGTTTGCGTTTGAGAATCGCTTTGGCGTTCAGGCTGATGGCGACGGATTCAATGATGTTTGAAGAGATCTGCTGTTGGCGGGCGCCGCCGGCGAAGATCGCGCTGAGGCCGAGGATCCCAAGCCCCAACACCACCACCGCAAGCATGACTTCAATGAGGCTGAAACCGGTCGCGCGGGTGTGAGCGCAGCGATAGGAGGATCGCATGGTCCTCGTAAAGCTAAAAAATAAGCTCAGCGAGCGGGGCGCCGGCACTGCCTCCCCGCTGCGCCAGGCGCTCGCCCGCGTCGCTGAGCTATGCCTGACTATAGCCGATATGTGTAGCAAAAGGCGAATCATCTTTTGACCGTCTTCCCGGTGTACCGATTGAATCCGATGATCTGAGCGTTTTCGTCGATCCACTGGCTCATATTTTGGGCCAATTCGTCGTTCATGTAGATGAGTTTTGGATCGCTGGAGTTGGATGGAATCGGCGCCCGAGATGTTTCGGAACGAACCAGCCACGGCTTATTGACCCCAGCGCCAGCTCTCAGCGACTGCAAGTCGACCACGGCCAACTGGCTCGCTGTCCGGAGCCGAACCTCAGGGTTGGGACGGGTCTCTGTCTGGTCCGTGGGATGGAGTGTGCCCGGATCAAACTCCAAAGCGTCGTCGTAAACCACCGGTGGGTCGCGAAGGTCATCCAACGGGAGATCGGGGAACTCGATATACGCATCCAACGGCGGTTGAGGACCAAGCCCGGCGCCAAACGTTGAACTGACCGAACCGTCGGGGCGAAAGGCGACGGCAAAGCTCATCGAATGGCGAACCGCAGCACGGGCTTCGTCGAGAACCCCGTTCTGAGTCGGATCCTGCGCTATGATCAGCCAGGGATCATCACCTTCGTTGATGTACAACCGAGGATCGTTGCGGGGGAAGATCCACGGGACAATGTTGTTGTCGGGGAGCACGTTGTCACCATCGTTGATGATCTCGCCGGCGTACCACTGCTGAATATCGAAGAGTTGCCCATTGAGCGACTCAGCAATCGGATCGATCCTGTTGTCCGTCGGGCACCGATCCAGCAACGGCGGACTGGACCTGTCAGAGTCGAGCTCGGGGATCATTTGGCTCAAGCCGAACACGCCCATGCCGGGCGGCAGCTCGATCGCAGCGCTGAATTGCAACGGCTGATAGGCCGCGACAAAGTTTTGGACGCACAGCGACGTGGTGAGATCGCCCTGCTCGTCAACATCGATTGCGCCGGTGGCGCCCGAAGGGGCGAGCTCAAGCGTCTGGAGCGTGTACTTTTGGGTTTTGATGTCGAAGAGGAAGGCGACCGCGGTGGACCTGCCGCTCTCCATGGCTGCCGCGCGGGCGCGCCCCAGAGTCGCCGTCACCGCGTTGACCGCAGAGGCGTAGTTCGTCGAACGCATGAGGCGCGCAACGGAGGGCGCCACGATAGCGAGCACGACCACAATCACCGCGATCACGACGAGCATCTCGATGAGCGTGAACGCTCGGCGGGCGTGGCGAAGAGCCTTGAGTGGAATCGAATTAGATGAAGTGGTGGTCATGGTGTTGGCGACTGAGTGGTCAGTTCGTTGATCACGCCTTCTCTGATTTTGAAGTTGATGTTGACGGGTGTGGAATACAGGTTGTCTTTGCGCGCTTGCAGGAGAACCCTGTTTTTTTCCTCGAATGTGATTGCTTTCATGTCATAAAAGTTGGCGATTTCTCGTAGTTTTGACGGATGCCCATAGAAACCATCGGGGCCGGCGGACATGAAGTACGGGCGACCGTTGACCGTCTCTCCATACAGTTCCTGCGCGTCAGGGAAGACGTCGAGCGAGGTGTCCGTGCGGTTGCGCCGATTGCCGGGGTGGACGTAATAAATGAGCGATTGTTTTTGGATTGGCCATGCATCGTCATCTCCAACTTGGATCAGGGACGGCCATTGATCATTGGCCCAGGCGTCCAGGAAGGATGGAGAGGTGTCGCGCTCGTTGGCTTCAAGGATGGGATCAGAAGTGATCACCGTTGACTGCGACATGACGGTGACCACAAGAAACCGCTCAGGGATGCCGCCGATGATGGCGTCAACATCGCCGACCCCCCGCGCTCGACGCACAAAAACGGAAGCATCGGGACGTTGAGGCATCGGACTTCTTGGGTTCGTCAGATAGGCTGCCGGATCAGGCGTGGCCGTGGGAGAATCTTTACCGTTGGGTCCGTCGCGGCCCGGCACACCCGCAAAGTCTCGCCGATCGAAGAGTGGGATGTTGCCGTTGTTGGCCATCATGAATTCTTCGAGCGCGCGGTCGAGGGCGGTGAGAACGCCTTTGGTTTGGTTCAACTTTGCGTTTCGAGTGATAGCAACGCCGGCGCCGATCAGGAGTGAGATCAGAAGCGCAATGATTGAGATCACCACGAGCAACTCAAGAAGCGTGAACGCAGAATGATGAGATCGATGATTCGTGTTCATGGCGTGGTCCTGATGTTGTCCCCGACGCGTTTGGAAATGGCGATGATGATTTCGTCGGCCGAATTAAACAGAATCGAATCGTCGAGCCACTGGCCATCTGCATCGGTGTCGCCGAAATCAGTGTCGGCGCCGGCGCTGAGCAGCGCGTAGGAAGCGCGGATCAGATCCGGGTCGACCAGTGGATCTGCACGAACATCTTGGCCAGGCCTGAAGACGGCCTGATTGATGCTGTCGACCGTGCGCAACTCAAAAGGGACCAAATCAAGACTGGGGAGAATGGCGGCGCCGACTTTTTCTCGCGTGGGCCAAAGCTTGTAATAGCGGATGGCCTGCCCCCAGCGATCTTCAAGAACGAATAGATCGCCCACCTGGTCGGCGCCATTGCCGTTCACGTTACCGTCGGCGAAGAAATCCCGGAGCACTGCACTGTTCGGCACGGCAAAATCATCGGGAACGGATCGACGAAGAATATCCTCACCATCGCCGATGTCGATGTACGGGCCATACACTCGGCCGGTGCGTTTGGGTTTATGATTGGATCTGTCGCGCGCACCACCCCATGCGTGGTCGGGGCCGGGGTCGCGGAAGCCTGGCCCCTGCTTGCCGTCGTAGCGATCCGGGTCGTCGCCTGGCTGGATGCTCGAATCGTAGGGCGCAATTTCACCGATCCCGAGCAGATACAGCGGAAGCGTGTAGACGCTGTGATAGCGATGGTCCCTCAGTTCGCTGGCGAACACATTGGGATCGTCGATCGCATCAATCGCATGCTTGTGGCCGTCAATCAACGGCGGCAGATAGCCAAAGTCAGTCTCGAACTGCTGGAGACCCGTTTGAATATTCTGCATCAGGCTCGAGGTCGCAGCATTCCGGCTGGATCCCAAGGCGCCAGAAAATGCGACTCCCAAGAGGCCAATCAAGATCGCGATGATCCCGATCACCACCATCAACTCAATCAGAGTGAAAGCGCGACGGCGCAGCCAGAGATGGCGCGGGGAAGGCTGCACATGAGTTGTCCTGGCGGGTCGCATCGTACGGTTCTCCCAAACAAGCCTGAAGTGATTACTGGTTGAGACTGTCGATCATCGCGATCATCGGCAGGAACATGGCGACGACGATCGTGCCGACCATCCCTCCCAAAACGATGACCATGAATGGCTCGATGAGCTTCACCAGTGAGCCAATGGCGATGTCGACATCTTCATCAAAGTTGTCTGCGATTTTGGAAAGCATGGTGTCGAGGTCACCGGTTTCTTCGCCGACGTCGATCATGTTGACGACGATGGCATCGCACACCTTGGTTTCGCGCAGCGGGCCGGCGAACGTCTCGCCTTCGCGAATCGAATCGTGGACTTTGTTGAGGGCGCGTTCGTAGACCCAGTTGCCGCAGGTGTCGCGGGTGATGCTGATGGCTTCGAGGATCGGGACGCCTGCAGAGATCAACGTGCCAAGCGTTCGCGTGAAGCGAGCGATGACCGTTTTGCGGATGAGCGTGCCAAAGACCGGGAGCTTGAGAAACGAATAGTCGAAGGTGGCGCGGCCCGGCTTGGTCTTGCGCAACAGCTTGTAGATAAAGATCGTCGCAAACGGTGACGCCAGCATGAAAATGGCGCCCGGAACGACTTGGTCAGGGTTGCTCCCGGCGACCCAAGAGCTGAAGTGGATCAGGCCGAGCGTAAGCTTGGGCAGCTCGATTCCAAAGTCAAGAAAAATATCCTCGAACTGCGGAATGATGAAATACATAATGCCGGTGACAATGAGGATGGCGACCGAGATCACGGAGATGGGGTAGATCATGGCGCCGACGATTTTGTTTTTGAGTCGTTGCGATTTCTCCATGAACTCTGAAAGGCGTTGCAGGATGACATCGAGCACGCCGCCCGCCTCTCCAGCGAGCACCATCTTGGTGTAGAGGCGGTTGAACGCCTTGGGATGTTTGGCAAAAGCCTCGGAGAGGGACATGCCCCCTTCCACGTCTTCGCAAACACCGAGCAACACATTTTTGAGCTTGCACGGCTTGAGTTGGCCTTCGAGAATCTGGAGCGACCGCAGCAGCGGGAGGCCGGCATCTTGCAGGGTGGAAAGTTGCCGGGTGAAGAGCACTAACTGTTTGCCCGACACACCGCCGATCGTGAACGATCCGGCTTTCTTCTTCTTGGGTTTCGACTTGGCCTTCTCACCAGCCGCCGCCGACCTTTTCACCTTCTGTTCACGGACCGTCGTTGGGAAGTACCCCTGCATTTTGATGCGCTGGAGGGCCTCCTCACTGCTGGTCGCCTCGATGGTTCCCTTCTCAGGTTTGCCCGAGGCGTTGATCGCTTCATATTGAAAAACAGGCATGGGATTGGCTCCGAACACGCGCGTGGCGCGTTATTCCTCCTCAATGGTTTCGCGCACCACTTCATCGATCGTGGTTTGCCCGTTGAAAATCGCTTCAAGCCCGCTCTCTCGAAGCGTGCGCATTCCGCGTTTGCGCGCTTCGGTGCGGATCATGTTGATGCTTGATTCTTTCATAATCATGTCGCGGATTTCGTCATCGAAGACGAAGATTTCGAAGATGCCGATTCGGCCTTTGTATCCCGAGTTGTGGCAGTGATCGCAGCCTTTGCCACGGAAGAGCGATCGGCCCTTCACGTCGTCAGGGGTCAGGCTGAGCTCCATCAACTGCGTTTCGGTCGGCTCGTACGACTCCTTGCACTTGGGACAGATGCTGCGGACCAGCCGTTGGGCAATGATGCCTTCAATGGTTGCGGTGAGCAGGAAAGACTCCAGCCCGAGATCGAGCAGACGGACGATGGAACTGGGCGCGTCGTTGGTGTGGAGCGTGCTGAACACAAGGTGCCCGGTCAGCGATGCTTGCACTGCGATCTGTGCTGTCTCAAGGTCACGAATCTCGCCGACCAGAATGATGTCCGGGTCCTGGCGGAGGAAGCTGCGCAGGCACGCTGCGTACGTCAGCCCGACATCGGTGTTGATCTGGCATTGGCACAAGCCGTCGATGTCGTATTCAACGGGGTCCTCAGCGGTGAGAATTTTGATGTCGACGGAGTTGAGCGTGGCGAGAGCAGCATAGAGTGTCGTGGTTTTGCCCGATCCCGTGGGGCCGGTGACGATGACGATTCCATTGGGTTTGCCCATCAGGGTTTCGACGGTGTGGAGGTCTTTTTGGCCCAGGCCAACGCGGTCAATGCTCAACTCGACGTTGGAACGATCCAAGACTCGCATGACCACGGACTCCCCGTGCATGGTCGGAAGCACATTGACACGAAGATCGATCGGGTTGCCCCCCACGGACAGCTCGATTCGGCCATCCTGAGGGAGGCGGCGTTCTGCGATGTCCAGATTAGCCATCACCTTGATTCGACTGACGATCGCATCAGCGAGATAGCGAGGCGGGGGCACCATCTCATAGAGCACGCCGTCGATGCGATACCGCATCTTGAACTCATCTTCGAAAGGCTCAAAGTGAATGTCCGACGCGCGATCCTTGATCGCCTGGAGCAAAACGAGGTTCAAGAGCTTGACAACCTTGTTGTCCTCCGCGACCTCCATGACGGTTTCGAGATCGAGGGAAGCCCCATGGCCTTCCAGCTTCTTGAACTTCGCATCCGAGGCAATGTCGCTGACGAGATCGGTGACCGACTCGCTCTTGCTGTAATGCTTTTTGATCAGGGCGTCGACCTGGGATTCGTCGGCGACGTACGCCTGAACTTTGAAGCCCATCAAGAGGCGGAGGTCGTCCACGGCACGGAAGTTGTCCGGCGTCTTGAGAGCGATCTTCAGCTTGCGGGAAGTGGCGTCGTACTCAAACGGGACGACTTGATAAGTCTTGGCTGTCTCAGCAGGGATCGCTTCGTATGTCTCCTCGGAGATCTCCATCTCCTCGAGATTGACGAAGCCCATGCCGGCCTGCCCTGCGATGGCTTCCTGCACATCGCGGTCTGAGATGTAGCCCAGTTCGACGAGAAGCTGCCCGATCGGCGCTTTGCGCGTCTTCTGGATCGCCAGCGCCTCGTGAACCTGCTCACGAGTCACTTTGCCCATCTTGGTCAGCACTCGGCCGAGTTTTCGGCCTTTCAGCTCAGACAGTCTGATTGGTGTTGATGCAGTCGCCATAGTCATTCAACCAAATCTTTTCTGCTCCACGAAGCAGGACGCCGAGACAATCGACGACAACATCTTCGCAGAAAAAAAGGAACGGTTCCCAGTGTTTATACGATTCTGTCGCATCTTATTGATACGACAACAGGAATATAAGCTACTTCAATCGGGGCATTCATCCCCAAGGTCAGGACGAGCTTGAGGCTTTTTGCTCCGGATCAGGCTCCTCATCCAGCTCGGATCTGCCGATCTGCCCGCCTGCCTTATGGACTTTGTCGGTAATAGCTTGCGGGTTCTTCGACTTGTCCACCATTTCCTCAGCGGAGATCATGCCCTTGGAATAAAGCATCCAGAGATGCTCATCCAGCAGCTGCATGCCGAACTTCTTCCCCGTCTGGATGGAGGAGTCAATGCGGAATGTCTTGTTGTCGCGGATGAGGTTAGAGATAGCAGGCGTGATGAGGAGGAACTCATACGCTGCGACCATTCCCTTGGTGTCGACGCGCGGGAGCAACGCCTGACTGAGGATCGCTAGCAGCACCGTCGAGAGCTGGACTCGCACCTGGTTTTGCTGAGTGACGGGGAAGGCGTCGATCACACGGTCAATCGTTTTGGCAGCACCCGTGGTGTGAAGCGTCCCGAAGACCAAGTGGCCCGTTTCCGCAGCTCGGATGGCCGCCTCGATCGTCTCAAGGTCTCGCATTTCACCAACGAGGATCACATCAGGGTCTTGCCGAAGCGCACGCCTGAGCGCCTCCGCGAAGGAAGGCACATCGGTGCCGATTTCTCGTTGATTGACGACGGATTTTTTGTGGTAGTGGTAATACTCGATCGGGTCTTCCATCGTGATGATGTGCCGATCGAAGTTCATGTTGATGTAGTCGATCATGGTGGCGAGGGTCGTCGTCTTGCCCGAGCCCGTTGGCCCTGTGACAAGGAACAGCCCTCGGGGGCGACGGATCAGATCGATCACCACTTTGGGCAGCCCGATCTGTTCAAACGTGAGCAGCTTATTTGGAATCTGCCGGCAGACGATCGTCAGATTGCCACGCTGGCGAAACACCGACACTCGAAAACGGGCGGCCTCGCCGTAGGCAAACCCGAAGTCACACCCCCCCTCCTCCTGCAACTCCTGCTGGGAGCGCTCGGGCGTGATTGATTTCATCAGCGTGACCATGTCGTCAGCGTCGAGAACTTTGGTCTGTAAATTGCGCAGCTCGCCGTGCATGCGAAGCGTGGGCGGTCGGCCCACCGTCAGGTGCAAATCGCTCGCGCCGGTTTTGATAACCGTGTCGAGCAAGCGGTCAATCTGGATCGTCGACATGGGTTGAAGCTCACAATCCCGCGGTGCGGGTCATTCGAGGGTTTGAAATCGTTGGCCGGTTGGGGAGCTCTCGGGAGAGTTGCTCAGACAGCGTCCACGGCCTCCGTTTCCGTTTCAGTTTCGTTCTTACTATCACTTTCGCCCGGCCCATCCTGGGACACGCCTTCCACCTGAACGATGCGGGCGATCTCTGCGGGGGAAGTGACGCCGTTGAGGATTTTGATCTTTCCATCCAGCAGCAGCGGCCTCATGCCGGAAGCCAAAGCGGCGGCTCGCAGCTCCGTGACTGCAGCTTGTTCGTAAGCCAACTCGCGCAGGCGTTGGTTCATGACCATCAACTCAAAGATCGCTTTTCGGCCTTTGTAGCCGGTGCCGCCGCACGCGTCGCAGCCGACCGGTTTGTAGATCGTGTTCTTCTCCATGTCTTCGCGCGTAATCGAAGTCAGGTGAAGGAACTTGGGCTCCGGGTTGGGGTCCGGCTCCTTGCACTTGCACAGCACGCGAATCAGTCGCTGCGCCATGACTGCCTGAATGGACGACGCCACGAGGAAGGGCTTGACTCCCATGTCAACCAGACGGGTCATCGCGCTGGGCGCGTCGTTCGTATGCAAAGTGCTGAACACAAGGTGCCCCGTCAGGGCAGCCTGGATCGCCACCTCAGCGACGGCCTTGTCTCGAATCTCACCAACGAGAATGATGTTCGGCGCCTGGCGAAGCATCGCGCGGAGAATCGCCGGGAACGTCAGCCCGATGTCCTCGCGGACTTGGCATTGGTTGATCCCGGTGAAGGCGTATTCGATCGGATCCTCAGCGGTGATGATCTTCTTGTCCGGGCGGTTGAGGATGTCCAGAGCGGAATACAGCGTGGTCGTCTTTCCTGAACCGGTCGGCCCGGTGACGAGGAAGATGCCGGTCGGCCTGCGAATGATCTTATTGAAGATTTCGAGGTTGTCCTCCTCGAAACCGAGATTGGGCAGACCGATTCGCACGGAGTCGGGGCGGAGAATACGCAGCACAATCGATTCGCCGTGGTAGGCGGGGCACGATGAGACACGAAAGTCGACCATCGCGTCATCGACGGGGAGCTTGATTCGCCCGTCCTGCGGGATTCGTTTTTCAGAAATATTGACGCCCGCCATGAGCTTGAGCCGGGCGAGCACCGCGTTTTGCATTCGTTTGGGAAGGTTGTCGCGCTCGATGCAGACGCCATCCACGCGGTATCGCAGGCGGACCCGGTCGGCCATCGGCTCGACATGAATATCCGACACCCTCATCTTCACCGCTTCGATAATCATGCGGTTGACGAGCTTGACGATCGGCGCATCGCCACCCGCGGCCCGGTCAATCGACGCGTCGACGGATTTGTCCAACGAACGGTCGATTGATTCAGAAATCAGCGACTCATCCGCGTCGACCATCCGAGGCTGGCCCACCTTGGTGTCGAGGTATTGCTTGATCCGCCCTTTGGCTGCGATGCGTGGCTCGATCTCCGCGTTGAGCCTGAACCGCAGCATGTCGAGCAACTGCAAGTCGAGCGGGTCGTGGACGATGAGCTGGAGGCGGCCATTCGATTTGGCCAGCGGGAGGATCATGTGCTTGCGAATCAAATCTTCGGGAACAAGCTTGACGTCGATCTGTTCGCTGATTTCGCTGTCGTTGGGATCGACGAAGGGCATCCCGAACTGCTTGGCCAGCGCCTGGGCGACCATGACCTCTTTGACGAGGCCGGCCTCGACCATCGCCTCGCCGATGCGTTTGCCGGAGCCTTTGGCGAGTTTGAGCCCCTTGGCGACATCTTCCTTGCTACAGGCGCCAAGCTTGACGAGTATTTCACCAAGTTTCTTGCTAGTTTTCGCCATCGAAGTGGATATCCAATCTCGTGAAGGCTGAGAGTTCGAGTCTCAAGCCGGTCGTGCGTATCGTGCAGCAGGCGGCGTCGCCTGGAATGAGAACCAAAAGAGAACCATCGTGCATCCCGCGGCTCATCGCCGGGGAACATTATGCTTGGACCGAACAGACCCGGCAATCCGCCCGCCTGAACGCCTCGGCTGAGTAGTCGATCGAGAGTATCGAAATGTCCCATCGCCCGTCCCAGCGACGAATCCTCATCACGGCCGGCCCCACGCATGAGCCGATCGACCAAGTGCGATACCTGGCAAATCGCTCGTCAGGTCGGCTCGGCGTCGCTCTGGCGACTGAAGCTGACCGCCGGGGGTGGGCCGTCACGCTCCTCCTCGGACCCGTTGATCCCTGCACCAACTATACGCAGATTCACGTCGAGCGGTTTACCACGACTTGCGATCTGGACGAACTTTTAGCTGAACACACCCCCCACTGTGACGTGCTCATCATGGCTGCTGCGGTCGCGGATTATCGCCCCGTGAGATCGAAGCTGACTGCTGGCGAGAAGATCCCGCGCAGCGATGGGCCGATCACACTGGAGCTTGAGCCGACCGAGGACCTGCTCGCCGATCTTTCAACTCGCAAGAGGGATGGGCAGATGTTCGTCGGCTTTGCGCTCGAGGCTGCTGACGGGCTGCTCGAACGGGCGGCGGCCAAACTCAGGCGCAAAAATATTGACGCGATCGTCGCCAATCCCCTCCAAACAATGGACAGCGACACCATCGACGCCACCCTCCTCTGGCGCGACGGGCAAAGCGACACCACCGCAGGCGCCATTCCAAAAACAGAGTTCGCACGCTGGCTCATGGACCGCATCGAATCAGCAAGAGGCGATCAACCCGCACCGCCCAGCGTGCATCGGGCTGATCCGACTTGCTAGGCTCACCGCCATGACCACCGCACGGAAGCAAACAACAAAACGGTCAGGGAAGGCCGATCGCAGCGACAGTCAACCCAGAGCAAACCGATCCGCAGCGACGCTCGCAGCAGGGCAGCGCGATATCTCCATCTCCGAGTTCTTCGCCAAGAATCGCCACCTGCTCGGCTTTGACAACCCCCGAAAAGCCCTGCTCACCACCGTCAAAGAAGCCGTCGACAACGCGCTGGACGCCTGCGAAGAGGCGGGCAACCTCCCCGAGATCATCGTCAAGATCGAACACCTTCCCAAGATTGACGAAAACCGATATCGCATCACCGTCGAGGACAACGGGCCAGGCGTCGTCCGCTCCCAAATCGACAACATCTTCGGCAAGCTGCTCTACGGCTCGAAGTTCCACCGCCTGAAAATGTCGCGAGGCCAGCAGGGCATCGGCATCTCCGCAGCAGGCATGTACGGGCTCATGACCACCGGAAAACCCATGGTCATTGTCACTCGCTCAAAGAAAGGCAAGCCCGCCCACCACGTCGAACTGGCGATGGACACGACGAAGAATCGGCCCGAAGTCGCCGTCGATAAGGACACCGAAGATTTCCCCCTCCACACCGGCACCCGCGTCTCCATCGAACTGGAAGGCCGCTATTCCAAAGGGAAAACGAGCGTCGATGAATATCTTGAGCAGACCGCGATCGCCAATCCTCATGTCCGGTTCATCTACACGCCTCCGACGCGCTCCGAAAACAACAATGAGGAGCAACTGAATACGAATCTCGACGATGACGACTCCCCAAGCCCAGAGATTCCCATCCCCGGGTTCTCCAAGCGAGAACTTGATTCGATTGATTCAACGACGAAGGTCGGCGACACCATCATCTATCCCCGCACGGTGGACCATCTCCCCGATGAGCCGATCGAGATCAAGCCTCACCCGCGAGGCGTCGAGCTGGGCACACTCCTGCGCATGCTCAAGCAGAC
>CAYMQF010000031.1:12054-15763 GCA_964392425.1 uncultured Phycisphaeraceae bacterium
GGGGTGCGGGCGGAGTTTTACACCGCGTCGACTCGCCCGCCTGCCGTCTACCGCGGCAACCCCTTCCAGATCGAGGTTGGTCTGGCGTTTGGCGGGGACCTCCCCAAAGAAAACGCAGCGAGGGTCATCCGTTTCGCCAACCGCGTGCCGTTGCTGTACCAGCCCTCGGCGTGTGCAGCGTTCAAAGCGGTCGTCGAAACAAGCTGGAAGAACTACGGGATCAGCCAGCCGCGCGGGTCGGCGCCGGAAGGCCCGATCATCGTCATGATCCACATGGCAAGCGTGTGGGTCCCCTTCACCAGCGAAAGCAAAGAGGCGATCGCGGACTACGACGAAATCCGCAAAGAGATGAGGCTCGCCCTTCAGGAGTGCGGCAGAAAGCTCGGGATGTATCTCCGCCGAAGGCTTCGCGCCAAGCGCGAGGGGCAACGCCGAAGCGTGTATGAGCGATACATCGGTGAGATCGCCCTCGCGGTGCATTCGATTGATCCAGCGATTGGCGCCGAGACCGTGCGCGATGATCTGCTCAGCGTGTCCCAGCGATTGACCGCGCTCGCTGACCAAGAGTTTGATGAGGATGGAAACCCGATCGCCAAAATCGTGGCGCCGACCAATGGGGACGAGTTCGGCGATGACACCATCATCGTGCAATGCGACGAAGAGGAGCCGACCGATTCTCCATTGAAATCGAAATCGCCATCGAAAAGATCATCGAAAAAGAAAGCCAAACGTTCAGGCGCCCGATCATCACGCTCCCGATCCAACGGCGCTCCATCCGTACGAAATAAGAAGCGAAAATCCAATACCGCGAGCGCTGGCGAAACACTGTTCTAGTATGTGTGAAGAGCATCGCTCCAAAGCCCATGGATTGGAATCCGTGGGTTATGTGATCGAGGATGATTCGTTCGTATGCTGTCCACCATCACGCTGACTTACCAATGGGATTGCCCAATGCATGGCTAAGAAAAAAGTTCAACGAAAGAAAAAAGTGGTTCGCAAGGGCGCCGCCTCTCGCCCACGCACCAAGAAGAAGGACACGCGGTCCGCTTCGCAGCGGCTTGAAGCGATGGCGCACTCCATCGCCGCTTCTGCATCGCATGGCGACGATCCTTCGCTCGACATCCCGACGCGCAGTCTGAACAACGTCGCGTTCAACTCCAAGAGTCGAATCATCGAGATGGGCGATCTCACACAGACTCGGAGTTTTTTCAATCTCGGGCAGGCGAAAAAATTCATGCAGACCGCTTTGGTCGGGGCTGGCTGCCGGGAGCTGCTCAGGCAGGAAAAGACGACGTCCATTCGTGATCTCTTCTACCACTGCAAACACACAATTGAGGGAACCAAAGAAAATACCTTCGACGAGCAGGTCGAGTCCGACACGGTGATCGAAGATTTGGAAGTGGCGATGGCGTCGCTGCGCGAGGAGCTGGGCCTGTTCGCTGAGCCCAAAGGCGCCCTCGTCGGGCCGATGGTCATCGAGGATCGGGGAGACACCATCAATCTGGCCAAGATGGGCTCAGGCGGCTACGCAGTCCCATCGATCGTTGAAAACGATGTCATCAAGATCAAGAAATGCACGGCTGATTTCGTGCTCTTGATCGAGAAAGGCGCCGTCTGGAGAAGGTTCAACGAAGATCGATTCTGGAAAAAGCACAACTGCATGATCGTGCACGGCGGGGGTCAGCCGCCGCGAGGTGTTCGCCGGCTCCTCTGGAGGCTCAACCAAGAGCAAGGACTCCCGGTATACGTTCTCGTCGACAATGACCCATGGGGGTACTACATCTACTCGGTCGTCAAACAGGGGTCGATCAGCCTGGCGTTTGAGAGCCAGCGAATGGCCGTCCCCGACGCCAAGTTCATCGGTATGTCCAGCTTCGATGCAGAGGAATTCGGCATTCCGTCAGCCGTTGCGATCCGAACGAACGATCGGGATATCCGCCGGGCCAAGGAGATCCGTTCCTACCCGTGGTTTCAGAAGCGAGCCTGGCAAAGGGAGATCGATCACATGCTCAAACTTGGTGTAAAACTGGAGTTAGAGGCACTTTCGAGCAAGGATTTCAGCTTTATCACCGAGACATATCTGCCGAGAAAGTTGCAAAATGAAGACTGGTTAGACTAAGCTTCTAGCCCATTAGGGGGTTTTCCCTATTTCTGTTGAAATAATCCGCTTTTACACAGAAATGTGGCCGATTTATTGCTAGGTTATCGTCAATATGTTCGAAAGATGAGAAAGGTGAGTACAATAGTACAAAGCTCGTCTTCCCAAAGATGACCGACAGCGCAAATTTTTTGGGACCGGAGAGAGAAAGATTTTGGATGCATTTCTGCGATCGAGGTTTCTCACCTCTTGCGGATAAGCAATAGGAGTTTTACGCCATGCATTCTTCCACAAGCATCAACACCGAAAAGACAATTGAGGTCGGGCTGACCGGCGCTTCACTCAGGCAGATGGAGCAGTTCTGTGTTCTCCTTGCCTTTGCTGCAGAGAAACAACCCCCCTGCGGAGTGCTCCCCAAGCTGAAGGAGATCGGCTACGACATCATCGGCCCAACGCCGTTAGGCGAAGCTGTCATCGAGCTCGCCCGAAAAGAACGACCCGACTTGATCCAGTTGCGTATCAATGAGCCCACCGAGGTGAACTGCGCGTGGATCAGCTATCTCTGGGATGAGCTCCGCTTGCCCGTCGTGGTGGCGACTCAGAAAGAGCACGCTGAGGGAATGACTTCCTTTTTGAGTTGTGCTGACGCAGGCGCTTTCGCCGTGGTGAGTGATGAGTCAGACCTGATCGAAGTTCGATGCGCCTTCACCGTGGCCGCCCAGCGAGGCGCCGCCCTCCGCGACGCGCTCAAGAGGGTGGATCAACTCGAACAAAATCTTGTCAACCGCAGAGTCGTCGAGCAGGCAAAGTGGATGATGGTTCAGCGCGACAGCATGACCGAGCCTGACGCACATCTCGCTTTGCAACACGCCGCTCGAAGCACGCGCACCCCCTTGATCGACATCGCACAGGCTGTGATCGACGGCGCCCCGCTGCCCGAATAATCGCTCATTTCCATGCACGATATAGCGGTTTGTTGCTGAATTGCCTATTTTCACATTTCTTGCGACTCAACTCCTCTCTTTTTTCAAATTCTTTCAGAATGTTCGCTCCCGGAGCATCTGTTTTTGGTATCTTGATCGTTCCCTGCTCGATAGATCCCGATCCGTAAAAACGCATCTGAGAAATTGGATGATCTTTTTTTCACACCAGGTCGATCGTCGAAAGACTGCAGGATTGTTGGCGCTGGAGGAGGCTTCAACGATCCGCTCCGATCGGCCTGGTGTTCTTTTGCGCTGACACATCACAACGCGCACACAACTCCACTCACATCCCTCCCGCTTCACCATGGCGCCACGGACGCCATCACTGCAGGTACGATCTGCGTGAAGTTGGCATTCGTTCAACTTCTTATGAATTGAACACGCCCATAGGAGATCGCATGTATTCACCTGGTCATCGGATCGCGTCAGCAGTCGTCTTGTCTTCGCTCGCGCTGGGAGCGGTCGCGCCACAAGCCACGCTCGCTGCGGATCCCGCACAGGCGCCCGTCGCGGTGCGATGGTGGGGACACGCGTCTGTCACCATCGAAACATGGTGGGGACTCACAATCGCCATCGATCCCTTCGACGCAGACCGCACCGGCTACGACGATCCCCATCTCTCCGCTGA
>CAYMQF010000031.1:15863-20800 GCA_964392425.1 uncultured Phycisphaeraceae bacterium
GACCAACTCGAAGCCATCGGCCGAATCGACATGCTGCTCATCCCTGTCGGCGGCAAATACACCATCGACGGAAAAACTGCGGCTCACATCACCTCACAGATCTCGCCGCGCTTTGTCGCGCCGATTCATTACAAAACAGCAGCTCTGAAAATCAATCTTGCTGACGACTCGGCCTTCTTCGCTGCGCTCGGCGATGACGTTCAGCGTGTCGACGCCGTCGGCAACACGCACATGGTTTCAGCGCCAACTGATGATGAATACACCGGGATCACCGCAGTTTCATTGAACTACACACCGTGGGTTCCGTCCGAGTTTATCGCGGGGAATCTGACCAAAATGCATGAAGCGCGGGAGGCCCTTGCTCAAACCGTCGAGCAACTCAGTATGAATCAAATCGATCATCATCCATCCACCGGCACACACACCGTCCGGTGGAACGCCGAGCACACCGCAGGCGCTGAGATGCTCTTCATGTCGATGGTCTTCCATGACAGCGACGAGTTGTTTCCGATGATCCGGATTTCACCAGCCCAGGCGCCCGCGGACTATTCCCCGCCAAATCCTGACTGGACGCCCGCTGAGACTGCGGACCACATCCGCCGAGTTGGCGCCTTCGTCGATCGGTTCGCCTATCTCCTCGATGGAGTCGACCCCGAAGAGGAGCGATACCCAGCGTTTTTCAAGTCTCTCGACGGCCTCTTCAAGTTGCTCTCAGGCCACTACGACACCCATCGTGCCAATGTGGAAGCCAAGTTCGAGCTCGACGACTGGCCCACACAATAAGAATCGGCAAGAGTTGGCGGCTTTCGTCGTGTTTATCCCTGCAAAGCGGGACTGTTCGTGGCAGCTTCATCAGTGAGGCACAGCGCCGATCCTGCGCGCATCTCGGCAAGCAGCCGACGGGCGGTGCGCTGAGCGCGATTGCGCACATCGTTGTTCGATTCGTTGGACACCAGAGACGCGACTTGCCCCGCGACTTCCGTACAGCCGAGCCGTTCGACCAGCCATAAAGCGGAACGCCGATGGTCCGCGCGTTTGTCTGTGAGCATCTCGTTCAATCGGGCGCGCCCTTGGGATTGGAGCTTCGGTTCGACTCGACTCAGCAGAACATGGACCGCGTTGCATTTTTCTCGCGCAACCGAACTGTCCAACGATCGGCACATCGGTTCGATAAGCGAATCGTGCTTCGATGCAGCCTCGACCGCGTTGGCCCGCACGCGATCGTCATCATGCTGGAGACACGCGCGCACCGCCTGCACCGCTGCTTGTGAAGTCAGCCTGCCCAGTGCGACCACCGCGGATGCAGCGAGTTTGGGATCGCGCGACGCTGCGGTCGAGAGGAGTTCAAGTTCACAGTCAGGCGCCGCCTCAACACGAATCGCAAGAGAGATCGCCCGGATTCGGCGTGTGGCTGCCCCGCCTCCGATTGCCACTCGAAGTGCATCGAGCGTGGCGGCCCGATCCCGTTTGAGCGCCCGCCGAAGCGCCGTCGCGTCTGCAAGGGGGTCGTCTCGATCAAGCTGGGCAAACGGGTCTCGTCGGCGAAGTGTCTGCGCCGCGCAAATTCGATTGGCCTGTGATGGCGAACGAAGCTGTCGGCGAACCAACGTCCGCAATTTTTTGGAATCTTCATCCAATATGCTCAACAATGCACTGCGCGACACACTCGGGCAGCGGTCCAAGCTCAGGTCCTGCAGCGCGTCATGGATCATCTTGTCAGGCCTTTTCGTCTGCCTGAACTGCACAAGGAGGCTCGCGCGGGCAGTGGGGTCTTCGCACCCGACAAGCCGATCGATCACCTGCGTAAGCCCTTTGCCTTGCCAGTTGTTTGCATTGATCCAGCGCGGGAGCGACCGAAGCGCTGAATGTGGCAACTCTCCAATGATCGCACCCGTTGGCAACTGCTTGTCGCGCTCGGGCAAACGCCTGATCCGAGTTCCACGACCAGGCGCCAAAAGTAGATGCGTTGCTGACAACGCGCCAGCCCAATCGTCCGTCGTCACGGCTGCCGACTGCAGCGCATCCAGTGCAGCTGGCGCCACCGCATCCATTCGGAGCAATCTGATCAACTCGCCGGCGCCCATCTCCGCACCGCCTCGGCGAACAAGCGAACGAAATACAAAGTTCGCCGGGTGCTCCCCATCATTGAGTATTCGTGACAGATGCGCGCCGGGGTTTGCCAACAGCGGAAGAGCTGCCCGAAGCACCGCCCGATCGGGCAGATCCATCACGCGGTCAGCAAGCTGCGCCAGCGCACGATCCATCGCATCCCACAGCGAAGACCGCACAGGCGTCGATCGGCCCAGCGTCAGGAGAGATTCAACCGCTCGGTCACGAACCGAACTGGAATCATCACCCGCCAGTCGGGCAAGCTCTTTGGCGCCCATGGGCGATCGACGAAGACACAGCGTCACTGCAGCAGCCTCCCGATCCGATACGTTCGCGCTGTCCAGCAACAATCTGGCAGCGGAGTCCAGCGACGAGCCGAGCGCTCGCATCGTTTTCTTTTGCACCGCCGGGCTGAGCGCGGCCATGTTCTGGGCAGCGAGAAGAGCGACATCGCTGCTGCTTGTGCCGATTCCAACTCGGCTGCTCAGATATTCAAAGACCTTCTGCACCGCTGAATGTGTGTATTTGTTGCGATATGGGGCGATAGCCTTGAGTACGACTTCGTCCGCTTGTGCAGCAGACACCTCACCAACTCGCTCCAAAACAGGACCAGATCGGCGATTCAGCCTGCTGTTCACCGCCAACCACACGTCGGACATCAAGAATTTGTGATTTTTTTTCATCCAGATTCACGTCCGAGACACGCACCAAACTATGTCCCTACTACCACTTGTGGATCATCGGCTCAAAGGGCGCAAAAACAACCACATCTTTCTGAAACTTTTTCCTTGCATTCCAAATATAATCATGGAGAATCCTCTTGCCTTGGGGCATTTGGGCGCTACAGTCCGCCCCGCACTGGACGACGCGGGCGACGTAGAACAAGCTAAGGAACAGGCAATGGCAACACCACTGAAAACAGTGAGTCTCCAAGCGTACAGGCTGATCCTGTACAAAAGAGCACTCCACCCAGAACTCTTCACCATCAAAGGTCGCCAGATCTTTCGCCACAACGACTACGAGTTCGAGGCGTGGATCATGGAAGGCCAGCATCTCATGCGCTTCCAGTTCGGCGATTTCAACGGCACCGAAATCATCACCAATGGTGAACTCCAGCTCCCGCAGAACGGCCTGATCACAGCAATGCAGTGCATCGGCGAGAAGGACCACGATCATCCCTTCACCGATGAAGTCAACTACATGACCACGATCCAGACCGAAACCCTGCCCGACAACCTCTACTCGGACACCTACGAAGAGCTGACGGAGTTTGCCGTCGAGCGTGAAGCCCTCACCCACCTCTGGGAAGAGGAGACCGGCCCGTGCGCCTCCATCCTCGATGTCCAGCGATGGCGCAAGGAGATCCACGCCCAGAGCTACCACCTCCTCTCCGCAGGCGGCATCGTCATTCGCAGCCAAACGATCTTCGAGCACAAATAAGGGCATTGCTTCGTTCGATGGTGGGATGGGCGTCTCGCCCGTCTACAACACAGCTTCCACTGCCCCGCCTGTTGTGCGGGGCTTTTTTTCACTCTGGTTCAGCCACCCGACAGGCGGCTCGCCCCTGCCCTTCCTATATTCGGTTGACACGATTCACCCAACCACGGAACCCCCCTCATGCCCGAACCCTCCAGCGCATCCAAACCCAGCTACAAGAAGACGCTGAACCTTCCCAAGACCACCTTCCCGATGAAGGCCAATCTCGTCCAGAACGAGCCTCAAAGCGTCAAGCGATGGGAGAAGATCGACTTGTACGCCCAGCTTCAGGAAGCCCGCGCAGGCCGGGATCCATTCGTCTTCCACGACGGCCCCCCCTACGCCAACGGGTCCATCCATCTCGGCCACCTCCTCAACAAATGCCTGAAGGATTTCGTCGTCCGCTCCCGCCTGATGGCTGGCTACTCCTGCCCCTACACGCCCGGCTGGGATTGTCACGGCCTGCCCATCGAGCACAAAGTCGTCGCCGGCGCCATCGAGTCAGGCAAAATGGCCAAGCTCGAATCACTCGACGATGACGCGCGCAAAACCGCCATCCGCCGGGACTGCCAGAAGTACGCGGAAAAGTTCATCAAGCTCCAGACGGGCCAGATGAAACGGCTGCTCACGATGGCTGACTACGCCGACCCGTACATCACCATGGCCCCCTCTTACGAAGCTGCGGTGCTCGAAGTCTTCGCCGACATCGTTGAGCAAGGGCTTGTCTACCGCCAGCTCAAGCCCGTTCACTGGTCCATCGAAAACCAAACCGCCCTCGCTGAAGCAGAGCTTGAACACTACGACCGGCAGGATCCATCCGTCTTTGTCGAATTCGATGCGCGCGATCCCGCTGCAGTCGAAGCGGCCTTTGGTTTGGAAGCAGGCCAGCTCGAACGAACGCCGACCTTTATGATCTGGACGACCACTCCATGGACGCTCCCAGCAAATCTCCTCATCGCGGTCCACCCCAGGCACACTTACGCCCTCGCTGAGATCGACGGCACGATCACCATCATCGCTGAGGAACTGCTCGATAAAGTCGCCAAGTCGGCAGGCGCCGAGCAGGTCAACACCATCGCCACTGCGCCAGGCGCCAAGCTGGTCGGCCTCCAATATCTCCACCCATTCGTCGAAGATGATGCTGCATTCGCCCGCGCGATCGCTGGTGAGCTCGATCCCGAATCGTTCGACATCTTCCAGATCGTCGAAGCGGAGTACGTCACGCTCGAAGATGGGACCGGCTTGGTCCACACCGCGCCGGGCCACGGCGAAGACGACTACCGCACCGGCCTCAACCAAGGCGTCCCCATCTATTGCCCCGTGCAAGGCGATGGAACGTACGACCACACCGC
>CAYMQF010000032.1:0-11877 GCA_964392425.1 uncultured Phycisphaeraceae bacterium
TTTGTGTTTTGGGTTTTTGAGTCTGCATGGTTCCATTTCATTTACACCTCATTGGGAGCGAAAGCACATGAGCAGCGGGGAAAAATCAAACAAGCCAGGTATCGCATCGTGGATCGTCCGGATCCTTGCTGCGGTGATCTTTCTTTTTCCCGTCGGCGCAATTCCCAAGCTGACGGGCGATGCCTACGCGGTGCAGCTCTTTGAGATGCTCGGGGCAGGCGATGCAGGTCGTTACGCGGTCGGCTCGATGGAGTTGCTCACAGCAATCCTTCTGATCGTTCCCAAAACAGCGGTCTACGGGTCGATCCTCGGCGTCTTTCTCATGCTCGGCGCCATCGGTTCGCATCTCACCAAGCTCGGAATCGTTGTCGAGTTCAACATGAATGGCGTCATCGAGAAAAACCCGATGCTCTTCGGCTTGGCAGTCACCAATCTCATCCTCTGTGCAGCTTCGGTCTATCTCAACCGAGGGAGCCTCCCCTTCGGCAAGTCAACCCCGAAACTCGCACACGCAACCTGACAAGCTCCGATTCCAGACTCAGTGACCCTTCTTCCACAGTCAAAGCCCACGGTTTCAAATCCGTGGGTTTTCTATTTGTCTGAATTTGTCTGAGTTCTCGGCGCCGTTGAACGTTCCCGAGTCGTCAGGCGAATCGTCCACGTGGTCAGCAGCGTCATCGCGATGAGCAGCACCGAGCCAACCGCCTGATGTGCGGTGCGCAGTGCGATATGGAAGACAGACGCCGGGTCTTTGTCTCGGAACATCATTGCTGCCCCGAGCGCGAAAACTCCCAAAGACATCTGCAAGAGGACCGAATGCTTCGTCGCCGTGCCCAAGCGGCGCAGCATTGGCTCGTCGCCTAGTTTTTTCTGAGCGCGGATGCCCGCAGCC
Source organism: uncultured Phycisphaeraceae bacterium (assembly GCA_964392425.1). Lineage (GTDB taxonomy): Bacteria > Planctomycetota > Phycisphaerae > Phycisphaerales > UBA1924 > CAYMQF01. Next base: position 893 of record CAYMQF010000032.1, read on the forward strand.
AGCAGCAGGATCATCACTACGATCGACCACCCGATGTGCATCATCAGCGCGTGTCGTTGCAGGTCAAAGTGCCGAACCGCGGCGCCAAACCCAATCTGCATGACCAGCGCCGCCAGCGCCACCGCGTTGAGCTTTCGCTGGGCGGTTGCGAGCGGGTGGGGGGTCGGCTTGCGGTCACTGAGCCACGCGGTGGAGAGCATCGCTGCGATCAATGCGAGCAGCGCGACGAATATCTGTCCGGTCACGCCGTGGATCATTGCCAGTGCGGTGCTGGTGTTGGTGACGCGGATTCCGCCGAGCACCGCCTGAACGATCACCAGAGCTGATGCGACCACGACGAGCCCCTTCGTGGTCAGGCGGACTTTCGCCATGAGCGTCCAGACGAGGAGTGCAGCGGTGGTCAGGCCGACCAGAACGCCGAGCAGCCGATGGGCGTGTTCGATGAAGACGCCTCCCGTCATTTTGCTCAGCGGGAAGAGGAACATGTTGGCGCCGAAACTAGAGGGCCAGTCGGGGACCGCAAGCCCTGACCCGGTGCTGGTGACGATTCCACCTGCGATAAGCAGTGAAAAGCCTGAAACCGCTGTCAATATGGCAAATCGGCCCAGCCAGTTTCGCTGGGAGTCAAACCCAGCCGGCCGTTTTGAGAGTTTTCCACCGATGACACCGCCGATGGCGCCGAGAATCGCCCCAAAAACGAGATAGCCACCAATCGCAAGAGCAGGCGAAACGCTTCCCTCTTCGCCGCTCCCCGATTCGGTGAGAATCGACCCCAGCAGCAGCACATTGATGAGGCTTGTGACCAGCCCTGCGCTCAGCCCTGAGAGCCACGCCTTGTTCGCCCCGGCTGATCGCCCCGCAAGCACGGCGCCAACGAGTTGAATCGCCAGCAGCGAGACACCCAGCGCAACGGGCGGAACCACCTCGCCGGGCAGACGCAGGCAATACGCCAGCACCCATCCTGTAAATGACGTGGCAAAGCCGAAAAAGATGGCGTGATGAAGAAATGGAGAACGCTGTGCAGTTGTGTTCATTGAGATCGTCCGCTGTTGAAGGGAGAGAGATCGTCTCCGTTTCCACGCGCCTTGTCCAGTTGAGACGGAGTCGCGATTCTTCATGTCAGCCGGTTCAGCTTGACGAAGCAGGTGATGCTCGCCACTCTACTTCCTCGTTGGCTTCGGTTGTGAGCCATTGTGTGAATGATTGAAAACGAATCGACCTGCGGCGCGGCGGAGCGCACATGGTTGTGGCAGCGATGGGTGGTATATGTTCGACGTCTTTTTTGCCCATCTAGTGGCTGGCGCACAAACGTCAGCATTCTTATCGCAATGATTTAGGGGACCGAAGTTGAAACCGCTTTTTCCCAAGTGGACCAATCGATTGCCGCTCATCGCAGCGATGGGTTTGCTCAGCTTTGTATTCGTAGCTGTCGGCGGAACGTGGTACTACGCCACGCCTAGTTTCTGGGAGGTGGGGTACATGCCCGATCAACCCGTGAACTACAGCCATCAGATCCACGCAGGCAAGCTGGGGATGGATTGCCAGTATTGCCACACCGCGGTCAAAGAATCGAAGACCGCGAATATTCCCGCTGTGTCGACGTGCATGAACTGCCACACCGTCGTCGACGACAAGTCGGGGTATCTCAAGTTGGCGACCTCGGCCGACGGGACGAAGCCATCGCTCCACTGGAGCAGTCCTGATTTGATGAAACTTCGGGCGTACTGGAACGCCAACGAGGCGATCCCCTGGAAGCGCGTTCACAAACTTCCTGACTATGTGAACTTTACCCACGCTGCGCATCTCAACGCGGGCGTGAGTTGCTACTCATGCCACAGCCGAATCGACGAGATGCCGGTGGTGCACCAAACCAAGAGCCTGTCGATGGCTTTCTGTCTGGACTGCCACCGAGCGCCTGAAAATGAGTTGGTTGACCCCAGCCGTGTGACGGATCTCGCCTGGGTGCAGGCTGAGCTTGCCAAACCCGACTACGCCAGTGAGCTTGGCGATCAACTCGCTGCCCATTTGCGGTATGCCCCTCCCCAGAACTGTTCCGCATGCCACTATTGACTGACCTGACCTGAACCATGAGCACACCTCCTCGAAGCGAGTGATTGAATCGACGATCCACGATGACTGCGGCACGGGCCGTCTGAGATGCAGAGCAGCCTTCTATGAGCACACCAAAGCAGTGTCCATCGACCATCGGAACGCAACCCGCTGAAACGCCTCGTGCGGATCAGAAGTTGTGGCGTAGTCTCGATGATCTCGCCGGAACTCCCGAGTTCAACGAGTTCCTAACTCGTGAGTTCCCCGCGCACGCCTCGGAGTTGACCGACCCGACGCGCCGCAGTTTTCTCCGCGTTATGGGGGCGTCGTTGGCGCTTGCTGGCGCTGCGACCATTCCCGGCTGTCGTCGGCCCGACCATCGCATCCTGCCCTACGCGCGCCAGCCCGAGGACATCATCGAAGGCAAGCCGCTCTTTTATGCGACCGCGATGCCGTTGCCAGGCGGAGGCGCCGAGGGGCTCCTTGTCGAAACGCACGAAGGGCGTCCCACCAAGATCGAGGGCAACCCCCTCCATCCAATCAATCAGGGACGCACCAGCATCTGGGCGCAAGCTTCCGTTCTCAATCTCTACGATCCCGATCGGCTTGCGCACCCGTCGAAGATGGGTGAGGAAGGGCGCGAAGACGCGACATGGGAAGATTTCGAGAGAGCCGCCAAGGGGCTCTTCCGCCGGTTCAAACCTCGGGAAGGCGCCGGCCTCGTCTTCCTTGTCGATAAAAAAACCAGCCCGACGCGCGATCGGCTCCGCGACCAACTCCTCAAGAAACTGCCCAAAGCAAAGTGGCTCCCCTACGAAGCAATCGACAACGACGCCGCTCTGGACGGCGCCAGGCAGGCGTTCGGCCAGCCGATGCTCCCGCTCTACGACCTGTCCAAAGCAAAGGTCATCGTCTCGATCGATCGCGATTTCCTCTCCGGCGAAAACGCATCTCTCCCTGAAGCCCGCACCTTCGCTGCAGGACGACGAGTGCTCACCACGGGTGGCGCCACCGGCGAAATGAATCGGCTCTACACGATCGAGTCGGGCATGTCTTTGACCGGTGCTTCCGCTGACCATCGCCTACGACTCAAACCTTCGCAGATCCCCGGCTACACACTCGCCCTTGCCAAAGCAGTTATTGAACGGCTCGGCTCCGCGAGCGCCCCGATCTCCAAGGCAATCGCATCGGCCAAGGACGCCTCCCTTCCGAGCGAACTCGATCATGAATGGGTCGACGCCGTCGCTGACGATCTTGTTGACCATCGCGGCGCGAGCGTCCTCATGGTCGGCCCAGCCCAGCCCGCAGCGGTCCACGCGCTCGCCCACGCGGTCAACTCCGCGCTCGGTTCGATGGGCAAGACTGTTTCGATGCAGCCCGCCCGGGGCGACGCCGCTGCGTCGAGCGTTGAATCAATCCGTGAACTCACTAAGGCGATCAACGCAGGGTCAATCGAAACGCTCGTCGTTCTCAACGCCAACCCCGTCTACGACGCGCCTGCAGACCTCGGCCTGCACGAGCTTTGGAAGAAGATTCCAACGACCGTCCAGCTCAGCGTGGACTCCAACGAAACGGGCATGCTTTCGACATGGCGTCTCAACGGCGCCCATTTTCTCGAATCATGGTCCGATGTCACCGCAGCGGACGGCTCGATGAGCATCGTCCAGCCGATGATCGCGCCGCTCTTCCACGGGCGAAACGAGCTTGAGTTGCTCGCGCTCATTCTTGAGACGGAATCGCGCGATGCATATGAACTCGTCCGCCAGACATGGCGCGAGCAGGCGCCTGGCATGCAGAGCTTGTCCGATTCGCTCTTTGATAAGCGTTGGAACCGCGCGCTGCACAACGGCGTTCTCGAGCGGAGCGCTATTGCAGGATCAACGCCGAGCGTGAACGCCGCTGCGATCGCCTCCGCTGCAGCCTCGCTTGCAAAGACCATGGCTAGCGACGGGCTCGAAGTGGTGTTCCACGCCAGCCGAACGCTTTACGACGGTCGGCACGCCAACAACGGCTGGCTCCAAGAGCTCCCCGATCCTGTCAGCAAAGTGACGTGGGACAACCCAGTCCTGCTGAGCGCGGCGACTGCCAAACGCCTCGACGTGATCGATGGAGACGTCATCGAGCTTTCCGTCGGCAAGCACACGGTGGAGATCCCCGTCTTCCGTCAACCCGGGATGGCTGACGACACGATCGCCATCTCGCTCGGGGGCGGCCGCGAAGAGAGCGGGCGCATCGGCGTCGGGCCAGGCGTCAACACGCATCGCTTGCGATCAACGGGCGCGATGCGCACCGCCACCGGCGCGTCACTGACCAACACCGGCAAAAAGCACTCTTTAGCAAGCGTCCAAGATCACTGGTCCATGGAAGGCCGACCGCTCATCCGCGAGTTCGATGTCCAGGCATGGCGCAAGCACGGCGACGCAATCATCACCGAGGAAGATCATTACGGCGGACAGCGCCACCTCACTTTTGCCCAGCGCTCCGGCACCGAAGCGCACGCCCCGGTCAATCGCGACATTTACAAGCCGTCCCAAGAGCATCCCTACAAGACCAGCCCGCAGTGGGGGATGACGATCGACCTGACCACCTGCTCAGGGTGTGGCGCCTGCACTATCGCCTGCCAGGCGGAGAACAACATCCCCGTCGTTGGCAAGTACGAAGTCATCAAAGGCCGGGAGATGCACTGGATCCGAGTCGATCGGTACTACTCCAGCGCCGACACGACTGCCCCGGATCCCTTCGACAACGACTACGGCGACGCCGGCCCATTCACGGGCGGCCGAAAGCGCGACGATGTGGACATGCTCGTCCAGCCCGTCCCATGCATGCACTGCGAGGAGGCGCCCTGCGAGACGGTCTGCCCCGTCAACGCAACAACGCATGGCCCGGAAGGCACCAACGACATGGCTTACAACCGCTGCATCGGCACGCGGTACTGCGCCAACAACTGTCCGTACAAAGTTCGCCGATTCAACTTCTTCGATTACGCAACCAAACGCCTGCACGGCGACTACCCCGGAAAGGACAAGCTCAAGTCGTTCATCAAGAACGAACAACTCGTCCCGCCTCGCCTGCGCGAACGCATCGAAGAAGGCACGGGCGAAGTCCAGACCATGCAGTACAACCCCAACGTGACCGTCCGCGAGCGCGGCGTCATGGAGAAGTGCACCTACTGCATCCAGCGCGTCAACTCGGCAAGAGTCGAAACGCAGTTGCTCGACTTGACCAACATCCCCGACGGCTTCTTCGAGACCGCATGTCAGCAGGCGTGCCCGAGCGAATCCATCGTGTTTGGCGATATTTCAGATCCCCTGAGCAAGGTGCGTCAGTTGCGCGACAACAAACGCGCCTACGCGATGCTCGATTATCTGAACGTCCGACCGCGCACGACGTATCTCGCCAGGCTTCGCAACACCAACCCTCGGCTCCGCGAGCCGGTCATCGAGCCGTTCCATCATGGCGCCGAGCATGACCCATCGACGAACCATGATCCTTCGATTGAGCACGAACCCAAAAAAGAAGAGGGCCATGTCATGAGTCTTCCCATTCTGCTTGAGAATGGAGCGTTGGCATGAGTGCCCTCCACCCGGATGAAGCGGTCGCCAAGCGGTTGGCGGGACTGGATGTGGCGCCAGCCATGGGTCGCGAACACAATCGCGATCTTGGTGACGGTTCGCTCGTCTCCGATCCCGCTGCTCGTCCGCCGTTGGTTCTTGGAAAGCACACCTTCCACACCGTCACTGAGACGATCTGCGGCTGGACAGAGAACAATCCTGGTCGCTGGTGGGGCCCTGCATTTATGCTCGCCTCATCAGTCGCCGGCATCGGCACGCTGATGATCATCTACCTGATCATCACGGGCGTCGGCGTGTGGGGCCTGAACAACCCGGTCAGTTGGGGCTGGGCGATCGTCAACTTTGTGTGGTGGGTCGGAATCGGCCACGCAGGGACGCTGATCTCCGCGGTCTTGTGCATCCTCAAACAGAAGTGGCGCACCAGCATCAACCGATTCGCTGAAGCCATGACCATCTTCGCAGTCATCTGCGCAGGCATGTTCCCGGGGATTCATGTCGGTCGCGTCTGGTTCGCATGGTTCTTGGCGCCGGTGCCCAACTCCAATGCGATCTGGCCCAACTTCCGTAGCCCGCTCTTGTGGGATGTTTTCGCCGTCGGGACGTACTTCACTATCTCGCTTTTGTTCTGGTACATGGGCATGATCCCCGACATCGCGACACTCCGTGACCGCGCGATCAAGCGGATGCAGCATTCCGGCGCGCTCGGCCCCATCGAACGGTTGATCGGAAAGATTCGCGCCTACGGCTATGGCGCCTTGTCCTTGGGATGGCGCTTCAGCTTCCGTGGCTGGTGGAACTACGAAAAGGCGTACATCCTGCTCGCCGGGATGGCGACGCCGTTGGTGCTCAGTGTGCACTCGGTGGTGTCGATGGACTTTGCCGCTGCGATCATGCCCGGGTGGCATTCAACGATCTTCCCGCCTTACTTCGTGGCCGGCGCCATCTTCAGTGGGTTTGCCATGGTGCTGACGCTGCTGATCCCCGCTCGCGCGATGTATCCCGGCATGAAGGATTTCGTCACCCTTCGCACGCTTGAAAACATGTGCAAGATCATCACCGTCACCGGCTCGATGGTCGGGTTTGCCTACGGGATGGAGTTCTTCATCGCGTGGTATGGCGGCAACACCTACGAACAACAAACCTTCCTCATCCGTGCGATGGGCCCCTACTGGTGGGCGTATGCGATCATGATCACCTGCAACGTGATCAGCCCGCAGGTCTTCTGGTTCAAGTGGGCTCGCACCACTCCTTGGTTTATTTTCATCGTCACGATTGTCGTGAATATCGGGATGTGGTTCGAGCGGTTCGTGATCGTCATGACACTTTCAGCGGACTTCATGCCGTCGGCGTGGGGATACTTCCGCCCAACGCTTGTCGATGTGTTGACGTTTGTCGGCAGTCTGGGGATCTTCATGACGTTCTTCCTGCTCTTTATGCGGTTCCTGCCAATGCTTGCGATTTCGGAAGTCAAAAACGTGCTTCCGCAGGCCAGCCCTCATGCGCCGGACGCTGGGGAGGGGGCTGAATAATGTCCAGTCAGAACAGCAACTCCGACAACCAGACGTGGGGCATTCTCGCTGAGTTCGATTCTCCCGCATCGGTTTCTCAAGCCGCCGCTCGCGTTCGCGACGCTGGGTATCGCAAGTGGGATGTGTATTCCCCATTTCCGATCCACGACATGAACGAGTCGATGGGCTTGAAGCCGAGCCGGATTTCATGGATCGTCGGCACATGTGCCGCGCTGGGCGCCAGCGGTGGATTCCTCCTGCAATGGTGGGCCAGTGCGGTGGCGTTTCCGCTCATCGTCCACAACAAACCATTCGGCGGGTGGGAGCAGTTCATCCCGATCACGTTTGAAATGAGCATTCTGCTGGCAGGCATCAGTGCTGTCTTTGGAATGCTCCTCCTCAACGGTCTGCCCCGATGGCATCATCCGTTGATGAGCAAGGACCGGTTCCTCAGCGCCAGCGATGATGGATTTTTCATCGCTATTGACGCCAAGGACGACAAGTTTGACCCGGAGACAACCCGCAGGCTTCTCCAAGAGGCCGGCGGCGACAACATTGAACTGGTGGAGGCGTAGCACCATGTCCCATGCGGTGGCGGACAAATCGAAACTGTTGGCAGCGGGTAACGTGGCGTTCCCCGTGGGCGCCGGGCGTATGGTGTCGCTCAGCTTTCTCGCGGTGGGAGTCATTGCGATTGCCCTGACGGCGCTGGGGGCTTTCCTCGGCGACGCAACCGATCGAAGGATCGCGCTGGCTGCGTACCACGTTGGGTTCCTCGCGACGCTCGGCATGACGCTCGGCTCCATCTTCTTTGTGATGATTTTTCATCAGACCAACGCCGGCTGGACAGGCACCGTTCGCAGGCAACTTGAGAATGTCATGAGCCTGGTCCCGGTGTGCCTGCTGCTCTTCATCCCCGTTCTGATCTTCGGCAGGTTCCTCTTCACATGGATGGACCCAGCAGTCACGCAAGGCGATATGGTCTATCAGGCAAAGAGCGCCTACCTGAACACGCCGTTTTTCTACGCACGAGTCGTGGTGTATTTCACCGTTTGGCTCATCTTCTCCCAACGGCTCTACCGACTGTCGATCGGACAGGACACCGACGGCGATAAAATGCGATCCTTCGCCGCTCGAAAGATGTCAAGCTACGGCTTGCCGTTGATGGCTTTCACCAGCGCCTTCGCAGCGTTCGATTGGATCATGAGTTTGGATTACCACTGGTTCAGCACCATGTTCGGCGTGTACTTCTTCGCCGGGTTCATGGGTGCCTCCATCGCACTGTGCGCGCTGACGCTCATCATTCTTCGCCGGGCGGGCGTGCTCGATGGACTGGTGACCAACGAGCACCTGCACGATCTGGGCAAGCTGATCTTTGTGTTTGTCGTGTTCTGGGCGTACATCGGCTTCAGCCAGTACTTCCTGATCTGGTACGCGAACATCCCCGAAGAGACGATGTGGTTCCAAGTGAGAAGAACCAACGGCTGGATGCCCTATTCCACCGCGCTGGTCTACGGGCGATTCATCATCCCCTTCATCATTCTCATCCCACGTCCCTGGCGCCGATCAAGGCGTGTGTTGAGCCTGATCGCAGTGTGGATGATCGTGTTCAACATCTTCGACATGTTCTGGATGGTCAGGCCGACCGTGACTGGCGTCGAGGGCGCCGCGATCACCATTACCTGGCTCGACGTTGTGGGCGCTCTTGGCCCGGTGTGCATCTTCTTTGGCCTGTACGTCAGGCGCATCATGTCCAACCGACTCATCCCCATCAACGATCCCCGTCTCGACGAGGCAATTTCGCACAAGAACTACATCTGATCCTGACGACGGAGAAGGCGCCAAGCGGCCGCCATGCAAACCGATGACAAGCCAACCCGCACATCAAAACAACGATCTGGCTGACGCAGAGCAGTTCGCCTCTGCAGACGATCCATGGCACTCCCACTCCGGGGAGACGCCTCCTCAGCACGCGCACGGGACCACCTCGCCGAAAAATATCTTTCTCATCGGGTTTGGATGCACGATGCTCGTCATTATCACAATGGTTGTCATCGCACAATACTTTGTGATGGGTGTGCAGACTGAGACCGCCGCCAAGCAAGAGGTGAATCTCGGAGCGGATTTTGTAGCCCGTCGAGCAACCTGGGATAAGGCACTCAGTGAATATGGCTGGGTCGATGCGCCCAACGGCGTGGTCCGAGTTCCGCTGCAAGCCGCAATCGACAAAGTCGTCAAAGAGTATTCCCAGGCACAATGACACGAACAGGTCGAATCAACTTGGTTTCTTTCCTAGCAGGCTCGATTGTCGCGCTTCTGCTGTCGGTGTGCACACCGTCGGCGGTCTTCGCGCAGCCGCTCCTCAAGGAGACGCCGCCCGATCTTGCCGCTGCGGACATCGTTGAGCATCGTGGCGAGTCGATCCCTCTGGACCTCGTGTTCACAGACTCGACGGGCAAAAAAGTTCTGCTGAGTGATTACTTCGACGGAACAAGGCCCGTCGTTCTCATCCCGGGCTATTTTACATGCCCGGTGGTGTGCCCCGTCGTTTTCAATAACGCCCAAGCAGTCTTCAACGAACTCGCTTGGGCCACCGGCGACAAATACCAAGCGTTGACCATCAGCTTTGACCAGCGCGACACGCCCGAGCAGGCTGCGGAGAAGAAAGAGTCCATGATGGCTGGCCTGCGCAGCTCGACGGGCCCTGATGCGTGGGCCTTCCTCACCGGTGATGTCCGGACCATCCGCAGGTTCTACGACAGTGTCGGCTATATCTACAAGTACATCCCCCGGACCGATGATTTCTCCCACCCGACCGGGATCATTATCCTCACCCCCGATGGTGAAGTCTCCAACTATCTCTACGGCGTCAAATATCAACAGCAACAGTTTCGCCTCGCGCTTCTGGACGCTTCGGATGGCAAAATCGGAGATGTGTTCGACCGGATATTGCTCCGCTGTTATCACTACGATCCCAACGCTGGCGGGTATGTTCTCGCGGCGCGCAACGTCATGACGCTTGCGGGATTGATCACTATGACGATTCTGGGGAGCGTGATAGGGCTCCTCGTGTTGATGGACCGCCGACGCACACGACGCTTGGCAAAAGCTCAAACGATTCAAGGAATGACCATGACGCACAAAGTGAGCCATTCATGACCGCTTTGCTCAATTTACCCTTCTCTTTGCTCGCCGCTGCGCCCTTCTGGAACTTTGGGCATGGCATGTGGTTCAACGAGCAGGCCTCGACGTTCGCGCCAAAAAGCGACTCTCTGTTCATGTTCATCTTCTGGGTGTCGACGTTCTTCTTTGTGTTGATTGTCGGGTTGACGATTTATTTCGTCATTCGCTATCACCGCGTCGAGGGAGTCCCCGCTCAGCGCAGCCCCTCGCACAATACGCCCCTCGAAGTTGCGTGGTCGACGCTGCCGTTGCTCATCATGGCGGTGATGTTTGTCTGGGGTTTCCGAGGCTACATGTTCATGCACGTCGCCCCCGCAGACGCTGAAGAAATCGACATCAAAGCCCAGCAGTGGAGCTGGCAGATGACCTACGACAACGGCGCGCAAAGCACGCTTACCACCGAGGTCGCCAGCCAGACGGTCCCCATCATCCCTGTCCCACAGGGAAAGCCCATCAAGCTGCTCATGCACAGTGTGGATGTTATCCATGCTTTCTGGGTGCCCGACTTCCGGATCAAGCTCGATGTCATGCCCAACCGCTACACCGAGACATGGTTCGAAGCGACCAGCAAACTGGAAGAGCACGTCAACAGTGAAGGCGTCACCGAGCTTTACACCGACCACTATCTCTTCTGTGCTGAGTACTGCGGCACCAACCATGCCCTGATGGC